>CAIXIX010000272.1 GCA_903919615.1 uncultured Chthonomonas sp.
ACGTACAACGAGAACGCGACACCGTTCAACTGGCGATTTACCAGCACCGATCTAGCGGACAAATTGGCGAAGTGGCAGAGCCCTATACCCAATTAGGAATCACACCACTAGTGGTGCATGGTTCGGGAGGAGATTGGACTTCGGGTTAGAGATTGGTTGTCGGTTACCGAACCGGTGAACGGTCCGGCAGGAAGCTTCGCTGACCGCCATCCGGGCTACATGCAGGCCTTCCAATTCGTCATGAAGTATAGAGTGTGGCGAATATACCGCTGTTGTGTGCTACGCAACTTCCAGTAAAGAACGCCACGAGCGCATTCACACCACGTTGGCGTCCTTAACGGATTTGGCGTTCTTAAAGCTGCAACGCCCCACAATGCGATATCTGGGCTACACGCTCCGGCCGACATCGCTCCGCCATCGAAGACCTCATCGACCTTAGAGACCTCAAGACTTGACCGCTGATTTGTGCTACGCGTCCTCCGAAGAACGCCACCGGCATCTTCACACAACGTTGGCGTCCTTAACTGATTTGGCGTTCTTAACGCTGCAACGCCCCACAATGCGTTATCTGGGCTACACGCTTCGGCCGACATCGCTCCGCCATCGAAGACCTCATCGACTTCAGAGACCTCAAGACTTGACCGCTGATTTGTGCTACGCGTCCTCCGAAGAACGCCACCGGCATCTTCACACAACGTTGGCGTCCTTCGTGAATTTGGCGTCCTTCGCCGACGAAAGGTGGGGGATATCTCGATCGAGGAAATAGGTAATTCGGTAATCGGGTAATGCGGTAATTGCGTTCAGGGACGACTCCTGGTATAAGTTAGCAAGCGTGGCGATACGGCCGATAATTACGCAAACCAAGATCATGCGCAGGAGAATTTCTCATCCTGTTAATCCTGTATTCTGTCTAAGAATCTGCATTTTGCGATTTCGACGGTTGGGCCGCAAGCTGGCGCTTACGAAAACTCCGCCGACTTGTGTGTTGGAGAGTCCTCACCCTACCCTCTCCACTCGCTCGCGGCGATGCTGAGCTCCCGACTTTTTTGCACGTGGAGAGGGGCGACAACCGTGCCTGCCGGCTGAAGAGTGGCGTGTGAGCTGCTAGAAAGCGCGGCTAAGCCACTCATGTTAATCCTGTAATCCTGTCTAAAAATCTGCATTTGACGATGGCAGCGTGCGGACTGCTCCCCTCCGCACTGCATCGCTCATTCGTCGCGCGGGCGCAGGACCCCTGGGTCAGAGCGGTAGGGGTAAGGCTATACCCAGCGCTAAATCTCGTCGCGCAAGCGTAGCGCGGCGGTAATCTGGTAATAATGTAAGTGACTGTACCACCGCTGTTCGGGTTCATTGAGGCATCTGATAGATTGTAACATTACCGTCATCCGCCAAGCAAGCGCTTCGTAGGTTGAATCTGGAGCTAACATAGTGGCTGAAATTTCCCACCACTCGAAGGTGCGTTTAGAAAATTTTACGGCGTTTGCCGACGCTACGTTTGAGTTTTGCCCGGGCATAAACGCGATCATTGGCGAGAATGGCACTGGCAAGACGCACTTGATGAAAGCCTTGTATGCTGGCCAGCGTCCACGATCGCGTGAAGTACCAGACACGGAATCGGCGCTAAAGCAGCTGTTCCAGGTCGAGGACTTTCAATCGTTAATCCGAATAAGTACGGAGCGCTCCGTCGCCCTCAAAGTCGACGGTATGTTCGGTAGCGTCGATTGGGGTTATCGGATCGATCGACGAACCAACGGTGACGAGCACGGCGGAGTTTATTCCAGCTCGTTAGGTCTCATGACACGCCCCGTTAGCCCATCCCGACCAGTTTTTATTCCTGCGACCGATATGCTTGGACACTCTAAGGGATTTAAGGAGGCCTATAATACTGTCTTCCTGGACTTCGATCTTACATGCTATGATCTCTTAGGCCTCCTCTCGCTACGCGGCCGGGCCGAAGTGGCGGGAGCACTAGGTGAGGCACGAAGCTCTGCGCGGGCTGCATACGGCGCGGGAACCGGAACGGGGCGCGATCTGCAATCAATACTGCAAGGTGAGGTTGTCGAGGACGAAACCAGTGGAAGATTCTATCTACTCACAGCAACGGGGCGTATGGAGATGCCGTTGGTTGCAGAGGGCCTGCGTAAGGTCGCAACACTCATCCGGCTAAAACAAAACCAGTGGCTGTTGCCAGGGGCTACGCTGTTTTGGGACGAACCCGAAGTTAACATCAACCCTGTGCTTATGCGACCGATAGTAGCGGAGCTTCTTTCCCTCGCACGTCACGGTGTGCAGGTGTTTCTCACAACGCACAGCTACGTAATATTGAAAGAGTTGGACTTGCAGGCTGGCGAAACAGATCCATTGCGTTATTTCTCGCTCAGCCACAGTAGCAAAGGCAGTCTGGTCACCGCTTCAGAATCTCTTTCGGATCTTGAGCCAAACTCGATTCTAGGACATTACGGCAATCTGTACGACAGGGATCTCGATAGAACTCTTGGAGGGGTTAGAACGCGTGGCAGTGTGTAACGAGAGCAAAATTGAGTTCAACTTTGATACTGCGATACGAGTCTACACCCACGACCTGAAATGCAGTTGTACCGGTAACTACAGATCCGACGGTAACTCCCTATGGCCAGGGATCGATTTCAGAGTTTTGGATCATGTGGGATGGATCTGGCTCGAGGTCAAGAACTGGCGCGTCTCGGCACATAACGAATACCCGCGTAAGATGAAAAGCGAAACCTTCGCCAGAGAGATGCGGGAAAAGTTCCTTGGCACCGACGCGTTTCTTGCATCTAAGAGGGACCCAGATGCACTACCACGTCCGCTCATGCTGATATTTCTATTTCAGCCCCAACATGGTGCGGATCCGGCATTGAAAGGCGCCGCGCAGCAACTTATACGGAATCAAATTCATAATGCGCTGACTCCACTTAATATCAAGTTCGCTGTATTGGACGTCGCGGACTGGAACCGGAAATTTCCCGACTATCCGGCGAGGCAGATATAACCCGAGTATTTATGATTGATGATCTTCTGGAATGGCGTGTAGGCGACTGGCTCTTGTTTTCGGTTTACGTGTTGGGAGGGATCTGTGGTCTACCGGACGAGGGCGGTGTGCGAATTGAAATGTATCGCGGCGCTCGCTTCATCGGATCTGTGGTAGGCGGGGATGTAAGGGGAGTACGCCAGCAGACTGCCCATTCTTTAGCTTGCGCGGCATTGCGCCACTTCATTCACGGTAGGGGCTTACAGCGATGGACATTGAATGGAACATTGCACGGGACGATTGGGAAACCGCCGGGACACTCATCGAGGCGGCACTTGTTGAGCAACCAGCTAGCCACTGGCTGTTGACACGATTGGCTCTTGTCTACTACGAGCAGCGAAACTACGTGCGTGCACTGGAGTTTTCCGAACAGGCATTTGCCCTTGATCCCGACTGCCCTCTCGTGCTTTGGGACTACGTCAGCACATTGGAGACAATGGACCGGCCACATGAAGCTATCGCTCAGTATTCGCGAGTAACTGCCAGGGGTATCGACTCGCTGGCTTATGATCGCTGTGGAGAGGGTCGCGCCAGGGCGCGTGGGCTGTATGCAGATTGCCTCTACCGCATGAGTCACTGCTATCTGGACCTTGGCGACGTATTCACCGCAACACAACTGCTCAAACAGCATTTAGAGCGGCGTGGACCAGGCTGCCAATCCATATACCCTATCGCTGATGTTCGTAGGGAACTGCGAGCGCTGGATAGTTGAGAATCGTTCCGGCACCGTTATAATGGCGGTGTCATTACTCTTTAGGGATACATATTTGGAAAGCAATGTCGACAAGCTAATCCAGCAGCTTCGATTCAAGGATAATCTAACCACTGCAATCGAGATGTTTCCCAACATAGAATTCGAGAGTCAAGGTGCGGATGGGCTAGTGAATGAACAGAGGCGCGCCGCGGAAACCCTATTATTTATTGGTGCGAGAGCTGTGAAACCGCTCATCAGCGTGCTTGGGGACAAGAGAACGTCAAACGCGCATTCGGAAGCTGCCAAAATCCTTGTGGCGATTGGTAAACCCGCGGTTGAGCCGCTAAGTCATGCGTTAGCGAATTCCGATAGCAATGTCCGCACATCTGTCGCCGAGATTCTAGGCAAGATAGGTGACCCGCGTGCAGTTGAATCTCTCTGTCAGGTGCTTTACGACCCAGACAGCAATGTATCCGCGCAGGCAGCCAGTGCCCTCGCAATTATAGGTGATGAACGTGCAATCAGACCATTGTGTGCCGCACTCTGTTATCCAGATGGGCCTCGAAACGTCAGCGTCGCTGGCGCCCTTATAGCTATGGGAGGAAAGTCCCTAGACGAGTTGATCTTTACACTTCAGTTCAATTACAGCGAAAATGTCAGGGCCGCATCAGCCGCTGTGCTGGGTCAGATTCGTGATGCCAATGCCGTTGAAGCGCTATGCGCTGCGCTTACCAACGACAAGAGCATCAACGTGAAATATGCCGCAGCACGCGCGCTCGGCATGATCGGCGACGTAAGGGCTGTAGACATACTGTGCAAGTTTGTTGCGTCTAGTTTTACGGTATCGGTTTATGCTGATGCGCTTGGGCAGATTGGCGGTGCTGAGGGGTTACCATGTAAGATACTTTTGAGTACCGAGTTGAGTGTACAGGCACGAGCTAATCTCCTGAATACGCTGTGCTCAAGAAAAACAAGATACTACTCGCAAGGCGTTTATCACAGATACTCGATAGAGCAGCCTGATAGGTATTGCGAAGCCATGCGGAACAACCCTGACGAACACGTTCGCAACTCTGCTGTTGAGGTCCTGCACTACCTTTCTGGTGACACGCTTCTTCGTCCCAGCCAAACCTCCGGTCACGATCTCCTTCGATCTGCATTGGGCGCGGAACCGACTCTTCCACCGAGCGAACTTCTGAGAGCAGCCTCAGCCACGGAATCAACTACGCCGCCGAGCGAACTGCTCCGCGGCGGCGACGTTCCGCTCGAACCAGATCCACCCGAGCCCACGCTCTTTCAGCGGCTACGTGGGAGTAAACGAAAGATGACTGAGTGATCGATAACGACATCAACAACACCGCGCCGGAGGCGCGATGGGGAGGTGGGGAGAGTTTATGTTTTAGAAATGTGTGCCTGCGATTCCCAGCCCTGCAGACTGGGCTAACACTGTGGCGCACCTTCGGCGCTGAATGCTCGCCTACCGGATGGAGGCTCATATTTGGTGCCCTGCATCTTGTCTCCGCCGAAGAACGCCACTGGCATCTTCACACAACGTTGGCGTCCTTCGCCGTCGAAATGTGGGGGATTTCAATCGCCGAAATAGGTAATGCCGTAATCGGGTAATGCGCTAATTGCGTGCAGGGACGACAGCCATCAAAAATTTGCGACCATGGCGATACGGCCGGATTTCTCAATCGCCTTGAGAGGTTATCGCTCTCTCAGGTCGCTTCGCTCCACGTATTGCATCTGGTCGGTGTCAGCGCCAAATGGTTACATTTCATGTCGAAATGACGTGTAACGCGGTGGCGCCATCGAAAAGACGAGTAGTGCGGTCGCGTTGTCGATCCGTGATGCGGCGTTTGCAATTTGGCTAGTCTGCTGCTTGTGCCGTCCGATCAACATTGGCATCACATCTTGCCGATCCACTGTCGGGCTGCTTGTCCTACCGATCGTTTGTGCGTGTTTCATAAAGTTGATGGAGTCTCAGGAGCGCTATGCAAACCCAGCTCACGTTTACGCTCAAACTGCGGTAATTGTGAGGCACGACGCAACACGCCAGAACTTGGCAACTGTGCAGGTATCGATGAAGCCAGCGTATCGTGCAAGGGAGGTCTTTCCGCGTGGGGACACGCGGGCTCCAGGTGGTGCGTCAGACGATTGCAGCGCGCTGGCTGGCAGCGCTCGATCGCAGCAAGTAGCGACCCTACCGTTTATTAGCGAAGTGCGCGGGTTAGAGTGCTTTTGTGATCTGTCGGCTCGAACCGACGCACGGCAAATTGAGCAAATACCAATTCGAGAGGCGCGGCGGATTGAAGGGCGAGGGACCATTCCTCATTCCTCAAAGACTTTTCCGTCGTCCTAAACCCCAACCCCCAAAACCAAACACCTACTTGCTTCGCGGTTTGTCTATTTTTTCGATCTGATGCGTGCGCTCCGCGATATTTACGCAGCGATCGCCGATCCGTTCCAAAAACTGGGCGACAAAGATCAAGTTGGTGCAGAGAATAGCATGTTCGGGATGCGCGGTCATTTCAGCGAGCAAGGTAGCGCGCTGCTCATGAAACAGGTCGTCGATCTCGTCATCATCGGCCACAACTCGCGCCACGAGCTCAATATCGTGCTTCGCGAAAGCGACGACAGTATCGTTATACATCGCGCGCACACGCTCAGCAAGCCGGGGGATGTTTACAATCGGCAGGTACCCGCCGCAGGTCTCCATCTCGAGTGCGATCTTTGCAATGTCCACCGCATGGTCGGCAATCCGTTCCACATCGGTAATCGCCTGGAAGATCATCCCAACGAACCGCAGATCGTGCGCTATCGGCTGCTGCTGGATAACCAGTCGCATGCACTCAGCTTCAATCTGATCGTTTGCAACATCAACTTCGTCATCCCTGCGCTTAACTGCATTTGCGAGCTCAGTGTCCGACTCGACAAGTGCACGCACCGCGTCGTCGAGCATCTCGCCAGCGCATTTTGCCATCGACAAAAGGCTCTGCTCAAGGGATAAGAGATCTGCGTCAAATTTCTGGCGAGTTCGCACTGTATCCTCACATTTCACTTACGGCTGAAGTCCAGTTGGCTTTCAGTCTTTTTGCAGGTTCAGCTGAATAGTCTGACGATTGTCGCCTTTTGAATCCAGACCTACGTTGTAGGTGATCGACCACTTCTTTTTGGCCGGGCTATAACTTGTCTGCCAGTAATCGTTGCCGTGGACCGACTGATCTACTCGATTCCTGACGCCTCGCACCGTCTGCCACAGCGAGTATCCTCTGAAATCCGATAGACCTGCGAACGTCACAGGCGCAAATCCAACGCCACCTGTGATACTTAGAGCTGCATGCTGATCTGCATCGACCGTTACAAGCACTGGCCACGTGTGCTCTAGCTTGCCTTGCGATACACGCACCGCCAGGTTATTCCCTGCCGCTTCGCGCCAGATCGGTTGCCACGAGTTTCCATGCGCCGACAAGGCAAGGCGCAGCGCCTCGTTCGGCCCATAATAATCTCCAGCAGATTGCGGCATGATTACCAGCTCGACCTCGGCCTCTACATAGTCTCCTGGCGAAAGGGTGTGCACACCCGGCGGAGGCGAGATCTCGACGTTCATGCCTGGCATGCCGTTCTCCGTGCCGTAGCAGGCGGCGTAGGGCAGTGTCTGTGGTTTGCCTCCAAGCCTCGCCCTGTAGGATCGGATGACAAGGCCGCGATTTGCCCAGGCGCCTCCCAGCTTGTCCGTGTTGATGGCGCGGTGCATGGAGAACCACGGAGCGGTTCCTGAGCACGCCATGGAAGTTCTATCGTACCGTTTGCCACCGCGGACAAAGCTCCACTCCTCTTTGAGGCCGCTTGCGTCGCCTCTGGCCAGTCGTTCAAACTGGTTGTCGTTATAGTTGTCCGAGCCTACCTGGTAGAAAGACAGCCGTGAGAATTTCACAGGCTTTTGCACATCATAGCGAAAGCGATGAATGGCCCTGTTGATATCATTTGACCTCGGTGTTGATACCTCGATCTTCGCAGTTATGGCCCCGTCTGCGCTGATCCCTGAGTAGACCACGTCCGTCAGGTTCGGGCCCTGCGAGAGGTACGCAGTCTTCATCCGAGTTAGAAACTTCTTTTCACCTGCAGCATTGAAATAGGCGAGAAAATCGCCACCGCCAACGTTGTTGGTCCATGCCCACTTTCCATCTTTTGTGTTCATCTGCGTCACCATAAGTGGACGAACGTCATCGATCATGGAGCGGTTCAGGTTGACATCTGGATCGTAAGTGATCGATTCTCCCCAGCTTCCGAGCGCCGCCTGATCCCACAGTTGATTCACGGCATACCCGATAATGCATAGCTGGGCGTGGGATGCTGCGGGCAAGCCTCCCCATCGGCCGTAGGTGAGATCGAACTCGAGATCGATAGTTGCGTGTGGCGGAAGATAGAGCATGGAGTAGCCATGAAACCAGGGGCCCTCGTTGGAAAAATGTCGGCCCGCGGTCTGATGCCAGTCCTTGGAGAGCTGAACAGGGATGCCGGTCGGGTTGCCGGACATGTCCCGCAGCATTGGCGTCATGCCCGTGACGCCGGCAAAAGGGTAATCTTTCGCGAACTGCAAATGGGCTGGCAGAATTGTCCCGGACTTGTTTTCAAGATGCACGGTGACCTGCTCGAGGTGATCCAAATCCTTCGATTCCTGCCAACTCTCGTCCGGCAGTTGGATGCTGTGCCAGTTGTGGACCGGGTCGAAGGTGACAGGAACTGGCTTACCAGGATTCAGCGGATCGGTCGCCGAGACCGCAATGCCACGTTCTCCGTTCCATGAAGCGGGCGAATCAAATTCAAGTGCGCACCACGCAATGCGTCTCGTACTTTCCGGCCACCCATCCGGATAAGGATACCTGGATGTGATCTTCGCCCCGGGTACGTAATCAACAGATACTGCGATCTGTTCAGGGTTAAGTGGCCACTTCGGTTTGATCTCAAGTTCGAAGCTCAGCCTGTCCGGCCAGGCAGTTACCTCGAGCCTACCCTCTGCATCGAGGCGTTCTCCACGGCTGTTCTCAAACTCAAGCTGAAGCACATCGAAGCGATTTACAAATCGACCGCACTCGATCATTCGGACCGGGAAATTAGTGGTGTCAGCCTGATTAACGGCGCCTCGAGCGCAGGTGAAGGTGTCGGAGCCCACACGGACGCTGAGGTTCAGCTTGTTGGATGGCAGGGCGGTTACCACAGTGGCGCTTTGGCTCGCTGCGTCCCGATAGCTGGGAGCGTTGTGGATGGCGCCGAGGCTGAGAATCTCCATTCTCTCTACATCGAGTGCCATGCCATACCGGCCAGTCTGCACTGCGATCACTCTCTTGCCTCCGGGCGATCTGCCTCTCCAGCCGTAGGGCCAGAAGAGAAAGGAGTAGTCCTTGATCCCGGGCATCGAGTTAGCACGGATCGGGTAGCCCGCAGCACGCACCGTCTGCTGGGCGTTAACCGATACCTGCAATGCGCCCAACGCGATAACAGCGAGCAAGGCAACAAAGACGGCCGATCGGATATTCACGTAATTCATCCTCAGGAGGCCGTATCAACCATATTTAACCATAAGGCTCTCGACGAACGAGGCAAGGTGTTCTGTTCGATTTACAGCCTTTTCAATGATTTCGTAGATCTCTTTCCACTGAATTAGCTTGCGTATATCCAGATTATCATCGGCAAAAAGAGCTGTCAGCGCCTTTCTAAACGACTTATCCATTTTGGATTCAGTGGCATGGATCGATTCTATGACTGGACCAAGTGTTTCCTGGTTGAATCCACTTCTCATGAGCCCGATGAGCGTTCGCATTTCAATCGTGATGCCATGTAGCTGTGAAACGAGCCCCGGAAGGTCCTTGCCGGGCGACTTGAGGCCAAACACCTCGATGCGCGATGCCGCCTTCTCGATCGTATCCGTTATATCGTCTAGCCTGTCGGTCAGCGCATGAAGGTCTTCTTTGTCGAGAGGAGTAATGAACTGAGTGTTGATCATGTTGATCAGGTTGTGGCAAAGGCCATCTGCCTCATGCTCAATCTCTTCAAGCCGCTTTAGTCGCGCCGGCATCTGGCTGAAATCCAGCGAAAGCTTGTAGAACTCGTCGGCAGCCTCGGCAGCAGCTTGAGCTTGTGCCTCCATTATCTCGTAAAAACCCTGATCACGCTTGTTATTAAGTCGCAGCAATGTCTTAACCTCGCCGGATTTGTCATACTTTTGGCATACTAGTGGTGCCTCCGGTCAGCAATTTCCTGTGTATTACTATAGCACTCGAAGGATGGGTGGAGTGTGGATGCCGAACGATTCTGCTTGGCCCAGGCAGTAATTGGCAGGCGACTCTTTTTAACTGCTATAATCTAATAGTGCAGCCAAATCGCTGTATCTAAAAATCCGTAACAGACGGATAAATAGAGATTACGATACTATATGATACTGGTGATTTTAATTGTCGTTTGCGCCCTGGCATTCGATTTTATCAATGGCTTCCATGATACGGCTAATGCAATTGCGACGGTGGTTTCGACTCGGGTGTTGAGCCCAAGGGCGGCAATCACAATGGCTGCGACCTTGAATCTCGTGGGGGCGCTCTGCTTCACCAAAGTTGCAGAGACGATCTCCAAGGGATTAGTTACCGGGGCCACGCAGCACGTTGTTCTGGCTGCGATCATTGGCGCGATCATATGGAACCTAATCACCTGGTATTATGGTATCCCATCAAGCTCTAGCCATGCGCTCGTTGGCGGACTGATCGGCGCAGCGCTGGTACACGGCGGTATGGCGGCAGTAAAGTGGAACGGGGTGCGGGACAAAGTTGTTGTTCCGCTCGTGACCTCACCGCTGGCAGGCTTCATCATTGGCGGTGCATTGATGACGGGAATTATCCTCTTCATTTCGCACGCGCACTCGGCACGCGCTGGTCGTACGTTCCGAGTATTGCAAGTGGCGTCATCTGCATTCATGGCTTTTGCGCATGGCAGTAATGATGCACAGAAGAGCATGGGTATCATTGCACTTGCGATTGCGAGTTACAATGGCCATGCCGTTTCAAAGGCTCCTGTGCCATTATGGGTTAAGTTTGCCTGTGCAATCGCGATGGCGGCTGGAACCTCTATGGGCGGGTGGCGCATCATCAAGACGATGGGCCACCGCATTATTCGGCTGGATCCGGTTCATGGTTTTGCCGCTGAAGTATCGGCAACTGTCGTTATCTTGTACGCCACGCTCACCGGTAAAACCGTTAGCACAACGCACGTAATTTCAGGAAGCATCTTTGGGGTTGGCTCTGCCAAACGCCTGGGAGCAGTACGGTGGCAGGTTGCTCAATCGATGATTGCGGCGTGGGTGTTAACGATACCGGCCACCGCTTGCGTGGCGGCCGGCATGTATATGTTGCTTGGAGCGGCTGGTATCAAATAAGCTTACTCTCCGATGTAATGCTCGATCTCCTCGCGTGAAAGAGTGCCGAAAGTGCCTCCGGGAGGCAACGCTCCAAGATTGACGAGGCATTCCGTAAATAGCTCACGCGTCCTCAACTCAAGCTCCTGCATGCCCAGGTCGGTCATAACCTTCAGAATGTGTTGCCCTTTGCGTACATGAGTTCGCTCGTCGGCACGCACATAGTCGCTAATGTGGACCAGGATTGTGTCTTCTCGGCTGCGAGCCTCGTCGATCAGGCCGCCTATCGTCTTCAATACGCCGATCTCCCCAAACAGATTGATCTCAGCCATTGCAAACTCGGGCTCCATTGGCCCTCTGCATGTGCTGCTTGTGAGCCTGTTTGGCAGCTCGTACGGATCATACCCAAGGGCGAGCATCGATCTGTGGCCGATGTCGGTGTGCCTTGCCTCGTCCCAGGTGATTCGTGCAAGAAAATACTCGGCATCGAAATCTTTGAACCGAATGTCCCATAAGAACGTCCCAAACGCTTCGATTGCGTCAACCTCATCTCGCTGCGTTCTCACAAAGCGCAGCCGAGTATCCTCGTAGCTTCCCGGTTCAAAGCGCGGTTGCCCGTCTGCGGCATTGTAGTCGCCCGTGTGTCGGAACGTCGAGAACCGGCTGTCCCGACATGGAACAACTCCCCGGACGTAAGGCGTCGATTCGGTTCGCAGCGGAGTCGGTCTGGGCCCGCGTTCGTCCGCGCCGGATACGCCTCCAATGCTGGCGAGGAGCCGATCGATGTGCCATCGCCACGATTCCAGTCGCGCTTCATCAATGCCGCCAACCATATATGCTTCAATCGCCTTTTCGGCCCACTCTAGCATCGGCTCATAATCGGCGAGCAGCTGTTTCAGAATGCGAATCGATGGCGCATCCGTAATCTCGCAGGTGTCATCGATGTGATGCCGGTACGCGGTCTGCAGCGCGGCGCCAATTACGGTGTGAATTCCAACAAGAAGTTCCGGCGTATCGGAAGCGGAAAGCGCCTCTTCGATCACCATGTCGATCTCGATATCTCGAAAGGAATCGACTTCTGATCGGCGTCGTTCCTGCTCGTAAAGCCGTTCACGCAGATGTTGTGCGGCGTCCGCGTGATAGAAGATGTGTTTGCCGGTCTCTACCTTAACCTCGAAATCCGGGATGGTAAGCGTCCAAGAACCGAGTCCCTGCGCTAGCCTGCGCTCAAAGTAAAAGTAGCGCAGCAACCTTGCGCTGTTTTCTTCAACACTAAACTTACCGCCCATATGTCTTGCGTCCCGCGGAAACCGGTACGGATAGGCAGTGCGTCTCTCGGCAGCGAGTTTCCTTTCCTCAGGTCGTGTAGAGGCTGGAAAATGATGTGAATTTGCTGTTGGCTTGATTGGTTCCGACATCAACGTCTCCTGCTGTTTGAAAAATGCGTCTTGATCGAGCGCATCGACGAACGTCTTCGCACAGTGATAATTGCTGGAATGAGCGAGACTGTTCTGTGCTCCGCCTGTTAATCCAGCGTATGCCTAAATCCTCCCGACAAACGATAAGTATCTGATAAGCAGGTTCCAGGCTGCTGTTCGGAGAACGAAGGGGCAACGTTAACACAGATTATGAGGGGAACAATATGTTGCCACTGCTAGTAGCTGCACTTATTCTGCCGGTGTGGAATGCTGCAACGCCTGACCTGATGGTATCCACAGCACGCGTTGACCTGACCCCGCCACTTGAGATGAAGGCATCTCTTGGCGGTTATGGCGAGAGAATGAACCGCCCCGCAACTGGAGTTCATGACAGGATATGGGCAAAAGCGGTATGCCTGAGACAGGATGGCAAGCGAATCGTTGTTGTCACTGCAGATATGCTCGCACTGCCGCCAGGGTTCAAAACAGCCGTAATCGGTGAGCTTCGCAAAAGCGATGCAACGTGGAAAGAGGATCAGGTCCTCCTGCTGCCCAGCCATTCACATACCAGCATAGACATGACCGCAATCAATCCCTTGAATACCTTTGGAATCCCACAGTTGGGTGTATTTCACAAGGGGCTCTACGAGCGAACACGAGATCGATTCGCAAATGTCATTTCAGCATCTGCGTCTGGCGAAGGGTTACCATGCAAAGTGGAGACGAGAAGCATTCATCTCGAGG
>CAIXIX010000273.1 GCA_903919615.1 uncultured Chthonomonas sp.
TGGCTGTGGTGGGGGCGGCAGCGGTTCTGGCGTTAACAGTTCGCTCGTTGGTACATGGAGTGGCCCATGGACTGATAGCGCACTTTCTGAAAACGGCACGATGAATATTACGGTGTCGTCAATTGGCGTCGTTAGCGGAACCATTCAGAACACGACGCTCAGCAAAAGTGGTACTATCTCGGGCACACTGAATTCGCTTGGATACCTGAGCGCAACGATTGTGTACCCATCCGGTGGCGCTTCAATATCGGGCCCTGTATCCCTGAATAGCGGCGGGCAAATGGCAGGAACTGTGCTCTACACTCTCTCACCTACGGCAATTCAGTCATCGGCGACAATTACCTTATCGAAACAGTAGATCTCTCAACATTTTGATGCGATTAGTGTTTGGACCAATCAATTGTCATCTGCTCCCTGGCGCCAATTGCTTGCTGTATGGGCCATGTCGCGCGCTCAGGTGATTTGTAAGGGCCAATCTTGTCGAACGGAATTGGCTTAAACCCGAGCCTTAATGCCGGGGAGCCTGGTTTCAGTCGGTAGTTGTCATGCTCAGCGTCGACAAACAGCGGATCAGCGATAACCGAATGCCGGTCCAACCCCAGGTCGTTCCATGCCTCCCACTCCGAAGCTGGCTTCGCCTCCATCAACGACACGTCGTCCAGCCAGATGACACCTGTTCCTCCATTCGTGATGTCAACACGAATTCGCACGTTCTTCATTCCTTCAAAAAAGTCACCCTCGCCCGGAGAAGGAAGACTGAAGGATGCTTCCACATGTTTCCATTCTGGGCCGGCCGTAACTGAAGACACCTTAGCCCAGAAATGCGAGCCATCGTATGCCTGTGGCATAATTGAGCATGTCGTCGGCTTGTCGGCCTTCACCCATGCACTCAGACGATACGACTTACCTGGCGTCAATGCCATCTCATGGGAAACATAATTCACGGTCAGCTTCTGACCGCTCGAGTCAATCGTCGTTCCCCTGCCTTCGATTCGGAGAGAATGCTTTCCACCATGTTTCACATCGGTATCGATAACCGCGGCTGAATCATTCGGACGGACCTGCCATTCCCAACCTGACGGAACTCCACCCGCGATTTCACCTTCAAACCCACCATTCTGAACGAGCTCGGGCCCGATTGGCATTCCAAGTTTCGTTACGCCGGTTCGAACTGAGGCATTGGATCTGCCGTGCCATATCACGTTGTAATCAGTAACCGTCTTATCATACGGCAGATTATAATGCGCATACATAGCGGCTTTTGGCTCCGAATAGCTGATTATATTGTGCTCATAACGATTCCCAGCCATCTGCCAGGCGTCGACCAGGCTCCTCGTAAGCTCCGTGTAACCGGGGTACTTCAGATAGGCGTCTGTACCATGAAACTTATTCCACGTTTCTGTAATCATTGGCACCGGGTGCTCGCCAGCATTATAGCCACTAAACTGCATCTGGCTGTCTCGTCCATTCACAAAGATATTGTTTACGATTGTGTTATCGCGTCCCCCATGAATGTGGGCGCCGCCTAAGATAGTTCGAACGACAACATTGCCGTAAACATGAGTGCCGCAGGTTCCATCGTCCAGATAGATGCCCCAGTTCATGTGAGGGCTGGACCATTTACCATTCTCGAAGCCGAAACCGATAACGTCATGCAGGTAGTTGTACCGAATAACTGTTCCGCGCTTGCTCCAATCCACCTGCCAGGTATAGATCGCGCCGCAGTCGGCTGTTTCGAGATCCACATGTCGGATCTCGTTGTATTCCATTATGTGATCGCAGCCGCCCCAGGTTATTCCAAAACGAGGACAATCGTGAATCAGGTTGTGCGAAGCGCGATTCCCCACCCCCGAAATCGATACGCCAACACCTTGCTTGTAATAGACGCCAACATGGTGAATATAGTTATTTTCCGCAAAGTTGCCTGCCGGCTTCAAGGTTTTGTCGTCGCCGCCTGATAGGCTAATCGCATCACGTCCAACATCGTGAATGTCGCATCCAGCGGCGCCATTATCCGTGCCGCCCTCAATAACCACGCCAGATCCTGTATAATCGCCAACATTTCGAATCGTTGAAGCGGTGATACGGCAATCTGCGCTGCCATGCATGTAGATGGAATTGCCCGAGCAACTTTCCAAAGTGAAGCCACTGAACCGGATATGAGCTGCTCCAGGCTGGAATTCAAGAATGGTCTTTATCCCGGGCACGCTAACAGCCATATTTGTGCTGTCGGCTTCTTTGGGTGGAATAAAATAGACCCGGTTTGATCGGCGATCCAGGTACCACTCTCCAGGTGCATCCAACTCTTCAAAGAGGTTTTGAACATAGTAGCGATCCCCTGGTCGAATCCCGAACGATGCATTAGCACCGAGATGAACCACTCGGTTAGTCTCATCGATAGAGGTCACCGGCAAAATGTCGTTCCACCAGTTATAGCGAGGAAACACCATCACTTCGGCCTCTTCGGGATGAGACCAATGGCGCACATCGGTGGAACGATACTGAAACTCGTTTAACTTTTCGCCCGGTTTCTCGGCGTACATCGGCACGGATGGTCCATCTGCATAGGCCCAACCTCCGGTTACAGGATGGTCCGCGTCGCGGTTTGGATAACGCGCCAGATCCATGCGCTTGCCGTTGCACATCAATTGTTTGAAAATTGCGCCCTTCATTCCTTGCGCAGCCAGATCTGCCACGAGAATATGATCGCGGAAAGGCGTGAACCCGCCAATGGTTCGGCCCCCTTGAATAAGAGGTGTTTCGCCGCGATAGGCGGCCCAAACAATCGGTGAATCCTCCGTCCCCGAATCTTCGGACGTCAACGTCAGCGTCTTTTCTAGAGAATACACACCGCCTCGAACGACGACCTCTACCGATCCATGCTTCTTAAACTCGCGAGCCAGTGACTGTGCCTTTGTAAGGCTGGCGACAGGTCCATCTGTTAAGCCACGATTGGGGGCAGAGATCCTGCCTGACCAGGCGTCGCTGCCGTCTGTCGCGACGAAAATGCGCTGAGGCGGCGCGGCATAAACGGGAAGCAAAGCCA
This sequence comes from uncultured Chthonomonas sp., assembly GCA_903919615.1. GTDB lineage: Bacteria > Armatimonadota > Chthonomonadetes > Chthonomonadales > Chthonomonadaceae > CAIXIX01. Next base: position 3,047 of record CAIXIX010000273.1, read on the forward strand.
GAACGAACAACATGCACAATATAGCCTTCAGCATAGAGCGCTCCAAAACCACGAAATCGTTAGTTCTCTTTTCACCTTATCTATACACAATCCTGCACGCAGGTTACTTAACTCACCTCCTACACTCAACGGTATAATAGCCCAAGTTGATATAAATAGTTTACGAGGTTGATACTGTGTTAGAGTCCGAATTACTGTTACTGCTGCATGAGGTTACTTTGGCAAAAAAGCTAACGTGGAAACACGTCTCGACGGATCGGTATGAGGCTGAACGAGGGGGCTTCCTCTACTTCATTGAGCAGGAGGCTCCTGTTCTGCTTGGAGGCTCTCCCGCGTTTACGACGATGTATCGTGTCGGCGTTGCAGAGGCGCTCATTACGTTTGCAGATGGCTCACCGCTCGTTGAGATTCTGGAAAAGATACTAGCGGCGGCGTTCGACGAATGGTCCGAGCATGTGCGGTTCGCCGACCAGTTCCGCACACAGGCAGGAGACCGGTTGAAGCGGATGCTGGAAGATGGGTAATTGGGTAACGAGGTAAGTCGTAAATAAGTGAGTCGGTATTGAGGGAATGGATATCCTGCGGTCAAGATGACCAATAGCCGTCATGGTAGTGTGATGGAATCGCGCTGCGGCAGAGCTTCGCCATTCGCGCCTTTTTTTGAGAGACCAACTGCGCTCAACGTGTAAATATCATCTTTTAGGGTATATGTAAATGCCTTGCCTGTCATCAGGTCTGTGGTCAACTCCGGTCGATGCAGTTCTGCCAGGCCTCCAGGGTACACACCATGCTCCCATTTGTATTTGTGAATTAAGGCGTGCAATGCCAGCAGATAGAGTTTCGTTCGTGACACCGTATACCGATCGACGACAGTACTAAGATCGATCGTGAAGGCGTTGGAAAGCATATCTTCCAGCCGGTTGGATTGCCCGTGAAGATACGGTTTCCGTTTGTCCGCTGGCAGGTTCACGTTCTCCACTGCAATTGCAAATGTTTGCTTCACTATGCTCTCTGCAGAAGTAATCGCGGTGTGGAGTTCTTCTGGATGAGCCTTAATCCTATCAAACAACGCCTGCATCTCCGGGCTTCCGGGATTTTCGGCGGGTAACTGGTTTAGCGTTCCAAGCAGTGCGCTAATATTTGACCTATTACGCTCAAGCATCGAAGCCATAAAGGATGCCTCGTAGGCAAAGACTCTGACTGCAGGCGTCTCGTCATTCATACACTCAAGCGCGGTACGCAAGAGGGCATCACAATCGTAAAACGACAACATATCAAGATGAAGAGCAAAGGACCTCTCGATAGTTGATTCGATCGCGATGCCTATAAGACCGGAAATCAACGTGTCTAACTGAATTCGATTGGAAAACTCTAGCCCCAATCGCAATGTATCGATTGCCGAATTAACCTGGCCATCGGCAAAATCAACATAGATTTTAGCTCCTAGCAGGCGTCCAATCCTGCGGAAGTAGGCGAATTCAGGAAAAAGCGTATTCTCGTCTATCTGGGACCTGGGAGACTTAATAGGCTTAGCGAGCCCCTCCCGAATAAGCTGCAATGCCGCCTTTGCGTTCTCAGAAAATACTGCTTTTCGCTTAATTGTTAATGTCGCTCCAGGGCTAGACGCCTTATCTAGATCGCTATCATTCTTGACGATGTCTGCAGCGCGAATAAACTCTTCGTAACCATTGTTGTTTGTCGGATGCGTAATGATTGTTGGAAATATAGGCGGAGGTGGCGGCGAGTCCTGAGCGTGCGATTGAACCGCCGCAGATAACATTCCAAGCGCCAGTAATGAATTCAGAGCTCTCAAATGAGTCTTTCTCACAAGCTTCCTCCAGCGACAGAACCGCGGAACGGTTTCACTGCAACGTTAGCATATCACGCTGCGGCAGGGGTTCGCCATTTTCATCTCGCTTCACCAGACCAACGGCGCTCAGAGTGTACACCTCTCCCTTAACAATGTAGTTGAATGGTTTGCCCGTCATTGGGTCAATCGTCAATTCCGGGCGATGGAGTACCGCCAGGCTACCTGGAAGGATGCCATGTTCCCATCGATATTTACGGATCACTGCATGCAGCGCCAACATGTGCAGCTTTGTCCTGGACACAATGTATCGATCGACAATGTTACCAGGATCGATACTTACAGAGTTGAACAACATGGCGTCTAACGAGTTAGAAGTCTCCTGAAGATAAGGTTTGCGCCTATCCATTGGCAGGCTTAAATTGTCTATCGCGATCGCGTAGTTCTGCTTGATCTTGTCTTCAACAGAACTGATAGCGGATGAAAGTTGGTCAGGATGGGCACGAATCCCCTCAAGCAAAGTTGCCGTCGCGGCACTTGTCGGGCTATCGTCCGTTTCATCATTGAGCATCTCAATCAGACCGTCCATATTTGTACGATTGTGCTCAAGAATTGAACATAGAAAGTTACCCTCGTAGGTAAAAACTCTCGCTCCAGGTGCCTCGTCGCTTAGCCGCTCTTGCATGGCACGCAGCAGGTTCTCGCAGTCATAGTAGGACAACTGATCCAGGTGCGTCGAAAAAGACTTCTCCGCGATCGCCTCGATCGCGATACCCACGAGTCCTGAGATCAGAGTATCGGTCTGAACCCGATTGGCGAATTCGAGGCCGATACGCAGATTTTCGATTGCCGATGAGACATGGCCATCTGCAAGGTCAACGTAGATCTGTATTCCCATCAACCGTCCAAGGTGCCTAAAGCCTGACAATTCCGGAAAAGTTGTGTTTTCGTCCATCGCTGTTCGCGGCGAATGCACCGGCTTCTGGAGGCCCATTTTGATCAGTTCAATTGCCTCTCGCGCCTGTTGTGAGTTGATAACTCGGCGCTTTTCTGTAAGAGTAGCTCCTGGGCTCATCGCAGCGTTTACGTCCGGAATTGTTCGAGAATCATCGACTGCTCGAACAAACTCCTCATAGCCGTTGTTGTTTGTTATATGGGTAAATATCTTGGGGAACAACACCTCGACCTGCTGCTCCTGGGCCATGCCACAACTCTCACATGCCAGCAAGCCTGTAAGTAACAGAACTAGGCGTATTCGGATAGTGATTCCGGGGTATGCTATGCGGTTCATTGTGAGTCTGGCGATCCGATCCGGAAGTTAAGATAGTACGTCTAGTAAGCTAGAGCATTGCGTTTCGTCCTGAATACCTGTACCTTTTGACGCAACGTTTGGAGTGATTAGTGCACTTCCCACTTAGTTCCCTGCCAGATTAGGCGCATCATCTCACTGTTCCTTGTACATTCTCGCGGCAATATCCGTGGCGACAACGGGAAAATGCAGTTTTAGACCGGCTGGAGAAGAGGTTACTACTCCCTTGTCCTTGCTTATCACCTCACCAGTTTCTGTATTCCACCACTCGATCACGTATCTGCCCGCCGACAGACCTAGCACCTCCGAAGTGGCGCCCCGAATCACTCCGAAATCCTGTTTATCCGCCACGTTTTTCCAGTTGTGCCGCGCATTCTCTGCCCAGATAATCGCCTCCCGCCCATTCCCGCTCCCATACAAGTTCAACTCAGGATATCGGCTGCTGCGGTAGTTGGTAAGTGTTATCTTATCGATGCTCGCCCAGTCGCCATCAACATTGTCCAGAGAAATCAGATGTGCGCCGGATGGTACGTCGACAGAGAATTCTTTGTTGAATAGTGCCTGATAAACGCTGTACTCCTTCACGAAGTTCGTACTTTCGTAAGCTGGCTTTGAACCGTCCTTCGGCGGCGCCGCATCCAGGGCAACCTCCCTTGCGATTGCGCCATCTATCAGGAACCGTATCTTGCTAGAACCGGAAACGGTAGTGACGCGTACCGAAAATTTACCGGCACGCGCATAGTTAACGCGAAATACAGGTACGGTGCGCAGCTCAGGTTTCGCCGGGCTATATAGGAATTGCGAAACCGGCAGATGGTCCTGAACTCCCATTAAACCAATCTTGTAATCGAAAACACGAACCTTCCCCCACCCTTCGCCAGCATAGACAATCAGATCCGTAAACGTCTCTTGTTGATCATGCGTTACGGGCGCGGCGAACTTCAGCGGTGACCATGGTGCGGCAGTCCACGGAATCTGCGCGGCAAACTTGCTTGCTGCTACAAACGGCTTGTAAACATGCAAGGGTGAAACGTAGTTGTCCCAGTACCAAATCATTCCGGTGCCGGCGCTGCCGGAAACGAGGGCAGACCAGATTCCATTATGCAGGTTAATACCTAGACCCTTAGGATCGTATTGACGATCGTCAACACGCCAGTCGATGCCGAACTCAGCCATGAAGTGCGGCTTGTCATACTTGCGATGCTCCAGGGCATCGACGTAAATCACAGGAGCGTGGTCTGGAATATTTCCCGTACCGTAGTTATGGGACATCGTAAAGTCCACCTGATTTAGCTTCCAGATCGCGTCGGACCCATAAGTTGTCGATACCAGATGATGGTACGGGTCGGCTGGCAATCCTGCAAACTTACCGGAACCCTTCAGGAAATCTGCCATCTCAGCAACCCACGGAGGTGTCGGATTTGCCTCGTTGAAGAACTCCCAGGAGTGAACATGAGTGCGATAACCATAACGTGCCGCAATGTAGCGGAGTCGACGCTGATAGTACCTCTTCGCTTCTAAATTACTCCAGAAATCCATTGGCACCTTGCAGGGTCCGCCATTTACAACATTATAGGGATTGACGGGCCACTGACCTTCATTGAAATAGCCACCAGTATTGAACTCTCCGTAGGTTCCGAAGCACAGCATCGAATAGATCCCTCGCGACTCCGCCTCGTCCAGGATACGGTCGAGCGCCCAGGCATGATCCAGAGCGTACATTCCGAGGCCATGGAAACCAGAAGTGGCACTCAGTTTATCACCCTTTTTCGGCATTGCTTCGAGCATTGTATGCCCGTTGTTCATCCAGATGCGGATCCAGTTGCCGCCAGAATCACTAAGCTCACGAAGCCATGTGTCGAAATCAAAGGTCCCCTTGTCGCCCGCCCAGCACATGTTCTCGCCTACTGCAAAGTAGGGCTTTCCGCCCGCGGAGTTGAATGCAAACATACCGGGACTGGCGCTGCTTCGTCCGACAAAACCGGGATCGCGGCCAGCTATAACGCTAAGCGAATGTACGGTTGATTGAACCTGCCCAGACCGATCACGAGCAATAAGCTGCCAGGACCATTTTCCTACCTCATCTGCCGTGAGACGAACACGCCAATCGGCATCTCCACTGGGAGTAAGCCTTTCCCACTTACCGTCGATCAATTCTCTATGGTACTGCTGGTAATAAAACCCGTTGATACGCCTTGTTACACCGGCTGGATTCCGCAGGATACAATAGAGGTCTATTTCATCCGGATTGAATGGATTGTCGTAGGTCGCATCAAGCTTAACCTGAAGCTCAACCTTGCTCTACCGTTTTGCGACCTCGGTAGACGCTGAGACAGACACGATTTTGAGCGCACTGGAACGCTGTGAGAAAATGCTGCCCTCACTGTGTGCGGCGGAAATCGATCCAAGTAACAATGCTGCAACGATACAGAGAGCCACTCGACACATCATCCGACCTCCCGACGCTGGCGAACTTGTGGGCCGTATCACGGGCCATACTTGAAATCAGTTCTACATCCGAGATCACAATTCCCGATGATTTTCGTGATTCTATAGCATTAGGCAACCAAATACATCAATCCACGTCTAAACGTGTAATAGTTACTCCGACGCATCACATTTATGCCTGGAAGTACGGAGGATTGCTGATGAGCAGGCCCGTTTTGCGGCTGAAAAACATGTGGGAATTCGCCGGTTTGTTATGCACGATTTCAGCAGCGTTATTGACCCAGCCAGCGTTTGCCGATGACGCCGACGAGAAACTTGCTGCCGCCTCGGCACAGTTCACGGCTTCAAAATTCAGCGACGCTGCTACTACTCTGGAAGCATTTCTTGCAGCCTATCCTGGTCATGCAAAAGCAGCCGCGGCAGCATTCACGCTTGGTCGCTGTCGATCTGAGCTGAAGCAGTACGATCGTGCTCTTGTCGCGTACCAGAGAGCGGTTAAGGATGACTCTTTATTCGCGGTTGCCAATCTTGGCGCGGGTGAAGCAGCGCTGCATCTAAGGTTGTATGATCGCGCCGCGGCGGCTCTAGCCGCTGCTGTCGGAGGCACACTTAAGCCAGTACAAGCGGCGACAGCGTGGTTATGGCTGGGACAGTGCGACGTTCAAATCAAACGATACACGCAGGCGGAAGAGGCTTACCTACATGTCGTTAGCTCCTTTTCCACATCCGACGCAATGGAAGAGGCTCTGTTTGGGCTTGCTCAAACGGAGGCGAAGCTGAACCATTCGGATGAGGCCAGGACCCGTTACCAGCAACTTCTGAAGGCGTATCCCAAAAGTACGATGAAATATCGGGCCCTATCAGATCTCGGAGCGCTGGATATTGGAGACAAACGGTACGATCAAGCAAAGTCCGAGTTAGAGCAGGCCATCTCCCAGACGCCGGAGAACGATCCCCTGCGAAGTCTTGAGGAAGAGAATGTTATCGTTGTCCTTTCTGCACTCAATAACTATTCAGCCGCTGCGCCATACCTGGAATCCGCAGTAAGACGAGCCAAACCTGGGTCTTCGGAGTACTACCAGAAGCTCATGGCTCTTGGATCATGTGAATTCCATATTAAGAACTACCAGTCCGCAGTTCAGGCATACGATGCGGCAGCAAAATCGACCGAAAACGCAACTGGTGCCGAAGCTCTCTATTGGAGCGGAAATGTCTCCATTGCAGCAGGTCAACCTGCAATTGCGGCAGATACATTGGAGAAGCTTGTACTGCGCTATCCTCAAAGCACATTCGCTGCAAAGGCTGCGCTAAAGCGTGCCGAAGCGCTGCACGAAGCAAAGCTGGCAGACAAGGCTACTGCCGCTTTCCGGTTCGTTGTCGAAAAGTATCCGTCGAGCCCTGAAGCCAAACAAGCCAAGAAGGCCCTTGGCGGCATGGTGGATACGGCTCAAGATCCTACACAGATTGCAGCCGCGCTGCAGGGAGCTACGGGGGCTGAGAAGATTCGAGGCCTCCTGCGTATCGCCCGTATCCAGATCGATTCGAAGAAATATTCCGAAGTCGTAGTTACATTGAAGGAGCTTGTGAAACTCCCGGCTCCGGCGTCGGCTGAACCAAACTACCTGGTCGGAGTAGCGGAAGAGGCCCTGTCCCACACGCAGCTTGCGGCTGCGGCGCTTGGTGCAGCAGTTACTGCTGGCGCCCAAATCAGTCCTATACCAGTCTGGGTCGCAGACGCGCAGAGCAGACTTGGGTGGCTATATCTGGATCTTAAGCAGCCAGGGCTCGCCGAAAAATCCTCTTCTGCCGCACTCACGCTACTCTCCGATGCTCAGGCACAGCAGCAGGCGAGATTAGCGCTTATTCAAGCACGTATCGAGCTTAAAAAGTGGGATGCGGCGCTCACGGAATGCACGAAGCTTGTCGAAGGGCAGGTACCTGCAGAAATACTCGCAAACACACTCTACACCCAGGCCTGGATCTACGAGCAGAAATCATCGCCAGATCTTGCTCTGCCGATCTGGACCCGACTTGCCACCGAATTCCCGACCTCGCCAAACGCTGCTGAGGCGCTGGTGCGGATGGGAGATGCCAGAGTGAAGATTAATGATCTAGCTGGCGCTGTTGATGTCTTCGCAGATGCACTAAGGAAGTTTCCGGATTCAACATTTGCGGCGGAAACCCATTACAAACTTGGCAGTGCGCTGTACAATCAAGATAAGACAGCCGAGGCGAGTAAAGAGTTTGGAGCAGGCGCCGACGCAAAGGGGCAATCGGAATATATCCCGGAAGCGCTCTACTGGGCAGGCGTCGCAAACGAAAAACTGGGGAACAAGAGCGACGCCGTTGCAAGGCTAACAAGGCTGATCACAACCTATCCCAAACATGCCCGAGTTTCGGCTGCAAAAGTCCGTCTGGCCGCGCTGAAGGCAACCGGCACTCCGTAGGTAGGGCGCGCTGTTGGGAGTAGCGTTTCTTGGTCAGTATCGCATCGCATACGGTGCTCATCGCCAATCAGATTTAGTAATGTAAGTATATTCGATCGAGAAAGTGAGATTACGCCATGCTTGAGCTGGTGCAAAAGGCCGGCTGGGTCGCCTGGCCGCTAATGCTGTTTTCTGTCGTGGCACTGGCGATCATTCTAGAACGTCTGTTTAGTCTGGCGAATTTGAAACGGCTTGAATCGCGCGCATTTGAGGCGCTGCTCATAGGTCTACAGGATGGCAAGGCGCTCTCATCGATTGATCCAGAGCTCAGTTCTGCCCCTGTGGCAGTCGTCCTTGAGACAGTAGCTGTTCTCAGCAACGCATCAGAAGAGGCGCGCTACCTCGCTGCCGAAGTCGCAATTTCCGTCCAGCGCTTGCGCTTGAGGCGTTATTTGAGCGTTCTTGCAACGATCGGAACCATTTCGCCGTTTGTTGGCCTATTCGGAACGGTTCTCGGCGTGCTCTACTCGTTCCAGGCTATGCATACGAAAGGTCTTGGAGGGCAGGAGATGGCTGGCGGCATTGGCGAGGCGCTCAGCGCGACTGCGCTGGGCCTCGCCGTAGCGATCCCAAGTGTCATGGCCTATAACTATTTCACAACGCGCATTCAGGCGATGCTCCTTGACGTCCATTCTCACTCGGCACGGCTCATGCCTCTTCTCAAGCGCGAGACATCAAACTCGTCTTCCTCCAGAGGAGCGTAACGATGCACGGCGGATTTCGTGACGAAGATGAGCCGATGGCGGAAATGAACTTGATTCCGCTAATCGATATCGCCTTAACCCTCCTCATTATCTTGATGGTTACCACCGCGTTCGTCCAACGACCCGGCGTAAACCTCAACCTACCACAAACGGTTACGCGTGAGGGCGCACAGGAATCGGATAAGGATCTGACGATACTGGTATCCGCTGGCGGAGGGCTCTTCATACAGGGCAAACCGGTTACGGATCAGGAGGCTCAGACCAATCTGGCATCGACTGCTGCACACAACAAAGATGCCCGAGTTCTCGTAAAGGGTGATAGAACCGTACCGTATGCGCGTATCATGGATGTGATGGATATGGCTCGACAATCCGGGTTAACACATATCACGCTGCCGACCGATCCGAAGCAACTACCAGCCAAACCGTAATCGTGAACAAGAAATCGCGAGAACTGCCGGAGCAATTTATGCGACAGGACAGAAACGGGCTACTACAACTATTTATAATCGTATCGGTGGTGCTGCACGCCGGTCTGTTGATCACTAGCCGATCGATGAACGCCCCGTTGCGCCCTGGGAATGCGCCTGCCGAAATCGAGATTGCGTTGCAGCCTACTGAATCGCATACGCCTTCTTTAGCGCCGATCGCTCCAGCGCGGCCGACGCCTACTATGCACCCAACGCCTCATCCTGCCTCGTCTTCTGGTCGCAAATCCGAACCGCATGTTTCGGCAGGCCACATACATGCGATAGTGCATACCACGGCAAAACCGACAGCGCCTACTTCAGCGACACCCAACGAAGTGCCGAATACCATTGCGAGGTCTGCTGCACCCAAACCTGATCCTCTTGCTAAACTTATTGGAGAGAAACCGCAGGCGCTTGGCCTTCCCAATGCACCGGTATCAGTTCCACATTTGGGTGGAGTTCGAAATAAGGTTGACCCTGCTAGCCCGTTGATTTCACCAAACGTAAGACCAGAGCCGGCCCAATCGGGTCTTTCAGCCGATACTCCTCCTGACGGGCTGACGACAAACAAGAGTGGCGCTGGACCCGTGCGAACGGCACAAACTGCGTCTCCGGGAGCTGGAATCAAAAGTTCGGTGCTTGCTTCAGAGAATCCTCTGGCTTCTCTCACCGTACAAAATGATCGACCTGGGGCGCTAGCGTCTGCTGGCGTCAGCCGCTCAGTTGCCTCATCAGGCAGGGGCGGAGGAGGTGGCAGTCCAGGTTCAGCACTGTCCGCGTTAAGATCGCGTCCCGGCAGCGGCATTGGAGCAGGAACCGGATCCGGCGCCGGCAGCCCCGGTTCGGGTACGGGAAAGAAAGCTAGCGCAGATCTACCCTCTGGCATCGGTTCAGGCGGAGGAAAAGGCACAGGCCCTGGCTATGCAACAGGCGGTCCCGGAGTATCCGGAATCAGCCGGGGAGTTCCGTTCGGCGATGTTGCAGGCTTGCTAGGCACAGGCGGTTCACGTGATGGAGCTCGTGGGGGATCTGGCGCACGCGGCGGCGGTGATGGCGGACGCGACGGAGAAGGCAATGGAGAATCGAATGGACCTGGTGCAACAACGCGAGGTGGAGTATTCGGTTCTAAGGGCGGGAACGGGCTGGGATCGCTCCACGTGATCTATGTACTCGATTGCTCGGGCAGTATGCGTGATGGAAACAAAATCGGCAAAGCTAAACAGGCGCTTAAGAAAGCTCTGTCCGAACTAAAGCCGTCCGATTCGTTCAACGTTCTCGCGTTCAACTGGCGTGTTTACCCGCTGTCGCCTGGAATAATGCTGCCCGCATCCAGGGATATCATCGAAGCTGCCTACCTGTGGATCGACCGTCTCGACCTTGCAAACCACACCAACATCAGTGGTGCCCTCGGCGCAGCCTTGCGGTATGACTCAGTAAACCTGGTGTACTTGATGTCGGATGGTGAACCGGAAGGTCGGGAAACATTACACGACCCGGACGAAATCCGAACCTATGTGAAACAGAGCAATATTCACAATGCGCGCATAATGACGCTTGCGCTCTGCCTCGGCGAACGTTACCCCGGAGAACGCCTCATGCGAGGCCTCGCCGACGATGGCGGCGGCGAATACAACTATATTGATCTTAGTAAGATCAGGTAGCAGTGAAGAGGGAAGTAGCTTCGCAGGGAAGGGGGAGCCCTATGCATTTCCCCGCTCATTCCTCGCGCTTGCGGAGTGTGCCTAGATCTGGGTGACAGGCAAAAA
>CAIXIX010000274.1 GCA_903919615.1 uncultured Chthonomonas sp.
GCGTACAACATCTACGTTCCGCCTTCGCGGGCCCCCGGTGGAGTCATTTCGAATTCCCTGACGTACGATGACGAAGGACGGCTAACTTCGTTCAATAACACAAGCGTCGGTTACCGACCAGATGGCCTTCGCGGATGGGCGAACGGACATTACTATTTCTATGCTGGCGGAAAACTGCTCTAGGACTCGAACGTCGGCGCCGATCTGGTGCTGATGACGCACCGCTACTACAGCCCCACCACCGGCCGCTTCATCACCCGTGATCCGATTGGCTACGAAGGCGGACTCAACGAGTACGCCTACACCCGAAATAATCCGGTCATGCGCGGGGATCCGAGTGGGTTGGATCCAGATGATGATCCATTGTCCGTCGATGAGGCGGGCCATCAGGGATATTACAGGAGTTTTCTGGGTGGCGTTCATACCGGTGCGCAAATAGGAATCAAAGCTTGCCAGATGTACGCATGCTGGAATCCAATTGGCAACTGCATCTCCGCTGTTACTGGTAAGGACGGTGTGACCAATGAAAACCTAACTAATGGTCAACGATTACTGTCGGCCGGTGGAGCTATCGGTGGCATTGCTGAACTAAGGGAAGCAGAAGATGCCGTTCTAGCGATTCGTGCCGCGAGGGCAGCCCGAATTGCTGAAAACGCCTTGAAAGGTTCATCGTTTGAAAGAAAGTGTGCCGACGTGCTAGGAAGACCGCTCGTGGAATATACCGTTGAGGGGATCACAAATCTGAGATTGATTAAAACTGTACGACCCGACGACATCGATGTTGTAAATCACATAGTGACTGAGGCTAAAAACTGTGGATACATGTATTATAGCAGCCAGATCCAGGCTGAGATGCAGTTCGCTACTAGCCGTGGGTACAAGTTCAGGCTTATGTATCGAGAAGGAATGCGGTTCTCTCCGAGATTAGATTCAGAATTGAAACTAGCTGGCGCCATATTAACTCCCGTAAAACCTTGACTTGAGTTGATCAGTCAATATGATAGCGGGATTTGAAACAGTGTTAGTGTGCTGATTTATATTGAGAACTGTGCACATCTGGAAGGCAAAGACCGTGGCTTTAGAGAATCGCCGAACACAAGGCAGCTTGGCTATTAATCCGTCGTAATCACACGTTGGATTGAGTCCGACATCACTAGAAAGCCATCAAAGCTTGGACGCTTGATTATGTTACTGGAGGAAGTTCGTGACCGTGGAATTGAGTCTCTTAACCTCTAACCGTCTTGAGACCGCTGAAGAGGCCTATACTTACCTGGAATTAATTCAGAGTATTGAAGGCATCACACCAGATCTATGGAACACCTGTGAACCGGTAAATATTCCATTCGTTACTGGATGCGAACAACAAATCCTGTCGACCGTGCTGTCCACGTTTTTTTGGCGTCACTCGCGACCAAGGGTTGATGGTGCGGTAAATGTCCAGCCGTCCAGCTACAAGTATAGAGTCCACGGCGGGCTTTCCCTCAGGTCGCCGTCGCAAAAGCCACTGGCGGATTACCTGCAGTTCATGAGTTTAGGTTGTACCCGTTTTGACGTTCATTACGGATATATTCACGAGATGGCGATAAACGAAACTGAGAAGGCAGTTGCGTCGGGAGCAGCGGGTTTGCTTAATCCAGAAAAGCAGACCTACAGCTACCGTATAGTTACTCATCGTCTGCTGAAGTGGCTTCCCGATTTGTGCTGGGTTAACGTTTTTGGACAACCCTACATAGATATGTTCGGTCGTGAAAAGCTGCTCTCAGCACCCGCATACGATGTTCATGGGATGGAAGGCGGATGCATCTGGCTGCAGCTCAGCCCAAGCCTGAAAGATGTGGCGAACAACTACGAAGAATTTGAGGCTGTACGACAGGCAGTAAAGGAACATCTCAATCCGAACGCCTTCTTTCAAATAGATCAGCCGGAGGGGCATCGTTACGATGTGCCCGATTTCGGAATCCAGCCGCTAGCGCCCTGGTTCAAATAAAGCGATGTCAAGAAGAAAGGTCAACGACAAAGACGGCGATTGGTTCGCGGTACCGCTTAGGTCGGGCGGTTATACTGCAGGGCGGATTGCTCGTCCGACGCGGCGGGGCATATTGCTAGGATACTTCTTCGGGGCACGCTTCGGGGACACACGAAAGGTGGAAGACCTGAGAAAATTCTGGCCCAGCAATAGTGTGTTTGTTTGCAGATTCGGCGATCTCGGTCTCCTCGAAGGCGAATGGCCCGTGATCTGCAGTCCAGGGCCATATGATCGTGCCGAATGACCAATGCCGACTACCGGCCGTATCGACACGATCAATCCGGAAATAGCTCTGCGTGTTGTGTATGATGAAAACGACATTCAGCAGTTCATCAGCGAAATCAGAATTCCTACGGCGAGGCGCGACTGCTGCCTGGAGACGGTCTGGATGGAAGTCGTGCGGTAGAAATCTATCTTGGTAAGCTACTTCAGAAACCAACACCGGATTGAGCAACCCCGCTACCTGCGCAGCAGCAGCCATTATCAGTGGCAAGACCAACGAAGCAAAATGTGGCGAGGTAGCACGGACGGCCCGGCAATGTGGTGTCGTCCCTTCATCTTGGCGAAAGGCTCGTACGCTATTGCAGGTGGGTGAATGATGGAAGAGCGAGAACAGCTAAGCATTGCATGGACCATGCTGAGAAACGGGATACCGGGTGCGCTTTAGATATATAAGTCATGTGACAGTGACATAAATACGGTGGGATCCTGGCTTGGTTATGGTATCGCCCTGCTGGAAAATCACGAGTACGATCATGCAGAGAGTGCGTTCCGTTTGTCGCGAGTCGCGAGGATTCCTTGTCCAACTTCAAGCACGCACTTCGGCGTCGCGCTGTGGCTCCAAGGCCGCCATAACGAGGCGTGCAACGACTGGCGCGAGGAGCTTGAGCGAATACTAACGACGGACCTTCGACGATTCGATAGTGCAGCGCTTCACTTTTGTGCGCTGTTGTGGTGGGCTTGTCAGCGTCTTGACCTTGCAGAAGAATGGAAAAGGATCTTACCCAGATATAAAGCCGCCCGAAAACTGAAGTCTCAGCAGGTGGAATGGTACGTGGCATTAACCAACTACGCATCAGATGTGATCGACTTGCATGACCTGATGGCCGAAGCCGTAGCCTGCGGCCCTTATGAACAGAGTGAAGTACTATAGCAGGCGCACTTTCAGCCAGATTTTGCAGCTGGCAAGTGCGATCATTTGTTGAGTGAGTGGAAGACTCACATGTATTTTTCAGCGTCTTCACCACTCGCTGACGTGGTTCACCTGCC
>CAIXIX010000275.1 GCA_903919615.1 uncultured Chthonomonas sp.
TTATTCCCATTCAATCGTAGCAGGTGGCTTTGAGCTGATATCGTAAACGACGCGATTTATACCTGCGACCTCATTTACAATTCTGGTACTCACCCGCTCCAGCAGTTCATACGGCAAACGAGCCCAGGCGGCCGTCATAAAGTCTTCGGTTGTCACTGCCCGTAATATAATCGGGTTGCCGTAGGTTCGCAGGTCCCCCATAACCCCAACACTATGTATGGGCGCGAGTACTGCAAGCGCCTGTCTTATGTCTCGGTACAGGCCAGCTGCACGCAGCTCTTCGATAAAGATTGCATCCGCTTCCTGCAGAGTGGCGACACGATCCGGGCTCACCTCTCCTAGAATTCTTATCGCGAGCCCTGGGCCCGGGAAAGGATGCCTCCACACGATATCGTCTGGCAGGCCAAGCTCAGAAGCAACGGCGCGTGCTTCATCCTTAAAGAGCAGCCGCAGAGGTTCAATAACCTTCAAAGTCATGTTTTTTGGCAGGCCGCCGACATTGTGGTGCGTCTTGATCGTGACCGACTGTTTGCTCCCGCCGCTCTCAATCACATCTGGATAGAGGGTGCCTTGCGCGAGAAAACTCGCCCCTGCGATTTGCTCTGCATGCTCTTCAAAAACCCGAACAAACTCTTCGCCGATAATCTTTCGCTTTGATTCCGGCTCGGTTACACCCTTGAGCCTGCTAAAAAACCGCTCCCGAGCATCAGCATAGATCAACCTGATACCAAATGCCTTTGCAAAGTCATCGCGGACCTGCTCTGCTTCACCTTTTCGAAGCAGTCCATGGTCCACAAAAATGCAGGTCAACTGTTCACCAATCGCTTTGTGCATAAGGGCGGCAACGCAGCAGCTGTCTATACCGCCGCTCACACCGCAAATGACGCCAGCATCCCCTACGGTTTGCCGGATATTTCGTACTGCCTCATCGATGAACGAGCTCGCGGTCCAAGTGCCTGTACATCCGCAAGGGCCATAGAGGAAGTTTCGAAGGAGCTGTGTGCCGAAAGGTGTGTGAGCGACCTCAGGGTGGAACTGCACGCCGTATAGTTTTCTGGAAGTATCGACGATCGCTGCGACGGGTGCGCTATCGGTTGTTGCAACGATGGTAAAGCCAGGTGCAGGTGTGATTACCTTATCGCCATGGCTCATCCAACATGGCACCGATTCGCCTACATCGGCAATGCTCGAAAACAGGGGTGATGGCTCGCTCACATAGAGTGACGCAGCGCCATATTCTCTTTGTTCTGAAGGCCGAACTTCACCACCAAGCTGGTAGGTCATCAACTGAACGCCATAGCAGATACCAAGAATCGGAATACCAAGCGCATAGATGGCAGGATCCGAATGCGGGGCGCCTTCTTCGTAGACGCTCGACGGTCCACCGGAGAAAATAATTCCAGCCGGTTTACGCGCAGCAATCTCTGCGGCGGGGGTATCGAAAGGCACGATAACGCTGTAAACCGAGCACTCGCGGACTCTTCTAGCGATTAATTGGGTGTATTGCGCGCCAAAATCGAGAATGATTACGGATTCGGACGGAGATTCGGATACGACTGCTTGAGAGGCGGTGCTCTCACGATCTGTGGTCATTTTTTGCTACCTGATCGCAAGCGATACACCTGGCTTAGGTGGCGCATATGGCTCGCTGCGTTACGTTAAGATCCAGGGAAGATGACAATACCTAAGCCAACGGTGGCTGCACCCCGGAATGCGAAAGGAGAAACTGAGTGGATAAATAGACTTTACAGTCATACCGATGTATAGAAGTATATCTTTTCTAGTTCGTGCAAGTCAATTGAATGCAGAGATTCAGGTGTGCCGACCATTGGTTGATCTGGTGCGATGCTCACTAGCAGTGATCAATAAGACGGCTCGCTGTCGTCTTCCGCTTCGTCATCCTCAACCTCTTGATCAGATTCCAGCCGTTCAGCAAGAATTACTTCGGCGGGAGATTGGCCATCGAGGCGATCTTGAGGCGTATCGACCCACTCGAGGTAGACAATGACTAACTGTTCGCGAATCGTCTCGGCGATTGCGCCTGCCCCGAGCAGCTGCTCACGCTCACTTTGCCATAGGTTAACTGCCTCATTTCGCAGCGTCGCTTCTCGCCAACCCATGGCATCTGACCATGTGATGCCGTCACCCAGTTCATTGGGCACAAGAAGGCTGCGAGCGTCGAGATCCGAATTTAGCTCTTCGCACCAGTGCTGGAATCCTTCCTTCCACAGACGCTCGTCCTCTTCATTTAAGGAACGATAGGCTCCGCGCCGTGCCTGGTAGTAGTTTTCTTCGTCGAGTACGCCCTGCAACCAGTCTGCAGGCTGAAATCCATAATTTCTCGTAAGAAATGTGAAGAACCTGTCCAAAGACGAGAACAGCCGCTCTTCTGTGTCCGAACCTAAAGTCGATTTACGAATGTAGTAGCTAAAAATGAACCAGCGCAATTCGTATTCGTTGATTTCCAGCACGCTCTTACTGTGGTGATTTGCGAGGTAGTCGATCAGAAAATCGATATTGTCGTAATCCTGTGTTATGACATGCTTCAAGAGATGGATATCGTTCAGCAAATAATTTGAGTGCGCCTGCAGAAGTTCAAATCCACTGTCAAGGATAGCCGTTATACGTGACGATGATTCGTCCTCTTCAAAGGGAATTCGGTCTTCAGATGTCAATTGTGTGCCTCGCGGAGGAGTGTGCAGATGTGGTTTCTGGATTTGCCGCAGCAGCCTGTCGGTTCGACGTCGATACAGCAAACAGTATGCTGAGAAGAGCCAGAAATCCTAGTACTCCGGCAGATGCCGCCTTTTCATATTTCTTAGGGAACAGGGCCAGCCATCCCATGCTCAAGCAGAGTGAAATGGTGGATATCGCCGGATAGAGATAGCGCCCCTGAGTCTGAAAATAGTGTACTGCGAACGACACATACGCCAGAACCACAAACGCCAGAGTAAAAAGCATTAGATAGAGCGCATGGCGGTGTGCGGCGTCAAACAAAGTGTCCCTGATGAAATGAAGCCGCGTGATCCCAACAAACGCGCCAAGCACGATAACAGCAGTAAGCAGATAGACGCTATCCGGAAGAAAGAGCGGGACGCCGAACTGGGCCGATTTTGGAGTGCCGTATACCGCCCAAAAACTGTTGTAGCACCAGACGAACACTCGCTGCCAGTATTCGCCCCAGCCATGTATATTCAGGCCCAAGCCGCCATTAACAACATCTGCTGCCTGTGCCGTGCCTTCAAACGCTTTTTGGAATGCATGCAACGGCAGCAGTTCTCCATACAGCGCCTTGTTTCGAACAAACCACCAGCCTGATGCCATGAGTATGCTTAAGAATACGATCACAAGCTGCTTACCTAACAGTTTTACGTTCTCGCCGCGCCGATACAGAAACCAGAACGCTGTCAAAACAACAGGCATCATCAGTAGCGCAGTTACCTTCGTAAGAATTCCAGCCGCAACGAGCATGCCGATCGCGACCGCAGACTTGGTCCCACCGCCCTTAATCTGTAGCTGGACAAGCTGCAGCAGCAACAAAGAGATCAATAGTTCCAACAAAGAATCGTTGTTCACTGCTGATGTGATTGCGACATGTCCTGGTATGAGAGCAGCAAAACCTGCAGCCGTAATTGCGATGATCTCACTATCAGGACGGATCAACCTGGCAGTCTTGTAGACAACTAAAACCGTCAGAACGCCACAAATCAAAGAAAGCAGCCTGATTGCTCTTTCGCCACCCGCCAGCAAAGGTGCAGCAGCAATGTAGTATAGAGGCGGCTGATGCCACTCGTAGTCCGGATAGCCAGCAGCACCTGCTGCATGCGGATGCTGCTTTGATGGAAAATGGCCAAGCATCACCGAACGAACATAGCTAACATGCGCAGCCTCATCCGGCGCATCCTGATAGCCCGTTCCGCCCAATGGTGTGGAAAATAGATGAATGACACCAAAGAGCAGATAGCATGCGATGAGCAGAGCAATGATAAAGCGCCTATTAGCAATTTGAGGCGCCGAAATCGCTGATGCTTCGGGCGATGATGAGGGAGCATTGTTGGCCGAACGATTATCTCTGGATTTCAATTGCTAGTTCTCTCTTGATGCGTGCCGTCCAACGCTGCCACGAAAGTTGGATCATCAATCTTCAACACAGCAACACCATGCTGAGATCCGCCCGAATCGGTCCAGAGTCCCCGTTTAATGGCGTCCGCAACCAGACCGCGCCATCGGAACCCCGCTGAACCAGCAGGAAGAAGCGGAGCGTTTGCATACCAGGCCTGCAGGGCCGCCTGCTCGTTCATGTTGGGACCTTTTGGAAAGGAGGGATCGGGATGCGCATGATCACTGTTTTGGGGCGCCCAATTCATGTTGATCATGGCATATCGGTACCCGTTCTTTAAGAACCAATCGGTCATCTCTTTGCCATCCGCAAATGTGCTGTACGGAATATAAGCGGAGTGCTCCTCGTTGGCCCACATGTATTGTCGGTCGAGATAGAAGCCACGAGTATCATCATAGATGAGGATACGATCCTGCTGTGCTGAATTGTGATTGATCCAATCCGTTGATGCATAACTATCTAGATATCGCTTGAGATAGTTGTCAATCCCATCATCGGCACGCAAAATGGATGCTACGAACGGCAGGCTCATTGGCACTAGGAGTGGCGGACCCGATGTAATCGACCACAATGTCCCTAGAGCCTGAGCAAGCACGAGAATTACAGAACCAATAAGGCAGCCTCGTGCTGCAAAGCCAGATAGTGAAGCGCCATGTTTTCTTACACATGCTTGAGCGGAGGCGCAACCCCACGCTGCTGCAATGCATAGGAGCGGTAATGTCGAGACCAGATACCTGCTCACCTGAGCAACGAAAAACCAGGCTGCAACCTGTGCGATCGCGAGCAATGTCAGTTCGGATAGCCCCCTGCTCTTTATTCCAGGCGCGAGTAAAAGCGCAGGAAGAAACGCAAAGCACAAGCCACCGACCAGTGTTAGATAACTGAACTCACCTTTGTTCGAGTACGTTCCAGGATCTGTATTAGGAAGCGTAACGAGGTCCCACGGCACTTGAAGCAGGTTCCGCATCGCCGGGCCAGGCTGCGAGAGAGCATGTGCTGTACCAAAGTGCGCCTGTTCAGACTGATATGCAGCAGCGCGATTTGCACTCCAGTTGACGCTCCCAGGAAATAACTTATAGTAGAAAGGATAGACGGGATTGTGAGTGTTTACAATGTTTCGCACGTACCAGGGCGACGCTACGATTGCCAGCACGGCTAGAAAACGAACAATCTGAGATACGGGCCGAAGGCGCACGGCCAACAGAATGAGGATCAGAAAAGCGGGTATCAGGGCAAGGTACTTAACGCCAAGGCTTAGGCCCGCCATGGTGCCGGCAAGCATCAACCAGGAGCTTCGATCTTTGGGGTCACCGGAATCTGTTGCACAGATAGCTGCCATCACGGCAAGGGTAATGTATAGCCCTAGCCCAAGCTCAATGTAGGCGACACTAGACTCCCACAAAACTACCGGCGTCGAAATAAACAGAACCGCTGCTAACCACGCAAACGCGGAGCCAAGCCTGCCGCGGGTAAAGGTGAAAATTGCGAGCGTCGTCAGCGCTGCCGTAGCGAGATGCATCATGTTCGCAAGCGCGTAGCCGTTAAACATCAAACCCAACGTATAGAGCATCTCCATCAAAAGTGGAAAGTTGCTATGATGCTCGGTTGGCAGTGAACTGACCCGACCGGCGAGAATGAACTGCTTGGGATCCGCAAGATGGTAGGAGATCGCATCCCATTCAACGCCGCCAGGTGGTTTGTAGCATGCCAGAATGCTAGCAGCCCCAAAGAGCAGGCAAGCCCCAGCGCCGAGCGCTGCATATCGTGCCGCCGTTTCCCCTTCAGAGACTCTTCTCCACCATCGCCGAAAAAGCACCACGCTACTGCCGAGCGATTTTGCGAGTGCAGACGCATCCGTAAAGCTGGCAGCGAGCATTAACACCCAGATTGTACCAACAACCGCTGTTTTGAGGCCACCGAGAAGGCCAGCGAACAGGACCGCATAAGCGGCAAAGCCAAGCCCAATCGCTCCTGCATATACGTTTGCACAGCTTTCGCCCATTGCGCACGGCAGGAACCGTCTCAGAATCATTCTTCCGAACGCGGTCGCTATGAAGAGAAGTAAAAGGCACAAGAAAGTTGCCAATTATAGCTCCTCTAAACGTGCGGTCAGTCTGGAGCGACATCCATCGGCGGCATCTATGTCAATTCGCCCATAGTATCGCCCGTGGCTGGCTGCCTGTACAAGCAGCGTGTTGCCGATGCGCTGTCCTTCTGGAAGTGTCACATGAGTATGTCCGCCAATAATGATGTCGATGACGGGACAAGCCTCCGCAAGTCGTTCATCCTGTTTTATGCCGATGTGAGTCATTGCGATTAATAGGTCCGGATTATGTGATTCTCGAAGCCTCGTGGCCATATCGCAGGCGACTTTGATTGGGTCATCAAAAACATATGCAGATACTTTCCGCACTAACATCTGTTCGGTGATCATGGGAACTGTCACACCGAATACAACGACCTTAAAATTTCCCTCCAGCAAGAATTCTGTGAAGGCAACCGTGGGCAGAGACGCCGGATCGCGTGCTGCGATTGCATTTATAGGGCGCACGTTTGCGCATAGTACAGGAAAGCCAGCTTTCGAGAGCTTACTAAAGAAGCCTATGCGCGAGAAGTGAAATTCGCGATTGCCAACCGTCATCGCGGAGTATCCCGCTTCGGTCATGCGCTCGAGGATGGGTTCACCGGCTGGCCTGAAGGTGATATTGCCGGCACCAACCGCATCACCGGCATCGAGCAAAAGTCCATGCGTGCCAATATCGTCTCGAAGTTGGCGCAATCGGCTTGCTTGTTCGAGCTTCAGGGTGTCGTGAAAGTCGTTGGTATGTAAAATTGTATATTGCAATGGATGACTATTGTCCCACAAACTCTGCTGGTTGAAGTGCGCCGTCTGCGGATTCAAGACTTTCTAAATACAGGTGGATTACCTTACTGCGAATGCCCTTCGCATCAAGAATTGCATTTGCAACCTCTCTAACAGCGCCGCGCCCGCCTGCCACACTGGTAACAAACGGGAACACGGATATCAGGTCTGTCGTTGCGTCCGCGACAGCGATGGACACAGCAGCGGACGAGGCAGCCGGTATGTCGTTAAGATCATCTCCAATATACGCAACTTGCTCAGTGGAAAGTTTTGTTTCGTGCCTGAGGAAATCGAGCGTAACGCGCTTGTTTTTAACTCCCTGGTACAGCCAATCTACACCTAATTCAGCAGCGCGACGCTCGACAAGGTCCGATCGTCGGCCAGTAATCCAGGCTATTTTTACTCCCGCATGGTGAAGCAGCATAAGACCAATGCCATCCTTCACATTAAAGGTACGCATTTCGGCGCCCGATGAACTTAAAGATACTGAACCGTCTGTGAGGACGCCGTCCACGTCCATGGCAAGCAGTTCGACCTGCCTGAGCGCTTCTGCGGCAATTTCAGTCGTTATAAGCTGCACCATGTCTCCCAAGTATACACACGCATTGCACAACCACATCATTATAGCAAAACCGATGGCAGACACGCTTGCAACAAAGGAATAGTCACTGCGAGGTTTAAATTACATCAAGCAGATTAAGCTCAACCAGAACGGAGACGAACGGATGTAGCCCATTACTCGGACCTCGCAAGCTTGGCGGGGCGGAGACCACGGAAGAGGGGCAAATGTACAGCCTGCCGGTTGAACTCGAGTTCGTGCTCAACGGCCATACGCCTGGCGACTGGTTTGTTACTAGAGGATACTTATGCATATGAACACCATCAATAAAGACACGACGATAACCTACCTCGGGCATGCGACCGTCTTAATTAAGTCTCCTTGCGGGAAGAACATACTTATCGATCCGTGGTTAAACACGTCGCCTGTATGCCCCGCAGATTTTTACGTGGAGAACCTGATCGACATAGTTGATATCGTCCTTATTACTCACATACATAATGACCATATCGGCGACCTTATACCACTGCTCAAGGGCTCTACTAAAGCGGTCGCGATCTGCGTCCCTGAAGTCCACGCATGGCTGGCATCTAAAGGTGTAACGCGCGTCGTTGAAATGAACATGGGTGGTTCCGTTGTTCCCGCTGGTACAAGCATCAAAGTATCAATGACGCAGGCGTTTCATACAAGCAGCTTCACGAATGACGATGGCACTGTCATCCACGGAGGGCTGCCTGTTGGTTATGTGCTCGAATTTGAGAACGGCTTTACAATTTATGATGCCGGCGACACGGCGCTCTTCGGCGACATGGACCTAATCGGGGAGTACTACCAACCGGATCTAGCGATCTTGCCAATCGGCGATCACTACACCATGGGACCTCGAGCAGCAGCTCGCGCTGCGCTAATGTTGGCTGTCGACTATGTGTTGCCAATTCACTACGGTACGTTCCCAATTCTCGCTGGAACTCCAGAGATGCTCGAAGATGAACTAGGAGAGGACAGTGAGGTGCAGGTGCTACCACTTAAGCCTGGTCAATCCGTAGCATGATTGCTGAGAAGACCAATATGTGCATCGAATAACGGTGCATCGAGGGATTGGGAAGCTCTCCTGCTTTACTTGAGAATACACCCCCCTTGTGATATACTGGACCAACAATCGCGCAGGAAAACAAGCTCGTTTCACTCGAGTGGAGTATACACTGACAGAGCGTTTCATCGTCATAGCCGGGCCGACTGCAGTAGGAAAGACGGACCTCTCGATACAGTTGGCGAGAGCGGTTGGCGGCGAGATTATTAATGCAGACTCAATGCAGGTTTATCGTGGACTGAACATCGGAACTGCAAAACCGTCCGTGGATGAAATTGATGCAAGTGGGATCCCATTTCATCTGTTAGACGTCATAAATCCAGACGAGCAGTACACGGCTGCGGCCTGGCGAACAGCAGCCTTGGAATCAATTAACGCCATCTCGTCGCGGGGAAGATTGCCGGTAGTTTCTGGCGGCACGGGTATGTATATCCGCGCGCTGCTGTATGACTGGTCGATGGCCGACACGCCCGCGGATACCGCAATTCGCGAACGCCTCCGAGGCGATCTGGATGTAAATGGCAGCGCGTCCTTGCACATACGGTTAGGAGCGGTTGACCCTGTGACTGCGCAGAGATTGCATCCCAACGATGCAGTCCGGATTATGCGAGCCCTCGAAGTGTTTGAAGCATGTGGCACTCCGCTCTCTGTCCTGCATGAGCGAGACAAGGTTAAGAGAGAGGCGAATACCAAATCTGTTCTGTTTTTTCTGCTGGAAAGGGATCGTGAGACGCTCTACACACGTATAGACGCTAGAGTGGATCAGATGATCGCGGAGGGTCTCGTCGACGAAGTTGAGGGGCTGATGAAAATGGGCTACATCCGTAGCTCACCGGGAATGCAGGGACTGGGATATCGCGAAATGTGTGCTTATCTGAACGGCGAAACGAACCTTGATGACGCCATCAGCCAAATTAAGATGAATACGCGTCGTTTCGCTAAACGACAGATTACATGGTTCCGGACAGAGAGAGACGCGCAATATATAGATCTCTCAGCAAACACTATGGCAGAAGCTCAGGAACGGATTGCAACCGCTGCCGTTCGCTTCCAGTGTTCATCGAATTAGGATTAGTTTTTTAGTCGAAAACACTTGCCAACGTATATTCAGTTTTCCCGACACTTTCTTGATCGGGAAGGAGCGAACCGCATGAATAAGCCTCAATTGAACCTTCAGGATATATTCCTTAACCAGGTGCGTAAAGAGAATATCGGAGTTACAATCTACCTCATCGGAGGCGTGCAACTTCGAGGAATGGTGCGCGGATTTGATGCGTTTACCATTTTGCTAGACTCGGTTGGCAAGCCTACGCAGCTTGTGTACAAGCACGCTGTAACGTCCATCGTTCCTTCGCGTCCAGTCTCTAACTTCTACCAGGACGCACACCGAGAGCAAGTACCGGAGCGCAGCGATCGACCGGATCGTGAAGCGCGCGAGCCTCGGGAGCCGCGAACGCCTGGCACCCCATAGTCTAAGACGAAAATTCTACCAACTGCACATGTTTAACAGCTGTCGACAAATCGTTGAGTTCGACGCGATGTGATCAGGAGTTCAGCTTTTGAAATTCACCAAGATGCACGGTATCGGCAACGACTTTGTCGTTGTCAATGCTCTTGCCGACTGCCCGGATGAGTCTGGAATTGCGGTGTTGGCTCGAACGGTAAACGATCGGAAATTTGGAATTGGCGGAGATGGGCTAATTCTGGTATTGCCCTCCAAGCAGGCCGATTTCCGTATGAGGATGCTAAATCCAGATGGTTCCGAAGCCGAGATGTGCGGTAATGGAATCCGCTGTTTCGCAAAATACCTTTTCGATCGCAAGCTTATTACTGAGCCTTCACTGAAGGTCGAGACGCGCGCAGGCGTCAAATCGTTGAAGCTGTTAACCCGAGGTGGTAAGGTCGACGGTGTACGGGTGGATATGGGGACGCCTCGTCTGCTGCGATCCGAACTTGATATGACAGGGCCTGCCGATGAGAGAGTTATCGGAGAGTCCCTCAAGGCAGACGGAAGAAAATTTGAGATTACTGGGGTATCGATGGGAAATCCGCATGTCGTAATCTTTGAAGACAATCTTGAAACGTTCCCCGTCAGCCGATATGGCCCCGCCATCGAGACGCACAAATCGTTTCCCAAACGAACCAACGTACATTTCGTTAAAGTGTGTAATCCAAGCGAGATAATCGTTCGGACCTGGGAACGGGGCGCAGGCGAAACGCTGGCATGCGGCACCGGGGCATGTGCCTGTGTTGTCGCAAGTGTCCTGAACGACAAAACCGGGCGCAACGTTGAAGTCCATCTTCCTGGCGGTGATTTGCGCATTGAGTGGACCGGAGACAATCGGGTGATGATGACGGGTCCGGCTGAAGAGGTTTTCGAGGGCGAAATCAATATCGCGTCATGACAACACACGGCTTACGTCGCGGCGATAGTCGACGCGGCATGAGCGTGACGGAGAAGTTCGATGAGTTCGTATGTGCTTGGGATCGATGTTGGTACTGGCAGCGCGCGCGCAGGGGTCTTTACTCCTGTCGGTGAGCTCAAGGGTTCGGCATCCGTACCGATAAAGATGTGGAAGCCAAGGCCGGACTACGCTGAGCAATCCTCAGAAGACATCTGGAGCGCGATATGCAGCGCCGCGCATAGCGCTTTGGAGAAATCAGGTGCCGATGGCGCGGACGTTGTCGGCATCAGCTTCGATGCAACCTGTTCTCTTGTGGTCCTCGGAGCCAATGATGCCCCCCTTACGGTCAGCCCGGATGGCGACGATAACCAGAATGTCATCGTCTGGATGGATCATAGAGCTATTGCTGAGACCGATGAGATCAATGCTGGCGGATACGATGTTCTGCGTTATGTTGGAGGAAAGCTGTCGCCAGAGATGGAGACTCCCAAGCTGCTGTGGCTGAAGCGTAATCTCCCAGACACGTATCATAACGCTGCCAAGTTTCTTGATCTCGCCGACTATTTGACATACCGTTCGACCGGTGTAGATGTACGCAGCCTTTGCACTGTAGTTTGCAAGTGGACATATGACGGCTACAATCGCTCCTGGGATAAGGAATTTTTCAACGCTATCGGTTTGGACGACCTGTTCGATGATGGCCGCGTCGTCGATGATGTGAGACCGATGGGAGATCGTATTGGAACTCTGACGCCACAGTCGGCATCTGATCTCGGTCTCTCCACGAACTGTGCCGTAGGCGTGGGCATCATTGATGCGCATGCTGGCGGTCTAGGCGTCCTTGGCGCAGTGTGGGAAGGTAAAGAGAGCAGCGATCCCGCTCTGCTTGAGACGGCTCTCGCTCTTATTGGCGGCACGAGCAATTGCCATATGGCTGTATCTCGTGAGCCCGTGTTTATCGATGGTATCTGGGGCCCCTATTTTGGCGCGATGGTTACCGGCATGTGGCTGACGGAGGGTGGTCAGAGCACTGCGGGCAGTGCAATAGACCATGTTATTGCAGATCACTCAAATGCAGGTTCTTTAAGAACCAATGCAGAGCATGCCGGTAAAACGGTCTACGAGCTGCTAAACGCAGAGCTAGAGCGGCTTGCTTCGCATCAACATGCGCCATTTCTTGCAGCACTTACGCAAAATGTGCATGTGCTTCCCTACTTCCTCGGCAACCGCTCACCCAATGCAGATCCGCATGCCAGAGCAACGGTCGATGGTCTTAGCCTTGACGAGACGATAACTTCCCAGGCCCTCGTCTACTATGCAACTATTCAGGCCGTCGCCTATGGCACCAGAGACATTGTCCGAGCGATGAACGAATCTGGGTATTCCATTGATACGCTCTTTGTAACTGGCGGCGGCGTCAAAAACCCCGTATGGCTGCAGGAGCATGCGGATGCAACGGGACTTCGCCTAGTGCTTTCACGTGAAACGGAAGCCGTTCTGTTGGGTTCTGCGATTTTGGCGGCAACAGCGTCAGGTATCTATGCCTCGGTACTGGATTCTATGATGCAGATGAGCCACAGCGGCGCGATCGTTGAACCAAACGCCGAAACCGCGAAATTTCACGAAGCGAAATTTGACGTGTTCCGGAGTCTGTATCAGCAACAGCTGGCTCGCCGTACCGCGATGCATAGGGCGTTGGCATAACCTGGCTAAGCCAGAACGAAAGACCCAATCTCCCCTAAATCCTTCCTCTCTCACGTGGACTTCACACGCGCACCAGCTTGCTGGTGAGGCAAGTGTGAAGGAGCGCCAAGGTTGAGAGGTATGATTTGAACGAAACGAGAATGCAGAGTGGCGACACCATACGTAATTGTGACGACTTGGCGATTTGGCCTTGCAGCAAGTATTCGCGGTAACGAGGTGCTTGCTGGCGGCGGATCAGCGATTGATGCAATTGAAGCAGCCGGAAATCTGACGGAACTGGATCCAGAAGTAAATTCGGTCGGATACGGCGGACTTCCAAACGCAGATGGCGTTGTTGAGTTGGACGCGGCTATTATGGATGGTCCAACTCACGCCGCGGGTTCCGTTGCAGGTCTAACTGGCATCAAAACCCCAATTTCGGTCGCAAGAAAGGTGATGCTGTATACACCGCACACCATGCTTGTGGGCGACAATGCAAAGAGATTTGCCCTGCAACATGGTTTTGCTGATGAGCGCCTTCTGACGGATGTGTCTAACGAGCGTTGGCTGGAGTGGCGTGCAAATCAATCTGCGGCGGATGTGGCACACTTCGATACCGGCCCTCGAGAAGGCCTAACGGAGTTGACTCCTGATAATCACGATACAATCGGTCTCGTTGCCCTGGATAGCCATGGCAATCTTGCCGCAGGCTGCACAACAAGTGGAATGGCCTGGAAGGTGCCAGGAAGGGTTGGAGATTCACCGATCATCGGTTCTGGCCTGTATGTCGATAACGAGATTGGCGCGGCTGCCGGAACTGGCCATGGCGACGAAATGATGAAGGCGGTTGTCAGTTTCAGAACCGTCGAAGCGATGGGGCGAGGGCTTACACCGACGGAAGCATGCGTTGAAGCTCTTCGATACTTGATGCGGAAACGTCCGCCGGAGAGCTTCAACAACTATGGCGCCGCGCTGATCGCGGTTCGGAAGGATGGCGATATCGGTGCTGCCTCGACAAGGTCTGGGTTTGCTGCGCCAGATCGGCTTTGGCAATGGGCGGCCGCAGGTGAGCAAGTTCCTGCAATACTGAATGAGGGGCCATACTGTACACCTACGTCCTTGATCTCATCACTCTAAGATCGTCGCTCTTTTTACGCGCGAGTTCGTTGATTAAATCCTCATGAAGTACGCGATTGTTGGCACTGCGGGCCATGTTGATCATGGCAAGACTTCGCTCATTGAGACACTAACAGGCACGAATACGGATAGGCTCATTGAGGAACAACAGCGCGGAATGACGATTGACCTCGGCTTTGCCTGCCTCAAGCTTCCAGACGGAAGTGTGGCGGGTATTGTAGATGTTCCCGGTCACGAGCGATTTCTCAAAAACATGCTCGCCGGCGCCACGGGCGTTGATCTCATATTGCTTGTGATCGCAGCTGACGAAGGCGTAATGCCTCAGACCATCGAGCATCTCGAGATACTTAAACTCCTCGAAATCTCAAGTGGAATTGTTGTGCTTACCAAATGTGACATGGTCGAGCGTGATTGGCTCGATGTGGTCGAACAGGATGTTAAGGCACAGCTAGCCGGGACTTTTCTTGAGATGTCTCCAATGATACGTGTCTCGAGCGTAACGGGGCGCGGAATAAACGAACTGAAGCGCCAGATCTTTTCCGCGGTGAGCCGATGCAAACCTCGCGATGAACACGCCCCATTTCGCCTGCCCGTAGATCGTGTTTTCTCGCCTCAGGGAGTTGGTATTGTTGTTACTGGAACCCTTATTGCAGGCACCGTCCGTGTTGGGGACATGCTAGAAGTGCTGCCGCAGCGCGTTCCTGCACGTGTGCGCGGCTTGCAAACCTTCAGTGAGAAGGTGACTTCAGCCAAAGCTGGAATGCGAGTTGCCCTCAATTTAACCGGTCTCGACGGAGCCGAACTCCAGCGTGGATGTCAGCTTGCTGCTCCTGGAAGCCTGGCTGCCGCCGAGTGCGTTGAAATTCGGTTAACCCTGCTCGATGGACACAAACGCTCACTAAAGGATGGCGCTCGAGTCCGCTTCTAC
This sequence comes from uncultured Chthonomonas sp., assembly GCA_903919615.1. GTDB lineage: Bacteria > Armatimonadota > Chthonomonadetes > Chthonomonadales > Chthonomonadaceae > CAIXIX01. Next base: position 14,786 of record CAIXIX010000275.1, read on the forward strand.
ACGGGCACGTCGGAGTTTACCGGGCGCATTAGAATTCTGGATAGCCATCGAGAAGTTGCCGACGGTGAAACGGCGATAGTCCAGTTCGTCGCTGATAATCATGATTTGATAACATCAAACAGAGGCGATCGCTTCATTGTCCGCTCTTATTCACCGATGATAACACTCGGTGGTGGAGTTGTGTTAGAAGTTTCACCTGTTCGAGTCAAAAAGAACGATGCCGTACGGTTGGCTTATCTGGAAGCAGCCAGCGAGGGTGATCCTGCGGAGATCCTCCTCACAATATTGAACTCAAATATTGTGGGTGCGACCGTGGATGAGCTTAGGGATAAATCTCGCCTTAACGATCCTGCTTTTTCAGATTCCCTTCAAGCGCTTATTTCTGGCTTTAAGGCAGCGTTAATTTCAAAGGATCGCGCACTATCCGTTGTTCATATGGGAACAATATGTAATCGTTTTGTAGATACCTTATCCAGCTTTCATGAAAAATTTCCATTGCGCCCAGGAATGCCCCGCGAAGAGTTAAGGCAGAGCGTTGTGCCGGGTGCGGACGTCAAGATCTTCAATCAGATGCTGGCATACTGGCAAAACATGGTACAGCCCGTAATCGATGTTGAAGGTGGGACGGTTAGACTGCGCGATTTCAGGGTTACGCTGAGCGAGAGGCAGCAGAGCCTGCTATCTCGAATCGTGGAGTACTACGCAGACCGGGGTATCGACATACCAACGCTGCGGGAAGTTTCCTCGATGGTTCGCGCTCCTCAAGATGCAATTGCTTCCTTACTAAAGGTGGGAGTCTCGCAAAGTCGGCTTTTTCTGGTTGCTGATGGCGAATATTACGCCGCATCAGTCGTCGAAAATTGTAAACTGCTCATCGCGACATGGTTAATTGAACATGAGACGATCTCCGTTGGCGAATTTCGGGATCTCGCTCGCAGTAATCGAAAGTCCGCAATGCAACTGCTTGAGTTTCTCGATTTACAAGGTTTCACAGTCAGGAGGGGTGATCAGCGCATTATTGCAGCGCATGCGAGTGAACCGCAGAAGTAGTAGCAACAATCAGGCAACATAAGCGCCAAGATGGAATACCCGCTTCGTGACGAGTGTCTCCATGCTATCATTGAGTCGAGGTTAATATGTTCAAATCAAGACGGATGCTTGTTGCGTTTGTAGTCGTTCCACTCAGCGTTTTTGGCCTATGCTGTGCTCTTCTCCTATTTTTTACTCTGCGCGTGGTTGGCACTCACCGATCCCCCGAACTTCTTTCGCCGGCAAGCTATGCACCGGATTTCTCGTTGCCAGACCATACGGGGCGCGTGCATAGGTATGCCGACTACAAGGGCAGACCGATCGTTCTTGCATTCCTAAATCAGAAATCGCCAGTCTTTGATGCGGCTCTACAGTCTTTGAAGGCAACCATGCCTGATTTCGACAAAACAGGAGCTAAGACATTCGCAATCTCTGACGCGCCACAAACAGATTTAAACCACATTCACGATCAGCAGCAACTAAACTACCCCATTTTGCGGGACGACGGATTGAAGCTTGCACGCCGGTATGGAGCCGTTAACGATAGTGAATCTGAACTCCGAAACGTCTGCGTTGTAATCGATGAAACGAGCAGAGTCGTTATTTCTATCCCTGTATCGGACGCTCATGTTGATCAACTTGGATTTCAGTTGATGAACATGGCTGCATGCTGTCTGAACCCTGCTTCGACGCCGCTAGTCGTGCGCGCTGGGGAAAGAATCGATCCGTTCTCTCTGCCTGATGCCATGACGTCGACGCCCGTAAAGCTGGAGACCACGACACATTCGGCGCAAGTTGCGACTGTTATCGAATTTCTTTCTGCAAAATGCCCCTGTTCGCTCGGTTACGATGCTCGAATAGAGTCACTCTTTGAGCGATATCAGGCAAAGGGAATTCGATTTATTGCCATTAACTCGAGCTTCGATGAGACAGCGAAAGATGAGCAAGACCATCTTCGGCATGCTGGTTTGAAGTTCCCGGTGTTAATGGACAAAGGCAATGTCATCGCAGACCAAATGAAGGCAAAGGTAACTCCTGAGTTCTTTGTGGTCGATAGAAAACTGATTATCCGCTATCACGGCAGGTTAGACGATAGCCGCGACCCGGCTAGCGTGACCACTAATAGTCTGCAGATTGCGTTGGATGAGCTGCTTGCCGGCAAGCCTGTTGCCGAACCAGAAGGGCATTCGATAGGCTGCGCAATCATGCGTGTTCAGAACTCAAAGTTATAAGCGCGAAGCCTGGTGTTTATAGCCATTTGCGCTGCAATCCAATATCTCAATTTTATAAGGATGGTTCTATATATGAACAGACGTGAAGCAATTCAGTCAATAGGCATCACAACCGCTGGTGTTATCTCTGCCGGGTTATCTGTCGCAGGTTCAGCTCAATCAGCCAAACAGGCTGTGGACCCGACTATTCCTCCCCCACCTGGATCCCACCCGAAGCATGACATGACGCACTACAATATCCCGCATCAGCGGCAGCCAGTCTTGATGCTTCTCTATCCGGGAGTATGTGCGCTCGATGTGGCCGCTGCGCAGCAGATACTTGCACGCATGGGTAACACGGATGTCCACCTGGCCTGGAAAACAAAGGACATCATCTCCTCGGATACAGACATTCCGCTTCAGGCCACCGACACTTTTGCCGAAATCGAGGATGATCCGTTCATTCTGCTGATTCCAGGCGGATCCACTGGTATCTCGGATGTGATGACCGATGATAAAGTGATGGATTTTCTAGCCAAGAAGGCGTCCAAGGCGACAATTATTAGCGCCAGTGGTTCAGGCACGCTCATCCTTGGCGCGTTGGGGCTGCTCAAGGGATACAAAACGAGCGGCCACTGGATGACACGGGACTTTCTTAAGGGATGTGGCGCTCATCCGCTGGAGCAGCGAGTGGTTTCGGATCGCAACCGTGTGACATCGGCTGGCGCAACAGGCGCAATTGATCTCGCACTCCATCTGGTGAGCAGACTTCGAAACGATAAAATGGTTGCTGCCTTAACTCTCGCAAATGAGTACGATCCCGCTCCTCTCGTTCGCACAGGCACCCCCCGTCTTGCGCCTGCAGACGTTACTCAGATGGAGTGGGCAATGAATGCAGGCCTGCGAGATGATCTGCGTGAGGCTCTGGCCGCAACCAAGAAGCGTCGTAAGAGCTAGCATTCGGTCCATTTGTCTAGTATACTTCTGTCGCAATACAAGCTTAAAGCGGCACTAATGTGGGGGATTTTGCATGGAGATCAGCGAACTACTTGAGCTGAAGCGTTGGAACACGCCGACGATTTACAACGGTTGGGAACAGATTACCCGGCGAGATCCCGCACGCGACGGCTTCAACCTTGAAGAGTGCCGCGACTATATGCCTCAAATGGGACCGATGGTGGGATATGCGGTGACCGTGGTCTGCGAACCCGGAAACCCCTCCCACCCAAGGGCCAATCCGAATGCGGCTGCGGAGTATCGTGCGTATCTAGCTTCCGTTCCTGGCCCCAAGATCGTGATTGTCCAGGATCTCGATAAACCGTTGACTCTTGGTTCGTTCTGGGGTGAAGTGAATGCATGCACCCATGCGGCTTTGGGCTGTGTTGGCACGATCACCGATGGCGCTATTCGTGACGTCGATGAGATGACTAGCGCTGGTTTTAAGGCGATCGCACGCCGATTCTGCGTAGGGCACGCGCACTCTACGCCTGTTCGTTGGGGGTGTGAGGTCGAAGTGTTTGGCACCAAGATACAACCAGGCCAGCTTATACATGCAGATAAACACGGATTTATCGCGGTTACAGATGAAGAGGCGAAGCTACTTCTCGATGCATCCCGATTTATGGATTCGAACGAGTGCAATACGGTGATTGCAGCTGCACGCGATACGGCAGGATTATCGAAAGAGCAGATATTGGCTCAAATGTCCGAAGCAGCATCTCAATTTAGAACTGCCGCACAGGAGCGGTTTGCTGAAGCCCGCGCCGAATGGTAGGTGCCGTGTCAAAACCGATCAACCTCTCTTCCTGCCCTTTTATCGCCAGGCTGACAACGGTTGTTACCTTTGTGTTGCTTGGCTGCTGGCCGTTGATAGTTCAGTGCCAGTCTCAGACCGCAATTCATGACTCGCTCCTGAAGAAATCGATTGACTCGATTCTGTCGGATCCAAAATTTGCCGGTAGCTTCATTGGCATTGATATTGAGGCATCCGGGTTACTACTCAGGCATCTACTCGTGATAATATCCGAGCGGGTTCCTGTCGATAATTTTGATTTGTAAAAAAATCTTTGGATTTCACAGAGTCATTTGGTAGGCGGATGGTGAATCTGTATTTGTGAA
>CAIXIX010000276.1 GCA_903919615.1 uncultured Chthonomonas sp.
AAATACGCCGATTTCACTCAACTTCGGTTTCGGTAACTCAGGCTACGCCTAACAAAAAACTGGCCGCGCAAAACGCGCGGCCCGTTTTTGCATCTACATTAACAACCTGCCTGTAAGCGCTCTAAACCCGTCCTTTAAGCCCGTGCAGCACCCCGCGGACATAGCCCATACTCTCCATGAGACCCGTTATCGGTTCCGGATCGTTTTTCTCATACTCGAAGCTGACGAGATGGGTATATCGGATCTTTATCAGGCTTTCCAACATTGCCTGAATGTTTAGGACGCCCCGGCCCACCTCAATTGCGGCGGCATGTGGCGTCAATTCCGCGATATCTTTGAAGTGCATGTCGTACACTCTCTCCCGGTATCGCAGAATGTCTGCGGCAGGATCTGCTCCCGCGCGTGCGGCATGCCCAACATCGATACAGAGTCCTATTCTCTTGTCGTAGCGCTTCACAACGCTCCAGATGCTCTCCGGGGTGGGGAAGTGCTTGTCTTCCGGCCCGTGGTTATGAATTGCGAGACGAATGTCGTACTCCTTGACCATTCGGTCGAGGATCGGAACCGATTCTGGCTGAGGTGCGCAAACAATAGTCGGCAAGCCAATGTCCTTTGCATACTCAAACGCACGTCGGATGTCTGCCTCTTCATTTTTCATACCCACGTTGCCACAGCTCAACGGAGTGATACCAGCATCCTTAAATCGCTGAGCAATTGCACGCCGTTGGTCGGGAGTCGTGTTGAACGGCAAATGGACATCTTTGATGGAGACATATTGCAGCCCGGTGCGAACCAGAAACTTAAGGGTCTGGTCGAGAGTATAGGCATGAAAGGTGTAGGAGGCGACACTCAATTTGAGGCCATGCCAGGTGTCACTGCCCCCCGGATCGAAAGGAGTCGCACCAGAAGCCCTGCCTGCGGCTGCCAGTCCGGCTCCGGCAATCAGTAGTTCCCGTCTGGATACGGACGCGTTTCTGCTCATTCGATTTCCCTGATAGAAAGACAATCCTCCCAAGCCAGCGGATAATACCAGATTGGGAGGAACGGAGTAGTTTTGATTAGTCTTTCGTTGAAGCCGGATCGCCATGGATGGTTGGCAGTGGGTGAGGTCTCACCATGGCTCCGCCATTCTCGTAGCTCTCCATCACGGCCCACGTATACTCTAGCGCAGCCAGGGCATCGCGACCATTTGCTCGCAGGCTTTCTCGCGGAACCTTATTTGTTACATCCTCGAGGAAAGCGTGAATTCTGCGCGGGAATGTCTCGCCAAAATCGGCGATACCGGAGTTGAATACCTCAGGGCCGTCCAACGAGCCGCCTGACATCTTCTCGGGGCTGCCAGCTTTGCCGGTGCCTGGTGAGGGCCAGAAGGTGAGCTTTTCGATACAATTCTCGATGCAGAACGCTCCGCGCGTTCCCGAGATTTCGAGGCTCCACCATCCGCCCAGCCCAAAGTTACAGTCGCCTCGCTGGCTAAGCAGCACGCCGACGCAGTCGTTCGCGAATCGCAAGTTAACGCTCACAGTAGATAGCATGACGTCGCTCGCAGTTCGCCGGACTCCCGGACGATTGACGAAAGCCTGTACATGGGTCACGTCGCCGCAGAAGTAGCGCATTACTGCAAAGGGATGTGAAAGAAAGGCCTTCAGGTGGGCATAGGGGAAGCCATTCCAACGGGAGTTTTTGTTGGGCGAATATGTCTGATCGCCACCGTTAAAGCCCATCTTGTGCAGACAGTAGACCAACTCGCCTATCTGCCCACTATCCATATACGCTTTCGCTTTTTCGGCGGTCGGCGTAAAGTAGTGATTGAGATTGCAGCCAAGATAGACCTTTTTCTCATTCGCTCTTTTCACCATCTCGCGAGCTTCGTACACGTCATTGCTCAGCGGCTTTTCAACCAGCACGGCCTTGCCGGCCTCGATGGCCTCCATAGCGGGCTCGTAGTGCCATGAGCCATTTTCGTAACCGCCTGTTGTCACGTCGATCATCTCGAGCTGTGGCTCTTCTCGGAGCATATCCTGCATGGTGTAGTAGGCTTTCACGCCAAACTCTTCGGCTGTCTTATCTGCGCGCTCTTTCACCACATCGCATACTGCTACAAGATCAGAGAGCTCATCCGCCTTGTGCGCCCGAACGTGTTGTAAGCCGATGCCGCGCAGACCTACGAGGCCAACTTTAACTGCCATTACTAAATCATCCTTTCGCGCCGGTTTACTTATCGCTCGCCGCATATCCTCATGGCATCGCTGGGCGTCAAGTGGCACATAGGTAAGCCGGAGTATTGCACACACTTCGCAAGGACGTTCCACCTTTCGGCAAAAACTTCCTCCTGCACTACGCTGCGTTTCTGGGATCAGACGAGATCGACTCACTTCGGCACGCTTCCGAATTCATAAACCGTGCGCTGTGTGTATACAGGATTGACACGGATACAACCCGAATAGAGACATAGGGTAACTGAAAACTATGTATGAAAGGATCATCGCACGTTGCGAATGCCACCGATAGTAGTTGTATTGCTGGTTGCACTGAGCCTTGTCGTGGGCATCACGCTGAGGCGGCTTCGGCCCGATGTACCTTCAACTGTGCAGGTCACTTCAACTCCAGTGCCGTCTACTGCGTCATCGGCACAAGCAGCGCAAACAACGACGACCGCAGATAGGCCGGTTAATCCGCCGATAGAACCGCGGCCGGAACGCCCGCTTTCTATTCCGCGTTCTAACCTGTTTGGACCGCCTCCAGACGACCCTATCGTTCGAAGCCATAGGTTTGTTGCGCCGGGTACAACTCTGAATGTAGATGACCCTCTAGGTGGCCTGATCTACACGGGCAGCGCCCGTATCGGGCAGCAGGCTTATGCCTCCATCAAGGACACCGCTCTAGGTGAAGAGAACACCTATCGGATTGGCGATTCGGTTCGAGGTTACGTTGTAAGGGGGATCGAATCTGGTGTCGTAACGCTTCAGCAGCGATCCGTAATACGCCGCTTGAGACTGACGGAGCATGATGATCCTGTCCCGATGAGGGCAAGCGAAGATCAGCAGGCGCTGCCCAATCCTGGCGATCTAAAAGCGTACCGCGGACAGGTTAATCGCACGCTTTTCTTCAAGGTAACGGGATCCACGACGGGATCTGTCTGGGGAACTCGGGGAGCCTATACCGATGATTCCGACCTGGCTACGGCGGCAGTGCATGCGGGTGTTCTTCGAGCCGGAGACGTTGGAGTTGTAAGAGTTACGATCCTTCCGGGTGCGGAACGCTTTGACGGCGAAATAAACAACGGCATTACCAGTCAGCCGTTTGCGGCCTGGCCGGGAAGTTTCCGCGTTCAGCGGTAATGGAATGGTGTGGACAGCGGCTTTTCCCGAGCGAACTATGTGGGGACGCGGCTCACAGTCTGGCGCTGAGTACGCGCGACCAAGAGCCTATCAGGCAAGATAAGTAACGCAGGAATAGACATGTGCTTGTCGAAACAGAAAGCCAGTAATGCAAAGTGAATTACGCCTGATGATATGCGCGCAGAGGAGCTGAAATGGCGAAGAAGATTGCGATGATTGGCGCTGGCAGCGTCGTGTTTTGTAAGACCTTGATGAGCGATATTCTCGCGACCCCCGCCCTGGCAGATAGCGAATTCGCGCTGATGAGCCCCACAGAAACGAAGCTGCGCGCCATGGAGGCGTTCGGTAATCGAATGCTGCGCGACAACAGTCTGCCGGGTAAGGTTTGGGCCACCACCAACAGGGAAGAGGCGATTCGGGATGCAGATTTCGTAGTCGTGATGATTCAGGTTGGCGGCTTTCATGCCTATGGAGTCGATTATGAGATCCCGCTAAAATACGGGGTCGATCAGTGTATTGGCGATACGCTGGGTCCCGGTGGCATTTTCCGAGGTCAGCGGCACATTCCCGTGCTCGCTGATATCGCCCGAGACATGGAGCGCGTTGCGAAGCCTGGCGCGATCATGCTGCAGTACGCAAACCCGATGGCTGCTAACTGCCTTGCGCTTGGTAAAGTCTCCAATGTCCCATTTATCGGGCTGTGCCATGGTGTACAGACAACCCTCGATCTAATTGGTGGTTACTGCAATGTGCCAAAGGAAGAGATCAGTTTCGTATGCGGCGGTATTAACCACATGGATTGGTTCCTGAAGCTGGAGCACAAGGGGCGGGATCTCTATCCTGAGCTGAAAGAAAAGTTTGAGAAGCCCGAGTACTACAAGAACGAAAAGGTGCGCGGCGAAGTGTTCCGGCAGTTCGGTTTCTTTATGACCGAGTCTACCGGGCATCTCTCTGAGTATGTTCCCTGGTTCCGATCGAGCCAGGCGGCCCTCGACCTTTATTGCGATGAGCCAGGCTTTGGAGGTGAATCTGGAGCTTACTATAAGTGGGGAAAGGCGATGGCCGAGAAATACGCCATCGTCGATCCACTCCAGTTTGAAACCACGAAGATCGAGACGAGAAGTGTGGAGTACTGCTCCTACATTCTTGAAGCGGTTACAACCGGAAAACCGTTCCGCCTGATGGGCAACGTGCGGAACGATGGCTACATCACTAATTTGCCCAATGGCTGCTGCGTCGAGGTGCCAACCTTCGCTGACGATACTGGCCTGCACCCCACCTTTATTGGCGACCTTCCACCGCAGTGCGCTGCGCTGTGCCAGACCAATATTAACGTGCAGACGCTTATGGCAGAGGCTGCACTCGGCGGTGATCCTGAGCATGTTGTTCACGCAATGGCTCTCGATCCCCTTACTGCAGCTGTATTGACTCTCAAAGAGATTCGGGACTTGACGAGTGAGATGCTGGAGGAGTTGCGGCCGTACTTGCCGCAGTTCGAAGGCAAGTCGCTGCGCAACACGCCGACGATCAGCATTCCGTCCGACTGTGTCGCAGTCGACGTGCCCCTTGATCCTGCCTTAGCGATTGGCAAGCGGTTTGGCACGCTGATTGAGCAAAAGACAGATTAAGCCAGGATCTCAGGATTATTTATAGTAGCAATTAACGATCAGCCGGTGCGCTTTGCACTGCCACTGCTGCTGCGCCGTCGAAAAACGGCGGGTCTCTGAGCCCAGTTCATCGGTTGTTTGACAGCCCGTCAGTTCCGGATCCTCCTGGGTCCGGAGCTTTGACCACAATGTCAAACACAATTACTTGAACCAAATCACCTAATCCAGCATCCACAGTGTCTTACTCAGGTGTGACTTTCTTCCCACAGCGCCGGCAACCCGCGAACCTGGCTTCCAATATCAGATTGCCTGATCGCCGACCGGCTGATGAAGATAACGCCTGCGTGGTCCCGTCCATCTGCAATGTTCATGTTGCCAAAGTAATAAGAGGAGCAGCATATCTGCCGCTCCTCTATTCAGGCTTTACTTCTATGTTAATCCGTTAATTGACTTAATCCAACTCTAGCTTCCACGGCTCTCTGTACTTGTAGTGCAGCATCGCAGATGCCTCGGAGTCGCCAATAATCTGCTCCGTATCGGGGTCCCAGTGAATTAGATCTTTCCCGAGCCGCATCGCGATGTTGCCAAGGTGGCAGATGGTTATCGATCTGTGCGCGATCTCCGCTGGCGCCGCGGTGCGCTCGCGCGAGATGACGCAGTCAATAAAGTTGAGGAAGTGACGCTCACTCTTGTATAGATGGATCTCGTCTTCGCTGATAACGGAGTCGAGAATCTCCTGTGAGCTAGCTTCGTGCCGGCCACGATCGGCCCAAACCCAGCCCTCGTCGCCCTCCCAGGTGACACCGCCTTTCTCGCTGCTCGAGACGATCATCGTGATGCCATTCTTATAGATCGCCTCAAAGTAGTATTCGGTGGCAGTATTCCATAGCTCATCAGCTGGGAAGACGCCCTTCGCGTTTCTAATCTCAACCGGGCCAGTTAACTCTGTATCCATGCCCCATTGGGCGCAATCCGGATGATGGCCGCCCCAGTCGGTAACCTGACCGCCTGAGTAATCAAGGATCCAGCGGAAGTTTACGTGGCAGCGCGCAGGGGCATAAGGTGCCACGGGCGCTGGGCCGAGCCACATATCGTAGTCAAAGCCATCCGGTACTGCTTCCAGGCTCTTCCTATCGATCGTTTTGCCGAAATCGGGTCTTCCTCCGGGGAGACCGCATCGAACCGTGTGCAGTTTGCCAATTCTTCCGTTTCGAACCAGTTCGCAGGCGCGATGAAAATGCGGGTCTGAGCGCTGCTGGCTGCCTGTCTGGAAAACGCGGTCATATTTCGCCACGGCATCGCTCATCACACGCCCTTCGTGGATGGTAAGCGCAAGCGGCTTCTGGCAGTAGATGTCTTTACCTGCCTTCGCCGCTTCAACGGTCATGATAGCGTGCCAGTGATCCGGAGTTGCGATCTCGACGGCATCTATATCATCGCGCGCGAGCAGATCGCGGAAGTCGTTGTATAGCTCGATCGCCGCGTACGCTTTGCCAAATTTCTCTGTATAGTGGGCATCTGCGATCCGCTTGGCAACGTCTCGTCCGCCCTCCGCATCGTCCCAGTACATGCGGCTTTCTTTGTTGACATCGCACAATGCCACGACCTGAACGCGGTCATCTCTGAAGAATGCGCGCATGTCGCCGATGCCCTGGTTGCCTGTTCCGATAATGCCAACCGTGATACGATTGGATGGGGCAACCGCACCATCTCGCCCTAACGCCGTGGATGGGATGATGGTAGGTGCAGAAGGTTGAGGTTTAGATTCAGCAGTCAATTCTCTCTCCCCGAAAGTTAATGTTTTGTATAAACCGACGCAATTAGGAATGCGCGCGCGACGCTTGCCTGGGATAAGAG
>CAIXIX010000277.1 GCA_903919615.1 uncultured Chthonomonas sp.
TGTCAATGATACAATGAGCATGTAACGATTCGGATAACTTGAAACTGTACCACTCTTGTGAAATTTAAGGCGGGAATGTGCATTAAGCGCGTTCCCGCCTCGGCGGTTCCGTTGAATTAGGGAGATGACCAAATCAACCTGTCAAGGAGCCGCTTTTATGATAGCACTGGAGATGCAGTTGAGTATCAATTCTTATATCCGGCAGGGCTTGTCCTGTCGAGAAATTGCGCGTAAGACTGGTAAGGATCGCCGCACGGTTCAAGGTTATCTCGATCATCCGGAACGGATCAATCAACCTCGTAAGTCCGCGCCGCGTGGCAGCAAGTTGGATCCATTCAAGGACACTATCGCTTCCCTGCTGGACGATGACGAGAGCTACCAGGCGTCAGCCATATATGACAGGCTTGTGAAGCTGGGCTACTCAGGAGGCTATGAGCTGGTTAAGCGGCAGGTCCGCAAGCTCAAGTCCGAGTCCTCCCGGTTGGCTTATATCCGTTTTGAAACGGAGCCTGGCCGGCAGGCTCAGGTGGATTATGGGGAGTACATGGTCACAATGCCAGATGGCGTTGTAAAGAAGTACTACCTTTTCGTTATGATCCTTGGTTTTTCGCGAATGCCCTACTGTGAGCTCCAGGAGAGATGCAACATGATCTCTTTCCTCGAAGCTCATATTCGCGCGTTTGAGTCTTTCGGCGGCGTTCCTCGTGAGCTTCTTTACGATCGCATGAAGAATGTGTTCATTCGCAGAGTTGCCGGCAAGACGGACTTCACGCAAAGCCTTGTGAATCTCGCAATCCATTATGGATTCAAGCCTGAAGTAGCTCCGGCCTACTCGCCCTGGATAAAAGGCAAGGTTGAAAGACCGATGGATTTCATTCGCGAAGGCTGGTGGCGGGGATACACCTTTGTAGATCTGGCAGCTGCGAACAGAGACCTGACGGCATGGATAGCAGATAAGGCGCAGCGCTTACATGGGACAACGCATGAACGTGTCGACGTGCGCTTTTCCCGGGAGAAACCGCATCTCACTAAACTGCCACCGAACGCATGCGATATATCTGAGAGGCTATATCGGACAGTTAACAAGGACTGCACAATCTCGGTTGGCTGCAACAGCTATGTGGTCGAGCATACTCTTGTCGGCAAGAAGGTTATAGTCCGCTTGAGACATGCGGAGCTTCGTGTGTTTGACGGCAGCCGCCTGGTGGTTACATATACCGTCCCTGAGGGTAAGGGTGAGTTTGTTCAGGATCCTCGCTTCTATGCTGCGTTAATGGCGGATCGGGAGTTGCAGGCACGCAAGTATGCCGCCGCGAACAATGGGCGCCCGGCAGGGCGTAAGCACAAGGGCAGAGCGATAAAGCAGACAACAAGCCCGTGCAAGCCGCCCAACCCGATAGACGTAGTGAGCTTCGAGGCAAAGAACAGCATTGATGCGATACAGGTCAAAGACGTTCACACCCTCGAAGTGCAGCACCGTTCCCTCGCTGAATATGCTGAACTGACCGGGGAGGTGCGCAATGCCGGATGAATTAATCGTGGACCGGCTGTCACAGAATCTCAAGCGGCTGCATCTTCCTCGTATCCAGGCGGTTTTACTTGACGTGGTTCAGGCAGCGCAAGATGAGTCACGAAGTTATCTTCAGGTGTTGGATACGCTCCTGGAAGAAGAGGTGGTTTGCAAAGAGCAGCGGAGGTTGGACACAACGCTGAAGATATCCGGACTGCCTTATATCAAGACGCTGGACGAGTTCGATTACAGCTTCCAACCCGGACTGGATCGGCAGCAGATCCAGTCTCTGTTCGATCTAACGTTTCTGGGCAGGCACGATAATGTGCTGTTTCTGGGCCCACCTGGTGTCGGCAAAACGCATCTCGCCACAGCGCTGGCTGTCAAGTGCTGTCAGGCAGGAAAGACCATCTGTTACACGACGATGGCAGACCTGATAGAAAAGCTCAAGGTGGATCACCATGCAGGGCGTGCTGGTAAAGGGCGTCGCTATCTTACCGCATCGCTGGTAGTTGTCGATGAGGTTGGATACACGCCAATCGGTCGTGAAGAGTGCCACCTGTTCTACCGTTTTGTGGCTGCGCGCTACGAGAAGGCCAGCACAGTGATAACCTCCAACAAGGCATTCAGCGATTGGGCAGAGCTGTTTCACGATCCTGTGATTGTTACAGCCATTCTCGACCGCTTACTGCACCATAGCATTGTGGTCAACATACGCGGACACAGCTATCGTCTAAGAGGCAAGATCGCTCAGGAGGCGCCAGAAACTGAGAAACGGGGGAAGGCATAATGCGTTACATAACGCTAGTAACCGCCCCGTGTTTATCCACCAGTGCGGTGACGATGATGCCGTTGATCTGCGCAGCCGACCTGGGCTCCACAGTGCAACAACCGCCGCGTTACGTAACGCCTGTAACCGCCCTGTGCTTTCCCACCAGAGCGGTGACGATGATGCCGTTGATCTGCGTAGCCGCCCTGGGCTCCACAGTGCAGCAACCGCCGCGTTACGTAACGCCTGTAACCGCCCTGTGCTTTCCCACCAGCGCGATGACGATGATGCCGTTGATCTGCGCAGCCGACCCGGGCTCCACAGTGCAGCAACCGCCGCGTTACGTAA
>CAIXIX010000278.1 GCA_903919615.1 uncultured Chthonomonas sp.
GGAACACGGTGGGAAGAAGCGGGTGCGGAAGCACAGCTCCAACTACTAACGGCCTGGTACACCTCCCAGCACACAGACTTTGCAGACGTCTGCAGACGAGCAACAGCATACGCTGCATAATCAAGACTCACACCCATAAGCGGGAAGCGAAAAGGGAAAACGATGGATGAGGGAATAGGTCGTTGCCGCCTCTTGCGACCCGGGATTGCGTACGCCAGCGAAATGGTAGGACCGACGCTTGCTGCGACCATTTCGGACACCTCTACGTGCAAGCAGCATCCGCGATACCGAAACGACATGCCGGATATTCTGGTTAAACTGAGTCGGCCGACATTAAAGCGGTCAGGACGGTGCTTTTTTTGACCCTAACGTGATCACTAATTGTGTGGGACCAGACACGATTGTAGACGCTTCGATGCACCCGTGTGAACCTAGAGTGACCAATGTATTTATGCCGAGTTGTTTGTGGAAATTATGCAGCCTCAATGCCGCAGACAGTGTTTATTGCGATTCATGCCATAATTGCTCTGTTTATTCACTTGCACGTACTAATCAGCGGGTAGTAGGAGGGAGCCAGGTCATGGGTGACACAAAGCGACTTGTTACATGCATCGCTTTCGCATTGTGTACTAGCGGTGTAAGCGCGCGGGCACAGTTTGTATCTGGATCAGCTAATCAACCCCCAGCGGGCGGAGAATTCAGCGCAGTACCCTTCGCCATTCAGCAGTATTTCAATGGAGGACATAGTTACCTGTTAACCAATCTGAGCGACTACGCGTTTTCGACTAACTCGCCGCTCGGACAAAACCTGGGAAACGGGACTACCGCGGTTTTCTCATCAACCTTTGCCGGCGACCTCTCGATCGACGGCGGCGCGGCGATACCGTTTACTACATCGGCCACTGATGCGATATTGTATACAAGGGTTTCCGGAACGGACGGTTCACCGTTTGGAGGCTACAGCACGCAGTTCCAACAGCTTAATGCAGCGGGTCTGCCAGGTGGGGAGATGCTCCGAATCAGTCCAAGTCTTACTTCCGCTGGTCAGACGACGATAGCTGACGCTGGTGGTGGCCTGTTCAGTGTCACCAGCTTCTTCGATATCTTCACGGACATCAGCACCGACGGTGGAGCAACCTGGACGTCTTCCAGCAGTTCGGACCACATACAGCTCAACTCCAACAGGGCCGTGCCTGAACCTGGCAGCATAGCGCTGTTGTTTAGTGTCGGCATCGTGGTAAGCGCGCGTAACGTTTTCCGCAGAATGCGGAGCTAATTCGGTCTCTCTGGCAAAACTCAGTATCTGCACACCGCCGAATCTGCGTACTTATGCTTCGGCCCAGATGAGAGAAGAGAGAGGGGCAAATGCTGCACCCGCGGATGGTTGCGGCGTAGCGGACGGGACCTTGCCCGACCCCTACCTCATTTGCTCGCAATTGGTTCCTCGCAGGACATCTCCCTCCGTTCGCAAGTTCGGAGGGAGGGGGTCAATGCATCTTCGTGCTCTACACGACTACCATCAGGCTGCCCTGTTATCTCGTTACCGGCTTACCTCTGCCCGTTACCATCGTTCCGAGATCGACTTCGCCTGTAGGAAGAGCCCGAGGTAGTCGCGGCCTCCCGCCTTGCTGTCTGTTCCGCTCATGTTAAAGCCCCCGAACGGCTGAACATCGACGTAGGCGCCAGTGCACTTGCGGTTTAAGTAGAGGTTGCCCACGTGGAACTCTCGTCTCGCCTTATCGATGTGGCTTCTCTTGTTGGAGTAAGCAGCCCCGGTGAGGCCGAAATCGGTGGAGTTCGCGATATCGAGCGCATGGTCGAAGCTTTCGGCGCGAAGCACTGCAAGAACGGGACCGAACACCTCTTCCTGCGCCAGGCGAGATTGTGGTGCGATGTCCGCGAAGATGGCGGGGCCAACTAACCAGCCATCGCAAGCATTGGCATCGCCGGGATCCAGAATGGTTCTTCCCTCCGCTCTGCCGATCTCAATGTAGCGATGGATCCGAGCATAGGCGTCTGCATCGATCACCGCGCCCATATATGTGCCTTCGACGGGATTCCCAATGCTCAGCTTTGATGCGAGTTCAGCGACCTTTTCGATTAAAGGCTCGTAGATGCCTGTGTGTGCGATGAGCCGCGAGCATGCGGAGCATTTCTGCCCCTGGAAGCTAAAGGCGGAAGCGACGACATCTGCGGCGACGGCATCCAGATCGGCATCCTCGTCCACGACGATGGCATCCTTGCCGCCCATCTCCATAATGGCGCGCTTCATCCATTTCTGTCCGGGCTGATGCGTCGCTATGCGCTGATAGATATGCAGACCTACGTCTTTACTGCCGGTAAACGATACAAATCGAACGAATGGGTGACCCGTTAACGCCTCGCCTACAATCTCGCCGGGGCCGGGAACGAAGTTAACTACGCCAGCAGGCAGACCAACCGATTCCAAGACTTCGAAGAATTTGGCCGCTACAATTGGCGACTGTTCTGCGGGCTTCAATACAACTGTGTTGCCGGTAACAACTGCTGACATCGTCATGCCTGCCATAATCGCGAGCGGGAAGTTCCAGGGCGGTATGACAGCGCCAACACCGATAGGAAGGTATTCGACTGTGTTTTCTTCACCCGGCCAGCCGGTGGTGGGGTGGGGAGCGCACCAGCGGATTGCCTCACGAGCATAAAACTCCAGAAAATCGATGGCTTCCGCTGTGTCGGCATAGGCCTCCAGATAGCTCTTGCTGCTCTCATAGACCATCCATGCGGAGAACTCATAGATTCTGCGCCGCAGGATGGCCGCGATCTTAACCAGGTATCGCGCACGGTCCTCAACAGGAGTCTTGCTCCAGGTCTTGAAAGCTTCAGCAGCAGCGAGAACCGCTTTGTCTGCCAGCTCGGCGGTAGCGTCCGGTGTTAAACCGACGACCTGCGAAAAGAGCGCGGGGTTGACGCTGGAGGCGATACTGCCTGTGGTTATCTGCTCGCCGCCTATCGTTATGGGATAGGTTCGGCCAAGCTGAGACCCAACCAGGTCAAGCGCAGCTTTCATTTTGTTGGCTGGCTCCGGTTGAGAGAAATCGACATATAGTTCATTCTTAAATGGCGTAAACATACCTGACCCTGGCTCTTTCTAGAAGCGAAATACGCGACCTATACATTATGGCGTAATTAAGCGTCGGGTCGCCAAATGCCGAAATTGCTAACCTGCGCTGTTGTGTTGCCTAATAATAACACGCATGCCTGGTCTCAATTCTCGTGCGCCACCTGCAGCCGTCTCAACCACACTTTTTGCTCCGCGAACCGGGCCGCGTACTCTCCACGGATTTACGCGAGTATCGACCTTCAACACGACACCGTCAGAATCCAGGAAAACAACATCGATTGCGAATTTCATCCCGAAGGTGTGAATGCTGTTGCAGCCTTCTATGTAGAGACCACGATCCGGCAGCAGTTCGCCGCGTCCGAGCAGTCCAACGGATCTGGTCCAGAAAGAACTTGCTATTTCAAGATTTGCGATGATAAGTTTTCGCGGAGATTCTTGCCACAGGCTGTGATTGGTTTTGACCATGACGATGAGTTAGAGATCGAATGCCAATAAACCTGTAATGCGAATAAGGCCCGCCTGAAGACGGTCATCTTCAGGCGGGCCTTGCCATAAGTACTGCAGCGTGGACCTGGTCGATCTACCAGGAGTTGTCCTTCTCGTCCGCGCGGAGATAGCTAGCCATCTGGTTATGGAAATGCACGACGACAGCTTCTGTCCTTATGACGGTGGCTGCATAGCCGATAAGCAACAGGCTGATCGTTGGCAAGAGCGAGAGTTTCGCCCATTCGGTGATGCCCACATTCAGTGGCAGATACTTTACGTTTGAGTATGCGATGCTGAAGTAGCATAGGATCAGTGGTACTGCAAGCAGTGTGAGCGTGCACGATACCATCTCTAGTACCTGGTTTGTCGCCGCTCCCTCGCCATTTTGAACGGGAGCCAACTGGCTCTGTATCAACATCTGCATCGCCTGCACTGAACTAGACATAAGCGCATAGGATGCTATTATGGCCAGCATGGTACAACATCCTGATTTGAAGAAAGCGATCGGCGCATTGTCATTTAGGTCTCTTCCACTGAGTACGGAGAGCGCCACGACACAAGCAGGGACCACTACTACTGCGATCAACCCAATCGGCAGCCTGTCTCCGTACAGACTGGCTAATGCGAGCGCTGCAATGAATACGGTAACTGCTCCCCCGCAAACAGACGCCCATACCGTACAGTTCCATGCGGTCTGCGTGGCGACTTTAAACCTGCTCCTGTAGGCTGCTAGCCCTACCACCAGGGCAGCCATGGCGACAAAGAGCGTCTGAAGTATCTCCCACTCAGCAAAACCGAACATTATAGCCGTAGCCCTTGCTGTCGTATCGATCTTTTCTACGGGTTGGAGCATCCGGTCTCGATGTAACCTTAGGCGGCGATCGTACTGTTGTGCGAGCTTATGGTAATAGTCAGCTTCCTTTCGAAAACCATTCCGTTCCAGGTATTTAACAAACTCAGATGTCTGACAGCCAAATGTGATTAGGGTGTCCTCATTAATTGTTGCCGGGGCAATATATTTTCCGCCAGGTATTGCCATGGCACTGCGAACACCAAGCGACCAACCGGCATCGGTGACAAATCCTGTCTGGTTGCTCTGATTATACAGGTATGCAAGCTTTGATATGTTAAGCCTCAATGAGAGGCCATCTTTACAATGGCCCGCATGCTCCAGCATGGCTGCTTTCCATACAGTTACACTAGCACAATGCATCAGACAAGAGTAAGACATTGGACTCTGCGGGTGATACATCTCCTTCATAATCTGTAGGAAAGGCAATGTGCGACCATTTAGCGCAAAGTCGACGCGGTCCCAGCCGATTGCCTCTTCGGAACAGTAGCTGTTAAAGTGGTCGTCGGAACGGATGTTGTTTACAGCATCTAGCGCTTCGTTGTCCTTGTCCTGATAGTAACAGGCGACAGCCTTTGCGACCGAGAAGAACGCATTGTGTGGATCGGCAGCAGCGCCACAATCGGCTGCATGCTCCAGCAAAACAGCCTGCTCGAACCACTGCTTGTAATCTACAGACCTTGCCGTCTCAGGCTCGTTCTGGTTTATCCAGTAGGTCTCTGGGCGGTTCAGGAGCATTCCGACATCCATCAGCGCCCGACAGTAATAAGCGGCGGCTACGGGGCTCTCTGGGTGCGCGTTGAACGTAAGATGGGCCGCCGCCAGACTAACAACCCGAGTGTCCTGGGCTACTGGAACATTGCTATTGGTTGCAATCGTGGGATACCTATTTTGAGTGCCGGTTAGCTCAGGCGGAGTGCTTATCTCGCCATGCGGCTGCAATACCGAAGTGAGCTCTTTCAGCATCAAGTTCTGATCTGCAAGCACCGAATAACAGTTAGAAGCTTCCATGGCGCCAATATCACTCGGATGGCTGGCCGCATATTGCTGAGCTTGTGCGGCGACGGCATTCGCGTTAGCTTTTGCTTTAGCTATTTCAGCGCTATTTAGGGGATTACTCGGAGTTGTATTCCAGCGTGGAACCACAAGGCCAAACTGCCCACGAACTAGCCATGAAGTTTGCGGGCTAATTCCTAACGCTGTAACAATACCAACGGCGACGCCAAAAACTGCCCACTGGATTCGAACCGTTCGAGATGGAGAGCCACTTAAACGGAGCTTATTGAAACCTCTCATCGTCCTGTCCCTCCAGCATTGGAATCTATTGGTTGTCCCGCTGACTCCTTGGATGCTTTCTGCTTCCATCCTGTCACTTTGGCTGGCGCACTCTTCAGGACGCTCGGGACCGGATGCGATGTACTAATCATGCCGCCCATGCCGCCTTGGGGCGGATGCGATTTCTTCGTCTTTTGAGCTGCCTGCGCCGTCCACCATGCTGGCGCAGCAGTCTGTTTGGCGCCTGCAATCGCCAAAGCCTCAGCCGAAAATGAGTTAGCCGACATAGGAGATGCCATTTGATCACGGGGCAACTCCGGGCTCATCCGGGCATTATCTTCTGCAATAACCTCGTCTCTGGCTAGCACACCTCGAAACGGAATGGTTGAGGACTTGATCCCGATGGTATTAAGCAGTAATGATGTCAAAAGACATCCTACGATAGCCGCTGGAGCCATCCATGCAATACGCCTCATTATCTGGGATTGCCATGGGGACAGATCGCGGCCAGAGTTAAGTACGTTAAGTACCGGCCTGGCAATGTCGTTATTAGACGTAGGAACAGGTATCTCGGCAATGCCTGTTTGCAGAGCGCTGAGCGCCTGCGGAGATATTTCCAACGAGTCGGTATTCCTTGTGCGCTCGCTCTCACTGAAGTTATCAGACATTTTGAGTCTCCTCCTGTATCTGGAGCCATAACGATTGAAACTGCGCTCGTGCCGCACTGAGCCTGGAACGAACAGTCCCAACAGGGATGTTAAGTGTGCTTGCGATCTCCTCGTATTCGAGACCCTCCATCTCACGCAATATAAGCGTTAGGCGTAATGGAGGCGACAACCGAGAAAGGAGTTTTTCGACTAGCATTCTGTTTTCGGATGGCGCTGGCTGCGAGTGCGACGGAATTGAATTGATATCAATCAATTCGTTTTGCACACTGCGCTGCCAATCTGGCGATTTCATTCTGTTTATGCTGAGCCTCACTACAATGCGGTAAAGCCATGTGTAGAAGGTGCAGTCCAACCGAAACGAACGGATTTGTGCAAATGCACGCAAAAATGCTTCTTGTACTAGGTCCTCCGCATCGGAGTGCTGTCTCAGGATCTGGAATGCCAGTCTCAGCGCGCGATCACGATGGCGAGCGATGAGCCAGTCGAAGGCTTCCATATCGCCCTGCTGAGCACGACGTATATAGTGCGACTCATTGGCTTCTACTGCGGTAGGAGTTTCGTGAACGATCTCGCTTCGCACCGCAGGTTTGCCGAAACCCGTCAGGGTTGTCATTATGGTTGGCCTTGCCACTTGACATGTCCATCTGAAAAGATGACGGCACGGCCGCCCGATGTCTCAACGTAGCCCAGTTGCGTCTCTGCCGGCGAGGCGATATGTGACAGCGGTCCGCCCGTATAGGTGTATTCAAAACCTTGAAAAAGTGAGTCATTCAACAGATAAGGCTTAATCAGGTTCTGAATATCTCCCTGGGGAGGCAGAGTTTCGTCCATATCGGCCGCATACATGATGATGGCAAGCCCTAACTGTTTTGCGTTGGACATTGCTGTGGCTCTCTGCGCGATTGCCACTTTGACCTTGAACTCTTCAAGAGGATAAGATTTAAGCGGTGCAATCCAACTTGAGCCCTGTGCTCGGTAGGCCACAACCTTTCCGTCTGGTGACAGGATGCCAGAGTCCGCATCGGCACAGATAAGCATTCGCGAGTGGTTGGATGCAAAGCTCGATACAGCAAACAGAGCGCTGACTGGCGTATCCACATCGGCATCCCGGATGTGCTGCTGCGTCGATTTGATTGCGATTTCATGCCTGGCTGTTGGCTGTAAGTCGGGAGTCTTGGGCAATTCTTTGATAGGATTAAATGATCCCGCCACGGGATCATACTCGGCGAAACTCTTCACGCGATGAGCCCTGTCTGCCCCTAATGTAAGGACCATCACATACAGCTTCGCGCCATCTGCAGACCATCGTTGAGCAAACACGGACTTATGATCGACGCGAAAAGTAGCTCCCATCGTGCCATCTGGCTGTATTTGCGTAATGGCAGACGATTCACCAGCCGATATGACACCCGCGTGAACCATTAATGCTATCGGTCGAGACGGCGAGACATACACCATGTCCGATGTGTCCATGCGCACTTCATGCACCACAGAGTGCACTGTATCGATCCAGAGCAGTTCCGTCTTCTGCGTGACTGGTTCACCAGGGGCAGCAGCATCCACTCCTGTGCTATTGCGCTCTACCCAATAAACGGGCTGAAGTAACACGGAGGTCTTTGGCAGCCACACCGCTTCGCTAAACAGGGAGACTATTGTAGGAAAGCGCCGTTTGTAGAAGATATCAGATTTTTGTGTCAGTCGGTTCCATCGACCAAGCGAGAAATCAGATTCTGTTTCAAAAGGATTGTTCGAGCCGCCGTTTTCTGTGTTTGCAGAAAGTCTATGTATGTTGAAGCTAATGAGGCGCAAGCTATCGGGAGCCCAGGTTAGTTTGTCAGTGTCGTCTGCCACGCGGGTTGGTGGCATGAGTTCGACGCCGGCATTGGCGGTATACACATAATGTCCAAGGCTCGTCTGCGCGGAAGCAAAGCCGCCCGCGCCCAGATATAGGGCGATGAGAGTTGAATTAACGCTCGTTTTGAGCGTGAGCAGTTTGGTTGAAGCGGAAATCTGCATCTGTGTCCTCGCATCAAGTTGCATTCGTTAGTTTCGGACACAGCGCAACTGACATTAGTTCGGTGAAATAAGAAATTCTTTTGAATATGAGCATAGGCGCAGCAAGCGGCGCCACTACCAATGCGCGTGAACTAGAACACTCACCCGTACGGAGTTGTTACGCCATGCTCAATGGATCCATGTCGATGCTTACTCCACGCCTGTGTGCAGGATCCAGGCGCTGAAGCGCTTTGCTCACAGTTACCTCAAGCGGCACAGTCAGCGGAGCGCGCAGCGCCACATGGTAACGATACAGGTTCTTAACGCGTTCGATTGGAGCCGGTGAGGGGCCGATCATCTCGGCATTCGGATGTTTTACTGCCAGAATAGCGCCCGCAACTATGGTGGCCTGCTGCCGTGCCGCCACTTCACTCTCATTGCTGATAATGATGTTTGCAAGCCGTGAGTAGGGGGGATATTTTAACTCGCTGCGGTACTGAATTTCCTGTTCATAGAAGCGCTGATAGTCGTGAAATACCGCAGCCTGAACGGAATAGTGTTCTGGGCTGAAGGTCTGAATGATAACCTCCCCAGGTTGCTTTCCGCGTCCCGATCGTCCTGCTACCTGCGTCAGGAGCTGAAAAGTGCGTTCAGCCGCCCGAAAATCCGGCATATTAATCGCAGTGTCTGCCGTAATTACGCCTACCAACGTCACTCCTGGAAAATCGAGGCCCTTCGCCACCATCTGAGTTCCAATCAAAATGTCTGTATCCCGGTCTCGAAATTGCCGCATTATCCGGGCGTGGGCCCCTTTGGTCGAGGTGGTGTCGCGATCCATTCTGCTGACACGGGCAGAAGGATAGATTTTCAGAACCTCTTCTTCAACCTTTTCGGTACCAACTCCGAAGGCCTTCACTTTTGCTCCGCGACAATCTGGGCACACGGTTGGTGTTCTGCCCGAGTAGTTGCAGTGATGGCATTTTAACGATTGATCGTAGCTATGGTAGGCAAGTGAAACGGCGCAGTTCGGGCATCTTGCGGTCCAGCCGCAATCGCGGCAGAGTATGAATTGTGAGTAGCCCCTGCGGTTCAGAAAGAGGATGGTCTGCTGACCTTCGCGCAGTCGGTGGCCAATGGCGGTCGTAAGGCGCTCAGAGAAAAGCGATTTGTTTGTCTTGAACTCTTCACGAAGATCGACGACCTCGACGTGAGGCAGTGGTCGCGAGTCGATTCTCTGCGACATCGTAACTCGCTTTATCCCAGACTCACCCGCAGAAGCCAGAAGTTGCTGACCCTCGTCCGTAGTTGCCCAGTAGGTTTCAATCGATGGTGTGGCGCTGCCGAGGACCAAAGTTGCGCTGGACTGCTGTGCGCGGTGAGCGGCAAGTTCTCTCGCGCTATACCGCGGAGATTTGTCCTGTTTATACGAGGCCTCGTGCTCTTCGTCCAGGATAATAAGGCCGATGTTGGAGACTGGAGCAAACACCGCAGACCTTGCGCCAACGACGATTCGGGCATGACCGTGCTGGATTCTGCGCCACTCATCGTGCCTCTCTCCATCAGAGAGCCTTGAGTGCAGCACGGCTACCTGCTCGCCGAATCGCCCAACAAATACTTCAACCACCTGAGCAGTAAGTGCAATTTCTGGTACAAGCAGGATGGCAGTTTTCCCAATTGAAAGTGTGTGAGTTATCGCGTTTAAGTACACTTCCGTTTTGCCGCTGGCCGTTACGCCGAACAACAGGATTGTGCTTTCATCTCCACCTTCAATCGCCTGCCGAATGCTCGCGGCAGCATGGCTCTGCTGTTGAGAAAGCGCCGGCGCCTGCACACCCGTGGGAAGGCCGGCGGTAGGGGAGCGATGCTCTAGCCGCTCTGCCATTGTTACTACACCACGGCTGACGAGCGCCTTGACCGAGGCTGGGCCTGCTCCGGTAGCGGAAGCGATTTCCGCGGATGTGAGCGCTGCGCCACCCATGCGGGCCTGTTCTGATAGCAGATTTAGGATTTTTGCCTGCATCGCGCCTGCACGAAAGGTGGTTAGTTCACGGTCGGCGTGCTGCGATAGCGAGTAGACCCGAGTGGTTTTTGCGACCACCTTCGGTTTGATGAGACCTCTGGTTTGAGCTACTGCTTTGCGTGCGATGAGCGCGCTTAGAGCTGCCTGGAAATCCGGTATACCAGTCTCTTGCTTTAGCCGGCCAACTTCAGCCTCACCTCCAAGCGTTCGTAGGGTCTCGTACAGATGCGCCTGGGATGCCGACCTGGTAATTTGGAATCCGCGCGCCTCAACATCTGTTACTGCGACGCGCGTTTCGATTCGGCTCGCGAGCAGCGATGGCGCCATGCACCTTACGGCTGCGATCAGATCACAGACGCAGGTTACACTCATGTACTGCGCCAGTTCGAGCTGTTCCAGCGTAATAGATGCCGACTCATCGAGCAGCTCTGATATGTTCACGAGCTTGCGCACGAGTGGATCCGCAGCACTGATGGACCGTGTTGAGACAACCCAACCTAGAACTTCACGCCGGTTAAATGAGATGAAGACACACGAGCCGGGCACAACCGCGCCCTGCAGTTGTGCCGGAATGCGGTAGGTGTAGGTTGGCTTGAGATCGGGAGCGTCCACATCGACGGCGACCTCCGCAACGGAGATTTGCGTTGATTCCAGATCGTTCTCAAGCGGCCACAGCGTATCGATTGCGTCCGAGATGCTGCCAGAGGAGCTATCGTTCATCGGCGCCGTCCTGATCTTCTGATTTTGGAACCGATGGCTCAGCCGGACTGCTCTTGCGCCTTGTTAGGCTGACCCTGGGCTCCGTTCCCTTGAGGAGACGACCAATATTACTCTTGTGCTTAAAAAGCGCCATCACACATGCAACGATGCTGAACTCAAGCCTATAGATATCGCCGGGATAAAAGTAGTGCATTGCGAAGGGCAGAGACATGGCGGCCAGAATAGATCCAACCGAAACCCATCTCAAGAGCAGAACTGACGTTGTAAAGATCGCCGCGGCAATTACCCCTACCGAGAAAGACGCTCCAAAAAGTGCCCCCGCACTTGTCGAGATCCCCTTACCACCCTTAAACTTGAGGAACACAGAGAAGTTATGACCAACGATCGCAAGCAGCGCGGCAAGAATGACAAAACGAGAATCGAGTCCGAGCTTTGTTGCGGCAATCGGAGGCAGCAACCCTTTAAGCGCATCGAGGATCATAACGACGGCGCCAGCCACTGGTCCGCATACTCTACCTACGTTGGTAGAGCCAATGTTGCCGCTGCCAACATCACGGATATCAATTCCCTTTAGCCGGTACGCAATCCAAAGGCCAAAGGGCAATGCGCCAAGTAAGTAGCTGCAGCTGAGGAGGCATACAATTAACATAGAGACTTTCCATCTGCGCTGTGGTAGAAGATGCGTTCAAATATAGCACGAACCTCTTGCATGTGCCTGCGAACGGACTCCGCGAGGTGCGAACGGTTACTGTCGCTATCGTCGTATCCCACGGGGTTCTCAAGCTGTCGCTGAAGAATGGCAGCAAGTTCCGAGTTTTCCTGAAGCAGATCGGAACTGTGGCCCACCTGAAGCCACAATGCGTTGCGATAACGGAAGAGCAGGCGATAGGCAGCGATTAAATGATCGGCCTCCGCATTGTCAATGACGGATGCTCCTGCGAGGGCCGACAGCGCGGCAATTGTTCCCGGAGCCCTGACAGATCTCAGAGTTAGGCCATATTTAAGCTGAAGAACCTGTGCGAGCCATTCAATATCCATCAATCCACCGAAACCAAGTTTTAGATCCGTGAAGCGCGCATTGGGCTTAAGGCGTTCAGTCTCGATCCGCCTTTTCATCGCGACTACTTCCAACTCCTCTTCGGGCGTAAGGCCGCGGCCGAAGCTAACAGCGCGAAGGATGCGGACTAGACGGGAACCCGTTCGTTGGCTGCCAGCGACGTAGCGGGCCTTTAATGCCGCTTGCCGTTCCCAGGTTTCCACAGAGGTTTTGTAGTAGCCGATGTAGGAGTGAAGTGATGGCGCCAGGGTGCCCGAGCGACCCCACGGTCGCAAGCGAAGATCGATTTCGACATGCACACCGCGTGTGATAAGCATGGCGCCCGCATCCGTGATGGTAGACACTAACTGCTCCGCGATTGCGCTGGTGTCAGATTCAGAAAATCCAACGCGTTTGCCAGCGGCGGCATCATGCACTGCAAGCAGATCCCAATCGCTTGCGTATCCCAATTCACATCCGCCCAGTTTGCCAAGCCCGATAAATGCAACAGAACCAAGAACCTCGCGCACTGCCGCTGGATTATCCGCTTTAGAGCAGATGATTTCCGTTCCAAGTTCTATCAGTATTTGCAGCGTGGTATCTGCCAAAGCCGACATCCGAAACATCGCGCTTGTAGAATCGGTGTCTTCCCAGATCTCGTGCGCCCCGGTGAGAAGGGCCTCTCGCATGAAAATGGCCGATACCGTTGTGATTTTCGCATCGGTATCGCGCTGCCTGGCAGTCCGCCTTCGCATCTCGTCAAGAATGCCCGTATGGTACCGTTCACGAACATCGGTGGGGTCTGTGTTATCCCAGTCTTGCTCGTCGATTTCATCCGGGCTCAACAGGGCCTCTAGCCACTCAAGATGACTGGATAGCCTCTGCAGCAGATGCGGCGATCCCGCGCCAAGGCGGATAAGCCTGTCCATGACATCCGGACTGTTCTCAAATGCTGCGTAAAGTTGAGCGCGATTTGGAACTGCAAGCGCGACAGTCTCAATCGCAGCCAGCGCATGATCCGGGCTTGCAGATCGCGAGGCGCGATCCAGGAGCTGAGGTGCGATCCTCTTGAATACAAGGGGAGTGTCTGGAGGCATCTCACCGAAATCATTGCCGACCATCGGCAGCTGAAGAGCATGCATTGCCGCAGGGATGTCCTCAAAGCCAAGCTCACTCAGTAAGGCCCGGAGCTGTTCCCGTGCTGCCGGCGAATCGAGATTGTCCAGCATTGCATCTAGCGACGTGTGCCTATCTTTCTGTGGCGGTGACAAACTCTCTTTAGAACGGTAGTACTGTTCGAAAAGCGTATTTCGCAAGTTGTCGCGGTGGGATTGCAAAGCCGCTTCGAAATCACTTAGCGAACTGAAACCCATCCGTAAAGCAATCTTTTTGCGCTCGATGAGGTCATCTATAGGTGGCAGGTTCTGTACTTGAAAACCGTGAACAAGCTGGAGCCGATGCTCCACATTGCGCATGAACACATACCCCTTAGTGAGGCGTTCAAAGGTCTGCTCGTCGATAAGGTGTGCCCGATATAACTGCTTCAGCGCTCCCAAAGTGCTTGTCATTTGGAGCCGTTTCAGGCGTGTCCCATGTTCTATCTGCAGAGCCTGAACAAAGAATTCGACATCGCGAATTCCGCCGTAACCGGTTTTAACATTTGTCCATGTCTCGCCTTCCAGCTCGCACTTCTCCTCGATTTTGCGCTTGTTGTTCCTCATTTCGGCGAGGGTGCTCGCTGAGACGGCGCGCCGATAGACGAGGGGATGAATTAGCCTGATAAATCCCTCGCCGGTATCCCTATCGCCAGCAACAAATCGAGCTTTCAGAAGAGCCTGAAACTCCCATGGATCCGCCCAGTTTTCATAATAGACCTTGCAGCTTTCGAGGGAGCGGGTTAGCGATCCAAATCGGCCTTCCGGCCTCAGCCGCATGTCCACCCGAAATACGTGCCCGCACGAAGTTTCGTCGGACAATATCTTGATGGTACGCTCGGCGATCCGGTTCAAGTAAGTCGAAGTCTCGATGGATCTGCCGTCGGCGAGCGGCAGAGTAGGAGCTAAATTGTCGGCATGAACGAAAATAAGATCGATGTCGCTGCAGTAATTAAGCTCGTCACCACCCAGTTTCCCCATGCCGATGATTGCGAAGCCGGGAGGGGCTGATTCAATCGAGAGCGGAACGGTGTCTGCTGCACAAGCGAGCGCTGCGCGAGCGCATGCATCCGCTAAATGAGAAAAATCTCTTGCCGTTTCGGGCATCGTTGCAAAGTGTTCGAGGTCTCTTACGCCGATTCTCAGCATCTCCTTTGCTTTCCACCTGCGGAGAACATCCGACTTTAAGTCAGGAGTCTTACAGACTTCAAGCAAGCTCTGAACCTGCTGAAAATATTTGATACGTGATTTAGCAGCGGAAGGTTGATCGGCTTCGGCGAGGATTTCAAAGTATTCAGGATTCTTAATCAGGAGATCGGCAAAAAGCTGGCTGCACCCTGCTACATGGATAAATCTCGAAATGAGATCCGGCCGAGCTAACAGCGATACCAGGAACAACCGCGGAGACGTCAGTGCGTTAAACCACGCGGCAAAGCTGGTTAGCGATCTCAGCGGGTCTGGAGAGACATTGAGCGCCGCAATGAGGTGGGGGAGAAGAGCATCGATTTCGGCATCTTGGATACCGCGGCCAGCAAGCGATTCCAGGATCGGCAGCGCTCGCGCAGGATCTTCAAATCCTGCCATATCGAGGCCAAGTTTCTCAAGAGTAATGAAGTCCAATGCCGTCTATCCTAAATATGCAAAAAACCGGAAGGCAAAAGCCATCCGGTTTTTTGAAGAACGATCAATATCAGTCACGTTACGAACGTCTTGTGTGGACCCTGTCAAGAGTATCTGCGCACCTGTAACTTCATCGAGCAAAGATACCGACCTGGGATGCCGTTCCAACTTGAAGGCGCCCGAAGGCGTAAATCCCCCATGTCGAACCGACGCTATCCTTAGAAAGGAGGTGATCCAGCCGCACCTTCCGATACGGCTACCTTGTTACGACTTCGTCCCCCTCGCTCCC
>CAIXIX010000279.1 GCA_903919615.1 uncultured Chthonomonas sp.
GGCTTCAATCTGTTCACAAATACAGATTCACCATCCGCCTACCAAATGACTCTGTGAAATCCAAAGATTTTTTTACAAATCAAAATTATCGACAGGAACCCGCTCGGATATTATCACGAGTAGATGCCTGAGTAGTAACCTGTCAATACATATTTGACTTAAGTCAGGGCAATCGCATCTTATTGTAATAATTGGTTACTCCTTATGCACCCTGTTCTGAACGTGCCGTGCTACTCTCACGTCCAGGTCAGCGGTTCTCATCAGCTATGAAGATACTTTTGCATCAAAAAGTGTCTTTCTGTAATTGGATGTAGAATTTGTTAGTGTGAAACGATTTACTCCTCGAACAATTGAAGAGCTCTTTGAGCTTTACATCGAAGGTCCAGAAGCCATTTGCAATCGGTTTATGGATTTGTGTTCAGCCTTCGATGAATTGCAAACGCGGGTCAGTACAACTGTCGCCGCCAATGCCGAGCTTACTTTAAAGGTTCAAGAGTTAAGCGCTCGCCTGAACAAAGACAGTCACATCCCACCCTGCTGGGCACACGACATGTGTTCGGAAACCAACAACAGTTGTGTGCCTGAGCGGGAGGAGAGGAAGGATGCGTCGCCTCCGGACGAAGGCGTCGCGACCCCTGGTGCGCAGCAAGCAGCGCAACTACCAGTGCGGCTTGCCGCACCACACTTTTCCCTAGTCCCTAATCCCTCTTCACCCTTTTTTCTCTATCTTTGACCAGGTGTCGCGCAGGGTAACAGTTCGGTTGAACACAAGCTGTGTCGCTGTTGATTCGATATCTACGCAGAAGTAGCCAAGTCTCTCGAACTGGATCCTAGTGCCGGGAGTGGCGGTTGCCAGCCCGGGTTCGACGTAACCGGTAACAATCTTGAGAGAATCCGGATTGAGATTCGAAAGGTAGTTCTGGCCAGGCTCGGTATCATCCGGGTTCGGCTTCAGGAACAGGTGATCGTAAAGCCGAACCTCGGCCGGAACTGCAGTCTGGGCTGCAACCCAGTGGAGCGTGGACTTCACCTTTCGACCATCGGGTGCGTCGCCGCCGCGTGTCAGCGGGTCGTAGGTGCAGTGAAGTTCAACGATTTCGCCTGCTTCATCCTTGACCACACTCTCGCATCGGATGAAGTAGGCGTTTCGCAGCCGAACCTCTTTGCCCGGCGACAGCCGGAAGTACTTCGGTGGAGGAACTTCGCGGAAATCATCTCGCTCGATGTAGAGCTGACGGCCGAAGGGCACCTTGCGTGTGCCTGCTGCCGGATCCTCAGGATTGTTGATTACATCCAGCTCTTCGAGTTCGCCTTCTGGATAGTTTGTGATAACGACCTTTATCGGGTCCAGAACGGCCATTGCGCGCGGAGATCTGCGGTTTAGGTCCTCACGCACACAGTCTTCCAGCATGGCGACATCCACGTTGCTGTCCGTCTTGGAGACACCGATGCGTCGGCAGAAGTCTCGGATGGCTTCGGGTGTAAAACCTCTGCGTCGAAGCCCGGCAAGGGTTGGCAGGCGAGGGTCGTCGTAGCCATTCACATAGCCACCATTTACGAGCTCAATAAAGCGCCGTTTGCTCATTACCGTGTAGTACAGGTTGAGTCTCGCGAACTCTATCTGCCTTGGATGATAGATTTCAAGCTCATCGAGGAACCAATCGTATAGCGGACGATGAATTTCATACTCTTGCGAACAGAGGGAGTGCGTTACACCCTCGATTGAATCCTCGAGCCCATGCGCCCAATCGTACATGGGGTAGATGCACCAGGCATCGCCCTGGCGATGGTGTGCCGCGTGGAGGATGCGATACATTACAGGGTCGCGCAGGTTCGTGTTCGGGGATGCCATATCGATCTTCGCACGGAGGACCCGTGTGCCATCCGGGAACTCGCCTGCCCGCATGCGCGCAAACAGATCGAGGTTCTCCTCGACACTGCGGGTGCGGTAGGGGCTATCGGTGCCCGGCGACGTGAGCGTTCCGCGTGTGGCGCTCAGCTCCTCTGCTGTAAGATCACAGACATAGGCCTTCCCTTTGCGAATCAGATCGACCGCCCACAGGTACATCTGCTCAAAATAATCGGAGGCAAAGCAGAGCCTGTCGCCCCAATCGGCTCCGAGCCAGCGTACGTCTTCGATGATACCGTCTACAAACTCCTGCTCTTCGCGCAGGGGATTCGTATCGTCGAAGCGCAGATTAAACTTGCCATTGAAATCGAGGGCGATCCCATAGTCGATCCAAACGGCCTTTGCATGCCCAATATGCAGATAGGCGTTGGGCTCGGGTGGAAATCGCGTGTGCACACGATCAAACTTGCCGCTCTGCAGATCCTGCTTGATGGCTTCGCGCAGGTAATCAGACTGCATTTCGCTGCGTTCTTCGGTTGTTGCCAGAGCTGTGGTGCTCTCCTCCGCACTTTTTGCGCCCATAGTCTCCTCGTACGTTCCAGCTTCGAATTGCAACACTGCTCGGAGCAGAAGCATATTCCATTTACAATTAATGCTCTATGATATCATAACCCGGCGATTCGATGAAGCATTGGGCGTCCGGTCTGTGACCGGGAAGGCTGCAAACACATTGATGGTAACCGGAACGGTTTGATTTCGGTCTAATTTGCGAAGGCACTAAGTCCACGAACAGGGATAACAATTTGAAGCGCATTAAGATCCACTCACATCGCGGCGGCGCTGCAATGTGCTGCATGCTTACCGTTCCACTTCTGCAGGGACTCGCGGCAGCGCAAGGCTCCACGACTCAGGCAGAGCTTCCCGTCAAACGTGTCACTCTATACACAAGCGGAGTCGCATTTACCGAGCGACTGGGCACAATTACAGGCAATGCAACTGTACCTCTCAATTTCCCGGTTGGCCAGATTAACGACATCTTAAAATCGATCGTTCTTATCGACTCAACCGGCAAGGTTCAGCCAGCGACGTATGCGTCGAAAGACCCTCTCGAGCGGACCCTGCAAAGCTTTGCCGTGGATCTCTCCGAAGACCTCTCACGAGACGATCTGCTTGGCAAGCTGCGCGGAACGCGGGTTCAGGTAGATGAGCAGGGCAAGCCGCCTGTTCTCGGTCAGCTTCTGGGAGTGGAAACCACCAAACAAGAAGATGGCAAACCGCCCGTATACCTTCCTTCGCACATTAATCTGCTGACGGATGCCGGGATCGTCTCCCTCACGCTGAACCCAGGTACAACGGTCAGAATCCTGGATGCGAGAATCAACTCCGAAATTCGGAGCGCGCTCGCTGCGCTTGCAGGAGGCGTGAACAGCGGCAAGAGATCGGTTCAATTGCACTTTGCAGGAAACGGCAAGCGCAATGTGCGCGTCGCCTACGTCACGGAAGCGCCACTCTGGAAGATAAGTTACCGGCTCGTGCTTGGCGGACAATCGGGTAAAGACCTGAACGCGAAAGCCTATCTCCAGGGCTGGGCCCTCGTCGAGAACATGACGGATGAGGATTGGAAGGGTGTACACCTCACTCTGATATCTGGACGGCCGATCTCCTTCATTCAGGATCTGTATCAGCCACTTTACCTTGAGCGACCGGAGGTTGGGCCGGATGTCGCAGCCTCACCAACCCCGCAGACCCACGATTCGGGCATTGTTCAGGCCCCAAAACCTGCTGTAGCGGCGCCAATGCAGGAAGAGGCCCAGAAACAGATGGCAGGTAAAGATGCTGCTGTGCGCTTTGCGAGAAAAGCTGAGGCGAATGTAGCTGGCGAACCGGGATCATCTGGCGCGTCGGCGGCCGATACCGCTCCCTCACTACCTGTAAGCGACTTGCGAAGCTCAGTACACAGCCAGGCAGGCTCCAGCCGTGTGGGAACGCTGTTTCAGTACTCGGTGCTCAATCCTATCAACCTCTCTCGTCAGCAGGCCGCGATGATCCCTGTGATTACCAAAGATGTCTCGATCGATAGGCTCTCGATTTACAATGCCGATACGGATGGCGACTATGCATTAAATGCGATTCGCCTACATCCGGGCGCAGCAATGCACCTGAAAGCTGGGCCAATAACGCTTTTCGATGGCGGCAACTATGCAGGCGACGCACGCATTGAGGATACGCAGCCCGGTGAAGCAAGACTCATCACCTATGCGGTCGATTCGCAGATGCATTGCCACAAGGAGGACCTGGCCGAAACGGGCCCAAGAGTATCGGTGACAGTTCATCGTGGGATCATCAAGCGCGTACAGCGCGAGCGCGTTGAAACGCTCTACCGCTTAGCCTCTTCTTCTGACAAGCCGCGCATCGTTCTGGTGGAGTATCCGATAAACGCTGGTTACAACCTGATCTCTCCATCAAAGACTGATGAGCGCACGGATGAGCTCTACCGATTCTCTGTAACCGTGCCTGCAAAGGGTTCCCGGACCCTTCGCATCGTGACGGAACGGCCCGTTACGAGCTCCGTTACGATCACCTCCGATACACAAGCCAACCTTGCAACCTACGCGACTGGCAGCTTCGTCTCCGAAAAGCTAAAGGCGCAGTTGAAAGAGGCGCTGAGGCGAAGGGCGGCGGTGGATGAGCTGCGCTCCCGGGCAAAGCAGGCACAAACTGGCATCACGGAGATCAAAGAGGATCAGGATAGAATCCGAAACAACATGAACTCCCTCGATCGCAACAGCTCGCTCTACAAACGGTATGTGGCGGAGCTTGATGCTCAGGAAACAAAGATCCAGGCGATCCGGCAGAGCGTCTCTACGCTGAACCGAGAAGCTGCCGCAGCGGAAATATCGCTTCGTCAATTTGAAGATAGCATCGGCGAGTAGCCGATCGTCCCAGGATATCAACAGGATAAAACAATGGTTATCACACGATCGACTCGGCTTGTACTTCTAACCAGTATCGCAGGCGCATTTTCAACCGTGTTTGCAAACGCACAGCAGCCTTCCAATCTGCCCGTAAAGCAGATCACGCTCTTTTCGAGCGGCGTCTCCTACACGGAGCGCGGCGGCGCAATTGAGGGCGATGCCGCCGTGCCCCTTACCTTCCGAACGCCGCAGATAAATGACATTTTGAAGTCTCTGGTGCTAATCGACCAGGGTGGCAAGGTGCTGCCCGCAACCTATGGGTCGCGAGACCCAGTGGGAAGAGCGCTGCAGTCGTTTGCTGTGGATGTTACCCAGAACTCGGACCGAAATTCTATTTTAGGCAGCCTACGCGGCGCCAGAGTATCGGTCTCTCAAACGGGTAAGCCGACCATCGAGGGCGAGATACTCGGCATGGAGCTTCACGAGGTGACATCGGCCAACGCGCATGTTGAGCAGGTTCCCTACCTGAACCTCCTCACGGATCAGGGGCTGGTAACAGTACTACTGGACACTTCGAACACCGTGAAGCTGCTGAACGAACGTCTGAACAAAGAGTTCCATGAAGCGCTGCAGCTACTCGCTTCGGGCACTGACGATCAGCGGCGCACCGTAACCCTACACTTTGCGGGCGCAGGTAAGCGCGATGTGCGCGTGGGTTATGTGACAGAAGCGCCGATCTGGAAAATGAGTTACCGGCTTTTAGTCGATGGCGAAGGCAAAACCAAGGGCACATCCTATCTGCAGGGCTGGGCTCTGGTTGAGAACACGACCGAAGAGGACTGGAATGGAGTTAACCTATCGCTCGTTTCGGGCAGGCCCATCTCCTTTATTCAGGATCTGTACCAGCCGCTCTATATTCCGCGTCCCGTAGTCCCTCCGGATGTCGCCGCATCGCCTTATCCGCAGACCCACGACTCTGGTCGCAATGCCGATGGAACCGTCCTGCTAGATAAGGCGAAGGCACCTGTTAGTTCCACGGTCAATGGCTCTGTGCCAGCAGGTGCCGCGAGTTTTGGGGGTGGCTTTGGCGGATCTGGCCTTGCTGGTGGTATGGGCGGAGCCAGAGGAGCAAGTGGCGCCGACGGCGCTTTTGGCGACAGATCGATGGGGCGTGCTGCTTCGATGGATAGCGCTGGT
This sequence comes from uncultured Chthonomonas sp., assembly GCA_903919615.1. Taxonomy (GTDB): domain Bacteria; phylum Armatimonadota; class Chthonomonadetes; order Chthonomonadales; family Chthonomonadaceae; genus CAIXIX01. The sequence goes on from CAIXIX010000279.1 coordinate 5,962, forward strand.
GGCAGAAGAAGTCTGAGGGAATCGTTTGAAGCGCAGTCCTCGGGCGAAAAGGCCGGCGAGCTGTTTCAATATAACATCACCACGCCTGTAAACCTGCCGAGGCAGCAGGCTGCTATGATCCCGGTGACAGCTCAAGATGTCCAGTCCGAGAAAATCTCTCTCTTTAACTCCGCGGATAGGTCACGATATCCCCTCAATGCGGTTCGGCTGCACAATACCACGACGCTCCATCTCAAAGGCGGCCCGGTTACCCTCTTTGATGGCGGAGTGTATGCCGGAGATGCACGTATGGAAGATGTGCTACCCGGCGACACACGTCTTATCACCTACGCGGTTGATCTGAGCCTGCAGTGCGACACAACCTCTCCCGGAAATAACGTTCAGGAGGCATCCGTCAGCATCAAGCGAGGCGTACTCACCTTCAACAGGCGCGAGATCTCTGAGACGACCTACACGGTTCACTCTTCGGGAGCAGTACAGAAGGAGCTCTTGATTGAGCATCCTATAATCCCAAACAGCGTTCTGGTAGAACCTGCTCTGCCAGCGGAAAAGACGGACAAGCTCTACAGGTTTTCGGTTAAAATTGCGCCAGGCAAAACCGAAGCGCTTAAGGTCGTTACGCAGAGACCAATCGCCACGGAGTTTGCTGTGCTGACGGGAGATATAGACACGCTTGTCTTTACAACAAATCGAAAAGACATCCCGGCAGGGCTGAAATCGGCGTTAGAACAGGTGATCGCACGCAGGAGACGCATCGATGAGCTGAAGGCAGCAGCGGATGCTCGCAGTGCGGAGATTACGGCGATGAGCTCAGATCAGGAGAGAATTCGCAAAAACATGGAGGCTCTCGATCATAACTCCGCGCTCTATAAGCGGTACGTGGATGAGTTAGATAAGCAGGAGACGAAGATCCAGACGCTGCGCAGCGAGGCTGCAAAGCTGCAGTCGGAAGCTGCAGCGGCAGTACAGGACCTGAGGGCCTACACAGAGAAGCTGAACGACCCTGCGGGGTAACTCAGGCTTCGTCCTCATCGTAGTAGCTCGTGAGTGGGCGCGCTGCTCTCGAGCTGCTCGGTGCGGAGGGGGCAGCGGCCACGGGCGGCGGTGGCGGCGCAGCATAGTTTACTGCCGGCGACTGCTGTGCGGAGTAGATCAGCGAGCCAAGCTGATCTGCTTCGCGAGCAGCCCGCACGTGGGAGTCGTCTAGCTTCTGGCCAGCCTGAATGATCATGTTGCCGCGAATATCGGTAACATCCACGGATGCAATTCGGCCAATGTATCGGCGAGCCTCAATATACTGCTCCGATGAGGCCATCGAGCGCGCTTCGATACCATCTGGTGTGGAATCATAGGTGTTCCGTGCTCGCTCTCGAAAATCCTGAGCCGACGAAGTAACGGCTGCGCCCGCAAGCGCAGACAGTTTTCCTGCCGATTTCGCTTTTTCGATCGCTTCTTGATCGATCCGATGTCCGGCCTCTACGATTATTTCGCCGCTATCTGAGAGTACATCCTTCGATGCCGTTCTGCCTCTTGAAAGGGCGATCTGCTGCGATTCGAGAACATCCTCTGCAGCCTTCTTCGCATTTGAAAAGAGCCCCGAAAGTTTTGATTTGAAGTCTGACATCATGAATCCCTGTTACTAAACTGCCTTATGGTAACCTTTTGACGCTGTTTCTGGATGAGGATGTTCCTGCATAATGCGCGCATCAGGGAGTGATGTCGTGAATGGGCTTTACATCGTGCACAGCCTTGGCGTGAGCGTTCTTGCTCTTTCTGATGATATCCATTAGCCGCTTGCTGTTTGGGTCGATCGCCTGTTTACTGCCTAGGGGTCGGAATAGCGAAGATCCGTCTGGCGGCTTAAAAGCAAATGCCGCTGTTGAGACATCGCCAAGGGGAAGTGTAATGTTATCGTACACGGTGTGCACCGCGGCGCTTGCTTTTGTGGGAATATCTGCAGGGTTCTGGCCGTTGCCCTGAGCAGCCTTGCCGTGCGAGGCGCTGGCATTATTCGGGTCTGCGTCCATCTCGTCGAGCGCATCGCCAATATGTACGATGCCGTCCTCTTTTGCCGGCGTCGTATCTGAAACAAAGCGCCGCAGCAGATGATCTTCCGTTCCGATAAAGAGCTTTAAGACAATGTGCTCCCGCGGGTTGACGGAGTCGATTGAAACCACATCGACGGTTGCGTTGCGTACTGTTGTTTGGGGCAGAAGCCGGGCAGTTGCCACATCTGTATTCAGGTTCTGAAATGGGTTAATGCCCATCATCATGACGAGTTCGAGTGATCCTGCATCGAGAAACTGCAGATTTTGGAACGCTCGCAGGTTGCGAGGCGCTTTCTCCTGGGTGAAAACGGGCGAATCGGTGCCATGCGAGTGCGGCTCGTACGCGTAGAAGCTCTTGCCATCACAAACCCATGCAGACACATTGACGGGATTGGTATCGCCTCGGATCGTATCGGTGATTTTTAGCAGATTCGGACCCGCGTATAGCATCTCTACGCTTCTGTAGGTCTCCCGGTTGGGGTCATCGTCGGAAGAGCCGACCTCAACTTTGCCTTGAGTTGGCGCTGTCGCGTCTGAACCGGCAGACTGTGCCTTGTCGGCGGCAGCCTGTGGGTCTGCCTTTTCCTTGGCGGCATCTGTATTCTTGATTTCGGCGGAATAGAGAGACTTCTGGTGCAATGAAGGTAAATGCGCGTAGGTATCGGCCATGCGTTGCAATACCTGCATCGCAGTAGCGTCAACAGCGGCTTTTTTGATCTCACGTGGCAGCGAAACCTGACCGGAGGCGGGGCATAGGGGATGAATCGTGGCGGCTGCAGAAAGCAGCGCCAGCGCTGCCATGCGTCTGATCATGTTCATACCTCTGGATCCCACAGCACATCGCCGATTCCTGCAGCCTGATTTGCGGCCCTGGCAAGCACAAAGAGCAGGTCGGAGAGGCGATTAAGGTAGAGAATTACAGCGGGATTTAGCGCGGTCGCATGGTGATGCGCCAGGTGGTGATCTAAGGCAACACAGCGCCGCTCCGCGCGGCGGCAGATGGTTCTGCTAACATGCAGCAATGCACCTGTCAAATGGCCACCAGGCAGGATGAACCGTTTTAGAGGCTCTAATTCGGCCTCGAAGCGATCGATGGCTGCCTCAAGCAGGTCGGCTCTGTCTGAGTTTACCCTTACGATCCGGGCAGAGACAGCGGGGCCACTGTCGGTTTCCGCCTCTTCAGGAGTTGAGAGGTCTGCGCCAAGCTGAAAGAGATCATGCTGAACACGTTCCAGCACAGAGTCGATCTGCGGCGGTACTCCCGATGCACGAACAGCGCCGATGGACGCATTGAGCTCGTCCACGGCGCCGTACGCTTCCACTCTAATGTCGTCTTTAGCAACTCTCACACCGCCGAAAAGATCGGTATTGCCAGTATCTCCGGTACGTGTATAGATGCGAGTTGCCATAGGCGAAACTTAAGCTACTTCTTGAAGAAATCTGCGTTGAACTGGATAAACTTCTCCCACGGTTTGGGAACGTCGCTATCCGCAAAGATTGCTGTGACAGGGCACTCCGGTTCGCATAGACCGCAATCGATGCACTCATCAGGATTGATGAAGAGCATATCCACATCGGCTCCGTCCAGTGAGCTGGAACCTTCGTGGATGCAGTCAACCGGGCAGA
>CAIXIX010000280.1 GCA_903919615.1 uncultured Chthonomonas sp.
CATCCTCGAGTGCTTCGAGATGAAGGTCGTCGCTCGCGTCTAACCTTTTGAACAAATACATATGCATATAGGAACTCTGACTTTAGTTTTGCGTCTGCATGATACGCAGTCGCTTAAGGACAAACGACAGATTGTCAAGAGCCTGATTGAAACGACGCGTCAGAAGTTTAATATCTCCATCGCCGAGGTGGACGATCTTGATAAGTGGCGTCAGGCGACCATCGGGGTCGCCTGCGTCGCCAATGATGGCGCGCATGTCAATCGGGTACTGGATAAGGTCGTGGACACGTTAGAGAGCAACCCATCCATCGAACTGGTGGGGGTAGAACTGGAGATGCTGTAATCATGACCATGCGACAGGAAAAAATTCAGGAGCAGCTGGTACACGAAGTCAGCGAGTTAATTCAGCGTGAGCTCAAGGACCCAAGGCTGGGTTTCCTTACCGTAACAGGTGCAGAGATAACTCGAGACCTGAGGCACGCAAAGGTGTTCGTCAGTGTGCTCGGCGACGATGAGGCGCGCAAGCAGAGTCTGAAGGCGCTTAAGGGCGCTTCCGGGTTGCTTCGTGGCGAATTCGCTCGACGCGCGCATCTGCGAGTTGCGCCTGAGCTTGAGTTTGTCTTTGATGAGGGCATCGCGCGAGGGCAGCGGATCTTCGAACTGCTTCACTCCGTGGAGGCCGATCTCAAACCGCGTGAGGTTGAAGTGGTCGAAGGCGGCGAGCCTGAATGAGAGGGCAGTTCGCTCAAGCGGTTTCGGTAATCCAAAATGCGAGGCGCATCGTCATCTCGAGCCATATCAATCCGGATGGCGATGCCCTCGGTTCCACACTTGCATTAACACACGCGCTGCGTCATCTTGGCAAGGACGTTACGCTGCTTCTCGCCGATGGCGTTCCAGAGATCTATCGCTGGCTTCCTGGCTGCGATTTTGTGGTGCAATCGACAGATCAACGTGATTTTGATTTAGCTATTGTCTGCGATGCGGGCACGCTGATCCGCGTCGGCAAATCTATCGTGCCTGTAATCCAAAGCGCAATGATTGTGATGGATATCGATCACCATGTCGCGGATGGTCCGTTTGGAGATATCCGTATCCTCGATTCTCGCGCGGCTGCAACGGCAGAACTTGTGTGGCCGCTTCTCAATAGGCTCTCTACCGCCGCCGGCATGAACCTGCTAACTGCGGACATTGCCTTCTGCTTGCAATGCGGTCTCGTTACCGATACTGGCTCCTTCCGCTTTCCAAACGTAACCCCCGCGGTATTTGAATTAGCAGCCAAACTGCAGCGACTTGGTGCAGCGCCGGCCCCAATTTGCGAACATGTGTTCGAAACAAGAAGCTATGCAAGTACGATGCTGCTAGGGCGTGCGCTCTCCTCGGTGAGGCTCACGGAAGATGGCAAGGTGGCGTGGGCTCACGTAACGGCAGCCGACTTTGCAGAGTTCAATGGATCGGATGCAGAGACGGAGGGCGTTGTAAACCACGTTCGCGCACTTAAGGGCGTCGATGTGGCGCTGCTGTTTCGCGAAATTCCTGGCCGGGCGATACGCGTGAGCCTTAGGGCTCGCGATGGCGCCGATGTCAACAAGATAGCGAACGCCTTCGGCGGAGGCGGTCACCGTCTCGCGGCTGGCTGCTCAATCGACTTGCCGCTCGCTGAAGCAGAGACTGCCCTCGTTGGTGAGGCTTCGCGACAGCTAAAGAAGGCATCGACTTAGTTATTACTGCTACGATATTTCTATTATCTTCATAAACGATTCCAACCTACCAGAATGACCCTCCACGGAATAGTAATCATCGATAAGCCCTCCGGCATGACGTCCCACGATGTGGTTGACCGCGCCAGGCGTATCTTCAGAACAAAGCGCGTGGGGCACACGGGCACCCTGGATCCGGAAGCAACGGGCGTACTAGTTGTCTGTATTAACAACGGAACGCGTCTCGCGCAATACCTGAGCGCTTCAGAAAAGCGATATGTAGCGCAATTCACATTCGGAATCGAGACTGATACCCAGGATATCTGGGGCGAAGTTGTAAGAGAGGCAGATAGCAGCGGAATAAATTCAGCGTCTGTCGAAGCTGCGCTGCCGCAATTCCGAGGCTCAATTATGCAGGTTCCGCCGATGGTATCCGCTCGAAGGCATGAGGGACGGCATCTCTACGAGCTTGCTCGCGAAGGTGTAAGCGTGGAGCGCGAAGCTCGCCAGGTCGAAATATACAGCCTGGAGATGCGAGACTTCCAGGCTGGAGCGAGGCCAACCTGTACGATGGAGATTGTCTGCTCCACAGGCACCTATATTCGCACCATCGCGCACGACGTTGGGCAGGCTCTGGGGGGCGGGGCCGTAATGTCATCGCTGAAACGAACCGATATCGGTTCCGGCGCGAATGCCTTTCATATCAATGATGCAAATAATCTGGACGAGCTAATTGCTCTCGCGAAGGAGAAACCCGAAGCAGTGGAGCACGTAGTGCTGCCGCTTTCGCGCGCTGTAAGCAACTGGCCCACTGCGACCTTAAACGACGAAGCTCTTGCGAGAATTCGTCACGGACAGATGCTCGCGTTAGATGAGGTGGCGTTCAACCGAATTCCCGATGGCGATGAGCCAATTGCTCTGCTCGAAGCTTGCGGAGATCTCGCTGCGGTTGCGCAGGCAACGGAAGCGGGTATAAAACCTGTGAAAGTCATGGCTTGATATTAAGCGCTGACGTTGGTGGCAGGACCATGTTCATGCGGAGTATCCCAACGGGCGACCCAGACCCCGTACGAAATGAACACAAACGAGCCTATGCAACTGACGCTAGCCATTTGGTCGGTAGGGTCGCTGCTTGCTGCGACTGCGACTAGCCATCTGGTCGGTAGGGTCGCTGCTTGCTGCGACCGCGACTAGCCATTGGGTCGGTAGGGTCGCTGCTTGCTGCGACCGCGACACGCACAAGCCATACAAGTACGTCTAGACATTACGAGAATCGCTAGCCTGAAGTCAAGCTGACCCATTAGTCACGATTTGTCGCATTCCTAAACATCCATGCAAGTATACGAAGACTTCGAATCCTTACCAGTCCCTGCAATGCCAGCAGTCGTTGCCATTGGCGCATTTGACGGAATTCATCTAGGGCACCGCGCTATTATCTGTAGAGCGGTCGCAGATGCGCATGCCTCTGGGCTGCTAGCAACGGTATTCACGTTCGATCGTCATCCAGCAGAGCTGCTGCGGCCCGATCGTGCGCCGGATTACATCACGACTCCCGATCAGCGCGTAAAACTCATAGAGAACCTTGGCGCCAATTTCCTGGTAATCGCAAAGTTTGATGCTGCGCTCGCAGCCCTTGACCCGGAAGATTTCGTAAGTGCGATTCTATTAAGGCGTCTCGGTGCGAAGGCCGTAGTGGTAGGGCAGGATTTCCGGTTCGGGAAGGGCAGGGCAGGAGACGTCGCATTTTTGCAAAGCCGGGGAAAGGAGCTGGGTTTTGATGTAACCGCGCTCGATCCCGTTGGGTCCGGTGACGCCGTTGTGAGCAGCACGAGAATTCGTGAGCTCCTCGGATCAGGCGAAATTGCAGAAGCGGAACAGGCTCTGGGCCATCCGTTTAAGCTTGCTGGCCGAGTCGTTACAGGAAGACAGCTCGGGCGAACACTTGGCTTTCCAACAGCCAACCTGGAGCGCTCCTACAGGCAGGTAGTGCCAAAGCAGGGTATATGGGCCGTGCGAGTGAGCCTCGAAGATGGCCGAGTACTCAATGGAGCCTGTAGCATTGGCGTTCGACCCACCGTCGAAGACGCTGGAGCGCGAACTATCGAAACTTTCATCTTGGATTTCAATGAAGACATCTACAATACAGTGATTGAGCTGCAATTTGTCGAATATCTCCGTACAGAAGCCAAATTCGCGTCGTTAGACGCGCTGATACAACAGATGAATATCGACGTTGCCCGCGCCCGCACAGTCCTAACACCGACGACATAACACCGATTTCCATGCGCAGACCGCTCCCATCCGTAGGCGCGCTGTCCGTCCTAATACCTGAAGCCAAACACCTAATGCTAATGTTTCGAGGAGTTCCATCATGTCTAAAGTCTATCGAGTTGGTGTGGCATGCATGTCACACGACCATGTCTGGGGAGAGCTTACAACCTGGCAGAAGCAGCCGAATGCGACACTCGTTGCGGCAGGCGACGACGAACAGCATCTTCTTGAAATGTTTACGCAGCGTACCGGTGTTCAGCAGACGTACGCTTCCTGGCAGGAGCTTATCGCGAATGAGGAGCTAGACATTCTGCAGGTGGCTGGCGGAAACAGCGAGGGCGCGGATATCGTTGAGGCTGCCGCCGCGAAGGGCATTCACATCATCAGTGAAAAGCCGATGGCAGCGACGCTGGATCAGGCAAATCGCATGTACAATGCGGCGCTAAATGCCGGCACACTTCTGCTTATCAACTGGCCAACCGCATGGTCTCCAGCATGGCAGGAGCTCGCACGCCGGGCAAAGGCAGGCGACATTGGTGAGATACGGTATACCCGATATCGCTCAGCTCATAACGGACCAATTGCGATTGGATGCGAGAAGAGCTTCATCCGAGATTTAACGACGCCCGAGATCAATGGCGCTGGCGCGTTTATGGACTATTGCTGCTACGGCGCGGATCTTGCTGCCTACGTTCTCGGCCTTCCAGACTCGGTAACTGGCATGCGCGGCTATTTCGGAACTGAACCTGGCTACGCAGCCTCAGATGACAATGGCATGATCATCGCGAAATACCCGCATGCCTTCGGACTTTGCGAAGCGAGCTGGACCCAGCCAGTCGGCTACGCTGGCGATAACCCTGTTATCTATGGGAGCGAGGGATCGCTCTCTATCAGCCATGGCAAAATCGTCATACAGCGCCCCGGCAAGCCCGAAGAGACCATCACGCCACCGGATCTCGTCGCACCGTACCGCAGCGGTCCAGAGTATCTGTTGCACTGCATCGAAACCGGTACCCAGATCGAAGGCTATTGCAACAGCAAAGTCAGCCGCGACGCTCAGGAGATCCTCGAGGCAGGCCTTCGCGCAGCCGATACCGGCATCGCGCAAACGCTGCCTCTGGTGTAGGTGTCAGGTTTCTGGTGCTGGGTGTCAGGACGGACATGCAGTGGTCAGTAGGTTTGGTCGTTTCTCCCTCCCTTGCGAGCGAATCAGGGGAGGGGCGAGGCGGGGAGCGACACTCCGAAAGCAGACAGCGGCCCTGTCCTATGCGCAGCCGGGCTGGAACTTCAGCAGGTGATAATGGCGGGGGGTCAGGTTTTTGGACGAACAGAACGCTTTGCGCTCCGGGCGCTTCCCAAAACCTAAACCCCTAAACCTAACACCGTTGCGCTTTACAACTGCCTCTACTTGCCAGTGGTCTTTCGAAACCGCAACCCTCGCACCCTTCCCGTCGAAACCGTAAACCCATTAATCCGCTTACTGCGGGTACGAAGAAAAGTAATCTTTCCAGCTTCACATTCAAAGGTGTCAAGCTTGTCTGAAGCATCCAGCACAAGTTCTCCCTTCCGAACACGCAGGATGAGCTTGCCTTCACGCACGGTAAACGCAAAGATCGCAGTCAATTCGTCGCTGAAATAGTCGCCTGTGTATTCCGCTAATTGACTGCTTTCGAGAGCGATTACGGCCTTAGGTGGATTCGGTGTCGCTGGCTGCTCAACCGGGACAGGGCCAAGTCGATCGGCTAGATAGATATCTGCAATCTTGTAGGCCAGCGTTCCTGGATTTGCGTCACCCCGGTTACAAAGCACGGTGACCGTAAACTGCTCACCGGGAAAGCGCAGGATGTGCGCACGATATCCGGCATCTGCTCCGCTATGATCCACTCGCTTTAATCCCCGATAGTCGCCGATCGATAAACCAGCAGCGTAGGCTATCGTTGTGCCATCGTTCAGTACGAAACGGTCGTGCAGCAGCTCAACTGCTTCCGTTCCGCCAACTACAGGTTCGTAAAAGTTCTGGTCCCACTTCGCGAGATCCTCGACGGTTGTAAACAGGCTAGTCGTGCCGACGTTGGCAAATGAGAGAATGCGGTGCTCAAATCCGTCTTCGCGAGGAGCGTATGAGTAGGCCCGATTGGGAACGATCATTCGGTGGTCATCGTGGAAATGCGTGTTTGTCATGCCAAGTCGATCAAATATTCGCTCCTGCGTGAACTCGCGCAGGGTTAGCCCCGAAACTCGTTTCACGATTACGGCAAGCAGTGTATAGCCTGTGTTGCAGTAGAGATACTCGGAGCCCGGCTCAAAATTAAGCTCCCGCTGCATCCAGGCGATATCTAGGATGTCCTGCTCTGTGATCACATCCTCCATTCGCCATCCTGCGAGCGCCAGCAGATCCCACTGATCTCGGAGGCCGCTGGTGTGGTGTCGCAGATGCCTCAGCGTGATGGGCTTGCCAAAATCGCCGAACTCCGGAAAGTGCTTTTGAATCTCATCGTCCAGCGAGAGCTTGCCTTCTAGCGCCAGCAGGTTAATTGCAAACGAGGTGAACTGCTTCGAGAGCGAGGCGACATGAAAGATCGTGCTTGGCGAAATCGGGATGTCGTACTCCAGGTTCGCCATCCCATAGCCCTGTTTGTAGACGGTCTCGCCGTTCTGTATGATTGCGATCGCTGCGCCGGGCGCATCCGGCCGATCCCATTCGGCAAACAGAGAATTGACTTGCGCAGTCAGGCTGTCACTCGTAGCAGATTTCTGCATGCTTTCTCCTATCAAACTCCCAGAAAAACATTGAATTCGAAAATTGACCAGTTGTAGGTTGCATTCGTGCCCGTCTGCGTTACCCGAATCCAGCGCGCCTTTTGCCGCGGAAACGATATCGTTGTCATGCCCAGCTTCCCATGCCCCTGGGCAACAGAAGGGCTCCACGTCACCCCATCCATCGATATCGTCACCGAATACTGCTCGGGAGAGTCCCAGCACGCCCACGTATTATCTAGCACGATTTTGTCGAACTCTCGAACCGTTTTCATATCCACCTGAAACCACTGCCCCGGATACTGAGTGTGGCTAATGTCTCGCCAACCCGTCCAGGCATCCCCGTCGATCGCGTCTGCTGCCGGAACCTCGATCGGGATCTTCGCTCCACTAAAGAGATAGGAGCCATCGGGGGTAGAAGCCGCGGCGGACCATCCTCGCCGGTTTAGTGCGATCTCTTTGCGACCGCGGGCAGGCAGAGGCTTTGGCGTGGAGATCGGCAACCTTCCATGTCCGACGAAGCGCCATCTCCCGGGAGCGGCTCGGAAGGTGACATACTCTGCTGTTTCTCCAACCCATTGGATGCCTTGCGGCGCCGTACCGAAACTTCCGTTCCAGATTGCCTGACCATTGACATCGATCGTCTTCAGAGACGAAAAGGACCCGCGGGGTATTCCAACAATTGCAGTGGTGTTGTCAGGCACCTCGACGTCGATTGAATACGTGTTCGCCGTCTTACGGAGCGACATCTTTACCGCTCCGCGTATCGTGGGTACGGAGACTTTGATAGAGGTAAGGAACGCCTCCTTTGGCATCACCTCAAATGTACTCCAGCCAGGCTCGATGGGCCGTACCCCGGCAATATCCTGCGATAACACCAGCGCAGGGGGATTCCATCCATGGTTGAGCGACGACGCGTCATCGTACGCATTCTTCCACGACGCCCACCATCGATCGTAATGCTCCCAGAGAGTCGTAAAGCTGCACGGGATCATCGTTCTATAGCGGGATGCCATACGCAGCAGCGCCTTATCCTGCTTGCCCATCTTACACAGGGCCTCGAATACCCATCTATCGAAGAAACAGCTCGAATTGGTGGTTGTTGCAAGGACGTTGGTGTAGATCGACTCCCAGTGTGAAGGATTTGCCAGCCCTGCATTCACTGCCATCGCGTTCGCGCGATCGTCTGGCGTATTTACGTCAGAAGACTGGTACCAGCGGCCCTTCCAGTAACGGGCATCGAAGGATAGTCGGATCTCCTGGAGTTTTTGATCGATCATCTTGAGGTCAGCGTTGTGCCCTGTAGCAACTGCCATCTTTCGCAAGGTACCGAGATCGATATAATAGAAACAGGTCTCGATTACGCTCGTGTCTTTGCTGTCTTTACCCCAATCGTACCAGGTGTTTTTATGTCCGAACTTGTAGGTTTCGAACAGGAACTGTTTTGTTGTATCGAACACCTTCGCAATCGAGCTCACGTCTCCAGTGTGCAGATAGTAGAACCAGAGACCATATTCGCCAAGAAATTCGAGATGCTGTCCGGGATAGAACTCTGGCTCCAGCGGCCTCAGCACGAGATCCTTGCAGAGCTCATGAGATCGAGTATCAAACAGATAGAAGCACTGGTCCAACTCGGGCGTGCCGTCTCCCCAGAAGCCGACCCGTTCGCGATCCGGGCAGTCGTAGAAGTGATCCCGCATACAGAGGTATGCGGTTCGCGCCGCTTTGCGCCAGAGTATGTTGAAATCCTCGTCGTTGCACGTAAAGGAGCCAGTTATGTCGGTGTCGTAGCCGGTCTCCCTGTATTTGACTGCGCGTACAGTGACACCTGCCGGAATGGTATAGACAGCGCCTTCGCCGCTGACCCAGTTCTTTGCCTCGTATTCTCTTATCCCGGCGACGGTGGTGCAAGTTTCGGTTGGTGTGAGGTAGAGAACGAGAGGATTAGTGGAGTTGAAAACAAGCTGCTTTCCCTGTACTGGATCCACGCTGATCCAGGGCTGGAACTGGCAGTTATAGGGCAGTTTGCATTTTAACTTCCAGGGCCTATCCTCGCGATGCGGCAGATCGCAGGAGACCCCAATATAGTTCTTGAGCCCGTAATCCCGGATCATGTTGGTGTTGCGCCCCGATTTGAGATCAACAGATGATGCGACGGCAATCTCCTTCGAGGCACAAATTGCAATGAGACACGCTGCCGCAAACAGTACTTTCATATATGTGGACATTAGAACCACTTTCAATCTGCTTCTAGACCTCACTCTCAATCCCGTAAGCTCTGCCAAACTACCGAATTACCCCATTACCGTATTACCGTTTTAAAAAATTCCGGCGCCGCAACCGACCGTACATTGCCGTTCTTATCATAAGATACGAATTCGTCCATCGCAATGAGCTTGCGCTTGCCGTCCCAGCCCTTTGCTCCAAATACTGCAGGAAGAGAATATCCAACGTAGTATGGCAGAAGATCGTCGCAGGTCCAGGTGCGATAGGGGATAAACCCGTAGTCGCACATGTAGCTTGGACCGGCCTCATGGACCGACTGATCCGCGCGAGGATCCTGCATCGCGCCCCAAGTGCCGATAAGCATCGCGCCACCGGTGCACTCAAACGAATCCCATGGGCGTGGTGTTCCACGCCATAGAAAGCCATCGAACGGTGCACGCGTGGGAACCGCAAACTCAGCCATCGCCTTCTCAGCAGCGTCGCGATACTTGGCATCTCCAGTGATGCGGTACGCGGCAAACCAGCAGCGTACGGCTCGAAGGCTGGCATCGGTCCAGGGTGGAGCGAGGGTACCCTCAGGTCGGCGAGCGAGATCTCGATCCGCCCAGATCCGAGCCCACTGAACATAAGGGAAGCGGTCCGGCGCAATGCGCTTCAGGTACTCAGCCGCCTCAATCAGGTTGTACTCATACACTCCGAAGTACCCGCGTTTGGCGGAGTCTATTGCGGCCCCGAATGCCTCAATCGCCGCAGACTTGATCTCAGGAGCATTAGGACGATGGTACTCCTGCAGCAGCCATGCCGCCGACGCCAGCCCGACAACGGTGCCGCTGAAGTTATTGCTTGGACGTGATGGCAGGTAGTGGCCGAACCCAAAGGTTCCACTCTTTGAGAGGTTATCCCCTGCATACCAGATATAGTCGGCATGTTCGGGATCGACCTCCAGCATTGGCGCAGCGTAGAGCCGGGCCGCCTTCACCTTGCGCCACACGAGACTCACGGTGGTGTAATGCCCATTATATGATTCGGCGCTTAGTGTTGGGTTTTGCCCATGGGGCCAGGCGAGCAGCGTGTAACTGTCGAGTGCATTCCAGAGCTCTGGCATCTCCCAGCCTCGCTTTGTGGAATGTGCATTGTCGTACTTAGAATCCACCCGAAGCGCAATGTAAGGGTTCGACTTTAACTCCGTCGCTGGTACCGAGATGTCCGCCTGTAGGAGGCGGCCTTTTCCCTGCAGGATGCCGCGCGGTTGCGATGCCTGGGTAACGGAAAACCTTATATCCACCACAGCGTCGGTATGCAGATCGACGTATGGAGCGCGATCGGTGCAGCCTGCAAAATAATGCGCTTCCACGCTGCCAACGTCGGAAGTATAGACGTCCTCATCGGGGCTCTTCGCAATGGGTTTTGCATCCGAGAAGTGAATGGTGTTCCAGTTGCCTCGCGCGGAACGGACTTCGATCCGGAACGTCGCAACCGGAGTATTTGTGTCCTGCAGCCACTGCAGAGTGAGGTTGCCGTCTTTAGGCTGAAGGAAGACCGCCTTGCGCCCATCCATCGAAAAGAAGTATCGCCCCGGCGTCTTCGGCATCTTCGATGCCAGCAGTCCTTCCGCCATTGCGGATACAGCATCCACTCGCGCGATGGGACTGTATTCTGCCTCCTGAACGAGGGCTCGAATTACCCGGCCCATATCATCAGCAAAGTAAAGCCCGTTGCGGCCAGCCGCATCCCCAAACGAATCATGCGCAAACGCCTCTGTCTTCCAGCGCGGCGTAAATAACGCCTGCAGGTAGTTGGATGCGGTCCAGTTTGCGCTGCAGAGGTCGTAGGGAGCGAAGTTGTAGGAAAGTTTTTGTTGGGCGTATGCGCAGTTAACAGTTGCTAGTGCAGCGACAATGGCAGTGGAAGTTAATATTTGACCAAATCTCACGATGCCCCCTCAAAATCATATATTGGTTCACATTGATCGGGTAGTTCAGGAC
>CAIXIX010000281.1 GCA_903919615.1 uncultured Chthonomonas sp.
CAGCGCTTGTGGCCGGGCAGCGGCTCGAGATTCGGCACTAACTGGAAGCCAATCTCTTGTACGTAAATTGGCTCGATCAACGGTGACCTCGGAACGTGTAAATTGGGCTGGTATACTCATATCCGAACCGGTTTGCAGTATCGTCTGGATATGCTCCGCCTGGAGTATCTATATACGTATTGGCATTGGAGATCTCGGTGATAAGAAATACACACATGTGCTTTAGAGCTATCGTTAGCGTGGCCGCGGGCATGGCTGCGCTTTGCGCCTCACCAATTGCTCGAGCATGGGATGCAACCGGCCATATGCAAGTGGCAGACATAGCCTGGTCACAGTTGACGCCTGGAGCTAAACGGCAGGTTGCTGCAATCTTAAAGGCTGGTGACCCGGCGTTCCGCCCGACAAGCGACGCAGACGCGGACGTTCGCGATGCATTTCGTCGCGCCTCAACATTTGCCGACGTTATCAAAGGTGACCGGAACACGCAGTACGAGTCCATAATCGCAGATATGAATCTCACGTTTTTCAAGACCGAAAAACCAAATCCCGCGAACAACGAGCACGCCCTTTGCAAGACCTGGCACTATTACGATGTACCTGTGCGCGATAAAGGTAAGCACACGCCGGAGGATTCTAACGCTTTGAACGCCCTTGCGCTGGCCCGAGAGAAACTCGCTGGCCTTGCGTCATCAAGTTCGCACGATCAAAAAATGGAGTGCTGGTGGCTCTACTGGATTGAACACATTGTCGGAGACTTGCATCAGCCGCTTCACTGTGTTTCGAGTTTCGAGTTTTTTCCTGAAGCAGGCGATGCCGGTGGAAACCGACTGACGGTAACCGATCCAGATCGACCAGATCGGCCAACTCGGCTGCATGGCTACTGGGACGCCGGCATAACCCATGCAATCGCTAAAGACCGAGCCGACGGGCTACCCGTTACCTACGACGCAATTACGGCCAGGTGGCGGGCCGATTCCTCACTTGCGCCTTCGCCTGCAGATTCTGCCAATCTGAACGTAGAACAATGGATCAAGAAAGGCGCCGCAACAGCGGATAGCTCTGTCTATGATGGATTGAAGCAGGGCGGCACGCTTGGTGCAGACTATCTGCCGAAGCAAATTACCTTGAGCCGTAAATTGGCGGTTCTGGCTGGAACGAGGTTGGCTGCAATTCTCAACGGAATGCTCAAGTAATGAACAGAATTCATTAGATCTTTGGGACAAAACAACGCAATGATTGAGCTGAAGCTTCGATCTCGAACATCTGATGGAACTGTCACGATCGAGACTGTGAGGATTTCGCCTTCTGCGCTCGCCGTGATCGTATGCGATATGTGGGATCGGCACTGGTGCGTTGGGGCCACAAGTAGGGTAGATACTATGGCGCCTGTCATGAACTCGAGCCTGAAACGCCTTCGAGATGTTGGCGCGCTCATTATCCATGCTCCCAGCGACACCATGAAGTTCTACTCGGGCTCCCCGGCTCGCGCACGTGCCGTAGAAGCGCCGATGGTTGAGGCTGGCTGCGATCTAACATCGTGGCAACGTCTCGATGCTTCCTTTGAGGGCGAGCTGCCAATCGATGATTCGGACGTCGGATGCGATGATGTCCCGGTGTGTGTGATACCAGAGGTGATGCCGTGGTCTAGGCAACACCCCGCAATCGAAATAGCGGATGCAGACGCAATAACGGAGAGCGGACAGCAGGTTCATAACCTGCTTGAGCAGTACGGAACGGAATTGGCGCTCATCATGGGAGTTCACACAAACATGTGTGTTCTCGGTCGGTCCTTCGGTATTCGCAGCCTTGTTCGGGCTGGCCGCCGCGTTGCGCTCGTTCGCGACCTTACCGACACGATGTATTGCAGCCGCATGTCTCCGTTTGTGTCGCACGAAATGGGCACTCAGCTAGTTATACAGCACATTGAAACGCACTGGAGCCCGAGTATCGACAGCGCTGAGCTATTTTAACGAAAGTGAATACGCGTCCTTTATAGCTGTTGCTCAACTGCAGCGACAACGACTTCTACCCGAGCATCAGCCGAGGCAATGTCATTCGAACGTGGCCTTCTTAGAAGCAGCGCGAACGCTGCGCCGATAATCATCAGCGCCGAAGCCATATATAATCCGGGTCCAAAATCCCCTCCAGAGCGCTTTCTTATCTCACCCATTAACATAGGGCCAACAAAGCCGCCGAGGTTACCTACCGAATTGATTAGCGCGATACCACCTGCGGCAGCACGAACGCCCATCAAGTTCGAAGTCGCAGCCCAGTAAGAACCTGCCGCGATACGTTCCCCGAGCGCATTGAGCGCTAATGCCGCTACCAGCAGGCTGGCAGTCGGCGCGTGTGCAGCCACAATAAAAGCGACGCCCGCGAGGAGATATCCTGCCGCTACATGATAACGACGGTTGCCTGTTCGATCGGAGTGGCCCGCAGCCAGCGTCATCGCGATGGCGCCAACGATCGCTGGAATGATCAGGCTCATCGAAACACGGCTGTCGGACCAGGCTCCAGCGCTCAGAGATTTTATTATCTGCGGGGCGAAAAAGCCTACTGCATTGCCTCCTGTGGCAGTCGCAAAGAAAACAATGCACAGCACGAGTATCCGCTTGTCTGCAAATGGATTTCGCATGGAGATGTGCTGAACCTGATCCAGCATTCGTGCATCCTCGTTCAACTTGCCGACGATCCACTGCTTTTCTTCACTCGTGAGCCATTTCGCATTCTCGGGTTTGTCCGGCAGCAGCAACCACACAGCGACGCCTAACAGAACCGATGGAATGCCCTCCACAAGAAATAGCCATTGCCATCCTCGAAGGCCGATTTTCCCGGTAAGATTGAGCAGCATGCCTCCAAGGATTGGGCTCGCGAGAGCAAAAACAGCCTGCATAGATAAGAAACGCGCCAGAGCCCTCGCGCGCGCTTGCCCGGGAATCCAGTATGTAAAATAGAGGACAATGCCGGGGTAGAAGCCAGCCTCAGCAATACCGAGGAAAAACCTAAGGGTGCAAAACTGAGCAGGAGTCTTGATCAGCATCATGCACGCAGAGAGAATCCCCCAGGAGATCATGATCCGAGCGATCCACCGACGCGCACCGGTTCGCTCCATAATCAGATTGCTTGGAACTTCAAACAGGAAGTAGCCAATGAAGAACACACCGAATCCAAAGCCGAAAACGACATCGGAGAAGTGCAGATCACCCCGCATCTGGAGTGCTGCATAGCTCACGTTTGTACGGTCAATGATGCAGAAGGCGTAGAGAAGCGAAAGAAAGGGAATGAGTCGAGAGTTAACTTTTCGCAGCGCTGAGTCCGCGATGCGCTGTTCACGTGAGACTGCTTCGTCTGCCATGCGCCCTCCATTTGAGAAGGCAAGTTAGTGAGAAGGTGTGCCGTACGCTAAGAACTGCGCAGGTCGACAAATCGCACGGTACCGTCGCCGTGCACTTCTGCCCGGTAAACAAGCACTGGAATCTGGGGAACGAGCCTTGCTATAATCTTGAGCGCCTCGAGCGCATCTTCGTGCTGCTGACGTTCTATCTCGGAAACGGATGCATCTGGGAGCAGTCTCTTGTAGTGCGCACAAACAGAATCGGATGGACCACCAGGACCGGCGCCATGAAACAGAAGCACGATCTCTTCGATCTGGTGTGCTTCAATGAGGAATTTCAGTTCGCGCTTTAACTGGTCTGTTCGAATATCGAAGGTGCCAATGCCGAGGCAACCTGGACCACCTGGAGCATATAGTCTGTCATAATCAACCACGCCGAGCTTTTGTTCGAGAAACTCGTCTATGCTCTTTTGTAGTCGCCCATCAGAGCATGCTACTACCAGCGTGCTTGGCCGCCTGCGTCTCCACGTATACGCGCCTGAAAACACAACTCTCGGAGAGTTCCCGGGATCATTAAGCTGACGATGAACATCAGCATGATCCGACGAACTGTGAGTTTCTGCGGAAGGTCTGTTGTTGACTACTTGTAGCTCAATCAATCTTGGTAGTATGTTCCTTTCATGGCACATCTCGACGGAATCGCTCCCATGAGATTATAATACGCCTACTGCGAGTTGATCGTTACAGGCACATAAGCCCTGTGCACGTTGCAGTGCTTGCACATTCTACCAGATTTTACAGGCGATACCGGCCGTTGCTTTGGCCGGCAGAACCTGTAAGCCAACGGGAGTCGAAAATGGCATTAAATCTACGCAATACCGCAGTTGTGTTGCTGCTGACCGCGACACTTACCGGAGCCAACAAGCTACCGGCATGTGCACAGGACTCAGTGGATCCGCATGCAACTGAAACGAAACAGCAGCGTGATTCGCGCCTGAAGTGGTTGAGAGAAGCTCGGTTTGGAATGTTCATCCACTGGGGCCTATATTCGGTTCCGGCAGGCACGTGGAAAGACAAAAGGATTGGGGGAATTGGCGAATGGATTATGAATACGGCTAAGATCCCTGTATCGGAGTACGGCGCACTAGCCGCACACTTTAATCCTACTCAATTCAACGCAGACCAATGGGCGCAAATCGCAGCCGATGCAGGCATGAAATACGTTGTCATTACATCGAAGCACCACGATGGATTTGCGATGTTCCATTCGCTTTCCGACCCGTACAACATCTACGATGCAACGCCATTCAAACGCGATCCTATCGCCGAGCTTGCTGCTGCTTGCCGTAAGCGCGGGATAAAGTTTGGCGTTTACTACTCGCAGGCTCAAGACTGGCACCATGCTGGTGGCGCCGCCTACGGAGGTCACTGGGACAAAGCGCAAGATGGCGACATTCACGAATACGTGCGCAAGGTAGCGGCGCCTCAGGTTAGTGAACTTCTGTCTCGATACCATCCGGCTGTTCTATGGTGGGATACCCCCGTGCCCATGTCACCGGAAGATATCCGCCTGCTCACCGCTGGTTTTGCCAAGGAGCGCGGACTAATTGCCAACAACAGGCTAGGCAACGGCGTGCCGGGCGATACAGAAACTCCAGAACAGTTCATCCCAGCTACAGGCTTTAAGGGCCGAGATTGGGAGACCTGCATGACGATTAACGACACGTGGGGTTACAAGAGCTACGATACAAACTTCAAGTCATCGGAGACGCTATTGAGAAACCTTATCGACATCGCGTCTAAGGGTGGAAACTACCTACTAAATGTTGGACCAGACTCTACCGGTGTGATACCTCAGCCAGAAGTTGAGCGACTGCTTGAGGTAGGTAAATGGATGAAGGAGAACGGGGCGACCATCTATGGCACGACCGCCAGCCCATACAAACGACTGCCCTTTGAAGGAAGAGCGACAGTCAAGGGCAACAGTCTCTTTCTTAACGTCTTTGAGTGGCCAAAGGGCGACCTTGTGCTCGCGGGTCTCAAGACACCCGTGAGGAGCGCTCATGTCGTTGCTACGGGCGAAAAGCTGAATGTAACCGCCAGTAAAAATACAGGCATAGAGATCGTCGTGTCCAAACCGGCAAACCTCGATCCGCTGTCTACGGCGATCGAACTTAAGCTTGCTGGTCCCCCTGTCGTTGAACAGACGCAAATTGGCCTGGCGCCACGAACAGATGGTTCATTCCTGCTGGCGGCAACGGATGCCGAGTTGCAGGGCGATGCCATTAAGCTTGAAAACGAGAATATCGGCTTCTGGACCAATGCGGCCGAAGCGCCCTTCTGGAAGATCAAGGTCCCGGCCGCCGCCGCAGGTAAGTTCACAGTTAAGCTCGAGATTGCATGTGAGCCTGGCAGCGCCGGGTCGACCTATGAGATACAGGCAGACGGTAAGCGGATGCCCGTAGTGGCGCATGTTGAAGCAACTCGCTCTTGGCTAGATTACCATGTCGTGTCGCTTCCCGGCTCCATTACGCTTACAGAGGGGGATCATACCATTCGTGTAAATGTTCTCTCGATGCCGCATGGAGCCGTTATGAACTTGAAGAACATCCAGCTAACGCCGATGCATTAGGGCCGCTTCATGAGCCAAATCTCAGAAACGATGGTGCCCCAGCCACCCGTGTTGCGCCATTGTTCTACTGAAACTCGGTCACCATTCGCCACATCTGGCATCTTTTGAAAGCGAATGGTGACCGATCCTGTTTTTGTCTCCTGCGCAGGTATCTCGAAGGTGTACATTTCCGGCTCAGCTACGGGTACCGAAACAGCCGGCGCGATCAAAGCGCCATTCGCATAGATGTTCTCTGCCTTTTGGTTCATCCTCTCGCCGTAGCGCCCCTGGTACTTGGGTCCAACAAGCGTAACTCGGATTTTGTAATGTGCTGTAGGATCCAGCCCCTCATACTTAAATGCGACCCCGTCCTTCTCATCCTGGGTGGAACACATCGTCTTCTGGCTGCGTGTACACATCTCCGACATCATTCCCGAGACGAGCGGCTGACCAAAATCGTAAGGATACCCATTCACAAGGTGGGGCATCTTTTCATAGGTGCCACAGTTGTCGTAGAATCCGCCTGGGCCGGGGTTCTCATAATCTGCGATGAGTGACAGCATTTCCCTGCGCTCTTCTTCTTTCGCTACGGCAGCGCGTGCGAGCTGTCTCTTAATCCAACCTAGCCCTATGAAGTCATGGTCGAGGCTATAGATACCCTCACTGCGGAGACCATAGATTTGATTGCTCTCTTCACCATACCGGATTGCCTCGGCTCTCAACTGCTTCTGTTGATCAGATTCCGTCTGTGAATTCAGTAGCTTTTCGGACTCTGTTATTGCCGGGAGCGGATTGGCGGCGGAAAGCGCCACAGTGATCCTGTGCTGCACAGCGTCGCGAAGCTCCATCTGTGCCTTAACCGTGAGCGCTGTATGCAGATCGATCGCGGCTTTCTGGCGATGCTCCAACCAGAGCCACGCAGCTTTTCGGCGAAATGCCGGCATCTTGCCGCCTGCGGTTTTCACAAGGTCATAGTATTTGCGCAGTGAAGCACGTGAAGGGAGCGGGTTTGAAGGGTCATCCTGCAGGTACTGTTCCAGGGACAGCAGCGCCTGATGCATCTCTGGCGCCGCTTCCGGGCCGAACCAGGTTGTGCAGTACTCAGCGAGAATCGAGTCTAAGGAACGCTGTGGATCCCACAGCAAACGCTGCCACATCCACTGATTGAAATGATCCTGCGTGCCGCTCGAATGGGTGCAGTCTCCAATGCCGTACCGTACGGTTTCACCAAACATTTTGTAGTAGAACCTGGGCCATGCAAAGAACGAGAGACGATCATAAACTAAGTTCAGGTATCTGTCTGGCATTCGCTCATAAATCTCATGTCCCCAGTGCGGTGGATGGTTTCCATCCTTGTCTGGCCTTGGGTATGCCTGAACGTATCCGAATTCAGAATAGCGCCAATGGGTTAGTTCGTTGTAGAAAACGATGTCTTGCTGCGGCGGTAACTGGTGCAAGATCTCATGCAGATAGCGGCTGGTTGGACCGAATCCCGGAAAGCGAAACAGGTCCATTCGGTGTGTCTGCCTGTGTCCAGGCTGCCAGGACATCGCGTCGGAGCCCGGTCCATAGCAAAATGCACGCATCCAGGTTCTAGGCTTTTCCTGGAGATACTGAAATATGGCTTCATCGCTTGCGTTTTCGAACTTCTGGTTCGTAACAAAGATCTCTGTTTTGGGATGGTACTTATGAATAATCGCGGCCTGATCTTCACATAGCCGAATGAAAACTCCGCCAAACGGCTTGCACTTGTCGCACTCACAGCCTCCGCCATCGCCTCCTACCAGTCGCACGTAGTCATAGTCCGGGCATTTCTTAAAGAACTCTTCGCATTGTGCAAGCAGCGCTGCCCGTGCAGCTGGGATAGATGGGCACAGATAGCCAGATCTGCCGATCGATTCGCTGGCCTGCCATTCTGGTGGGCCGGAACCTACATTCGGGGTGTAATGAAACAAGGTTTTCATACCGAATGCTGCCAGGACTTTCCTTGTGGGATCTGACCGCTCCGGCCCACCTACTTGAATTACGTTTGCACCCGCAAGTATCGTATCTGTAACCGCATGTTCAAACTCTTTTTCGGTCCATTTGCGTGCATGGCCTTTTTCGAGCAGGACATTACTCTGCCCTATCTGAGTTCCGCGCACCTCAAATGCCGGCGCCGTGCGAATGGATAGATCTGGAGGAAATGATACGCTGCCTGGTGCGAATGTAGCGCGTCGTAGCAGTTCGCCCACCGCATATACAGTTCCCCGGTCGTCTACGCCCGCTGCAAGTACTCCGATCCCACGGTCCGATGGAATCGATTGCAGCAGAAACCCCTCAGGTCCGGGTTCAATCTGCGTGAGTGGAGGTATTCTGAGCTTCTTGAACGATGTGGCGATGCCCTCATGGTGTTCCGGTATTCCAAGCAAGATATGGATTGACTTAACATTCGGCGTCTCTGGTTGCCCAATAATCTTCTCCTGCTGGATAGAGGCGCTTACTCCCGCGATCTCCTGCAGCCGCGCTAGAAGCAGGCGAGCGGCATTTCGTTCAACCTGGCTCGAGTTCCTGCCAGTTTCTATCACAACGGTTTGACCGCTGGTTTGACGAACCCGGGCTTCTCCAGTTGAAATTACGAGTGCCGCCGCAGCGCATGCAATCAATACCATCACAACCCCCAATGACCAACGATAACGTTTGCGCATCTGCCAACCGATCGGCTTAGCGCCATGACTATAGATTATACAGGTAATGAATCAAACGAAGAGGCAGCAGAACTCTAGAGTTCAACTGCCTCTTCGCTTTCCTACTTTGAATTTGGACGGATGCTTCATTACGACCGATTGGTCGTACAATTTAGCTGACCCTGGTTAGTGTCCGCCAGGCATCGGAGCCGACATGCCTCCGCCACCGCCAGGAAGAGTCATCCCACCTGCCGCCATTGGTGGCGCACCGCCTCCGCCATTCGCCCCAGAGATCGCCGGACCGCCTGCGCGACTGGCTGTCTCCTTGCCAGGCAACTCCATCGCAGTTGGAGAAGGGCCACCACTCGCAATTGGAGGAGGCGTACCTGGTCTGCTGCCAGCTACCGTCTTAAAGATCACGAGTCCAGCTAAGAGGACGGCGAGAACCGTAAACGCGATAGCTGCTTTCGGATTAAGGTTGTTCAACCAACTCCTCCTTAGTTGCCGATGTCTGAAGGATCGTTCAGGAAGTACCACTGGTGACCCTGGAAGAACCAGTTACCATCATAGTACGGTGTGCCTAGTTTACTGGTATAGGGAACTCCTAGCTGCTTAGCATGGCCATCGAAGAAGACAGCATTTACATGTTTAACGCCATTTTCATTGGTAGTATCCCAGAGCCAGGGTGTATGCCCGCCATCATGCCAGCCCTCTTCAATAACCACGGCGAGCTGGGCCGGACGCTGAACGATAGCCATCTTCACAGGCGTACGCTCGCTGAATGCGTAGCCGTCAATCGCATGCCGCATGTAGTAGGTGCTTGCATAGTTCGGTGGCAGCCATCTGCCCACTTGAGGATCACTGGGGCATGTGAAAATCTGAGTATTCTTGACATACGGATACAGATATTTTACATGACCGCCGATGCTGGCACCATCGTCAAGATATCTCCGATGACTCCATGCAGTGATGTGAAGCGCACCCTGGTAACCTAGAGCATAGTTGCACAGGGGGGCATTCTCAGGATCATCCCTACACGTAATGGATGAGTCGGGATACGCCTCATCGTAATCCTGAACGTACTGCATTATCGCCAGACCAATCTGTTTCGTATTGGACAGGCAAGAGGTCTCCCGAGCTTTTTCACGAGCACGCGCAAACACCGGGAAGAGAATAGCAGCAAGAATTGCGATAATTGCAATAACAACTAGCAGTTCGATAAGCGTGAAACCACGCCTTGGAGCTTTAGAACCCATCAGTCTCTCCTTCGTCATCGGCGAGTGTTGCGACCGATCTGTCACATAGCAACGCGGGGATGTCGCCTAGAATCCTGTTCTAACGAGCAGGTAAGCAGTGAAGCATGGCCTCAAACGGTAGGATGATTGCGTCCTAAATTCAAGGCCGTGAATGCAATTATAAGGCAACTATTTTAATTATGTCAAGAAAATATATTTCATTCAGATTTTGGTAGCGTTGTTGTTAGTTACAGATTGGTTTAGGTGAGGCAGTACACGTGAAAATATTACTCGAGAAAGCTTTAAAGTCGATCTGGATGGCAAATACAATCGCGATACATCGAATCTATAGTGCACGCGGCGTTATTCATGCTGTGGCTGACTTCTTCGACGCACGGAATTTTGAAGAGATGTTTGCTTTCCGAATCCGATATTTCAGTGTGTCGAGCCTACATATCACGAAATGGCAGGAGTCCGTTCCGCTTATCTGCAATCTAATAGCATCTTATTCTTAGAAATTTAGCCCCGTAAATGGGCTTGATGGAGGCATAGATGCCAGAGCTAGAGACCCAAGGCTGTGGATGTGACAGTGGCACGACCTGCTGTGACAGCAGATATAATGGCGTTTCGCGCCGAGACTTTATAGCGTTGGTTGGTGTTGGCGCCGCCGGAATGCTTGCATCGCCGGCATGGGGAGAATGGGTTAAGCGACAGGCAGATCCGGCAAAGTTGGCCGCCTGGAAGGCTGACCTGTTTAAGGCTGCAACACAACGTAAGTATCATTCATCTACCCACACAGACGCAAAGATGCCGCTCGGTGGTATCGGCACGGGAAACTTTGAGCTAGGGGCAGACGGTCAGTTTACGACATGGCAGTTGTTTAATACGCTTCGCGATGGCCACGTGCCGTTTTTCTTTGGCATTAACGTCGACGGTGTGTCGCGACTGCTTCAGACTTCAGGCGGACCGGACTGGCCGCGAATTAAGAGTATTGAGATGACGGGAGAATACCCTTTTGCTGGGCTGAAGTTTTCCGATCCGGAGTTGCCCGTCTCATTGGACATGACCGGCTTTACACCGTTTGCGCCCCTGGATGCCGATTTTTCTTCTATTCCTGCTGCATGTTTTGCATTTAGAATACGGAACACATCTGCTAAAGAGCAGACAGTCTCACTCGCAGGCTTTCTTCAAAATGTGATTGGTTACGACGCGATTGGTGTCCCAATAAGTTTTAATTCGGTTGGTTTCAACTCGGTAGCCGAGCGAAAGGGCATTAGCCATCCTAACTATGGAGGCAATTACAATCGTAGCTATCGTGAAGGGTCAGCCACAGTCCTGGCAATGCAATGCAAGCCAGGAACAAGCCCAACTCTTAATCGGGATACGCACCTTATAACCAATCTCGATACGCGCCAGTTACTGTCGAAGCCAGATGATCGCCCGGCCCAACTTACAATAGGTGCGATCGAACAGGTCAGGGGCGAATCAAAAGAGCCACCAGCGAATACCATTGTCTGGCTAGAGGATGCCCCTGTTGAACTCGCCGTGGATACTCTTCAGAAAATTAGCAATCTGGTGGAGGCTGGCGCCGTGCTAGTGCTCAGCGGTGCAAATCAACCGCTGTTAAAGGCGTATGGTGACGCTACTGGAGGCAAGTCGGTCGAGAAAATTGAGGCGCAGCCAGAGATCCTCTTTGAGGATTTTGAACACGGCTATGGCAATTGGACAGTAACTGGTGAGGCATTTGGCGCGGAACCCGCACGTGGTACATTGCCAGGACAGCAGCAGGTTTCTGGATTTCATGGTCAGGGACTCGTAAACTCGTTCCTGAAGGGTGACGGCACCACCGGCAAAATGGTGAGCAAATCGTTTGCAATCGAGCGCAAGTTTATCCGGTTCCTTATTGGTGGCGGCAGTTCGGACGCAACGCAAATTCGCTTGATTGTCGATGGCAAAGTCGTCCGCGCTCAGTCCGGCAAAGAGGCCGAGCATCTGCTCCCTGCCATCTGGAACGTACGCGAGTTGATTGGAAAGACGGCCCATATCGAGATCGCGGATGAAGGCACGGGAGGCTGGGGACACATCAATATTGATGATATCGCCTTTACAGACGATCCCGGAAGCCATGCGACTTACGTGCTTCTGGAGAAGCTGCTGCCAGTGCGTTTTGCAGGCGCGAAGACCACGGGGACCGCTCTTGAACTGCAGGCTATTACACTTGAAGCGGGCGCAAAATCCAGCGAAGAGCCGGTGTTGCACCACGGCGCCTACAGCATCACTCACGGATCTGGTAAGGTGGTTGTTGTTTGCGGGTCTGTGCTGACACCGACGAACGTGGAGCTTACCGGCGCGCGGCAGCTTGCATACTCTGCAATATGTGGGTTGGCAGGATTGCATTACACAGCGCCGGATGCTGTTCCGGCTACATCGCCCGGCTTCGGTGAGCTAGCCTTAATGACGCTTGGCGCAGGCGCTACTGTGCTTACAGGGTTCACCGATTGGACAGATGCGTGGAAGCGATTTGCTGGTTCCGGCCAATTCGAAGCGCCTTCAATGGAACAGACCAAACCTACTGAGCGCGGTGTAACCGTCAATGGCGCATTGGCATCTACTGTAACCCTCGCCGCAGGTGCAGAACGCGAAATAGTATTCAGCCTTGCCTGGAGGTATCCGAACAAGTACAACGAAGCAGGCAAGTGGATGGGCTGCCATTATGCCGAACAGTGGAAGAGCACTGCAGATGTGGCAAAGACAATTGCTGCCGCATACCCAAAGTTGAGGGCCCGGACGGAGAGATTCCGCAAGGCAATGTACGACAGCACGTTGCCGTACTGGCTGTTAGACTGCGTAACTTCTCAGATTAGCACCATACGCCACTCGGGTGTTGTGTTCAGAATCGCAAACGGCGACGTTTACGGTTGGGAAGGCTCAAACGGCTGTTGCGATCCTACCTGCACGCATGTATGGGGATACGAGCAGACGCTGGCGCATGTGTTCCCTTCCCTCGAACGGTCGATGAGGGAGATCGATTACAAACATCAGCAGCGGGCAGATGGCGGCATCGATAACCGTACAGAGGTGCCGTCACCCCCTAGGCCAACCGGCGAACAGCCCTTTAGCGATGGGCACGCGAGCTGTATTCTTAAGGCATATCGCGAAGCTCTTAACTCTCCCGACGATCGGTTCTTAAAGGAGTACTATCCACGCGTAAAAGGCGCAGTCAACTATCTGATTGGCCGCGACGCGGCAACCAGTGGTGGCGTGCCAGATGGTACGCTCAGCGACGATCAGTGGAACACCTACGACAACTCTATCCATGGCGTAAACAGCTTCATTGGCAGCTACTACCTGGCTGCTCTGCGCGCAGGCGAGGAGATGGCGAAGAGAGTTGGCGACAACGAAGCCGCTGGCAGGTTCCGCGGCGTATTCGAGAAAGGGAGAAC
Organism: uncultured Chthonomonas sp.; assembly: GCA_903919615.1. GTDB lineage: Bacteria > Armatimonadota > Chthonomonadetes > Chthonomonadales > Chthonomonadaceae > CAIXIX01. Next base: position 13,290 of record CAIXIX010000281.1, read on the forward strand.
GCGCCTGGTTGAACTCTGCTGGAATGGAGAGTACTTCCAGCAGCATCTGCCTGACTACATGAAGCGATCTGGCGAATATGGCCCAGGATGCTTGAGCGATCAGCTGCTTGGGCAGTGGTGGGCGCATCAGCTTGGGCTCGGTTACCTGCTTCCCGAAGAGCATGTGAAAACCGCACTTCAATCGATATTTAAGTACAACTGGTTACCGGATTTTTCCAATTTCCATCATAACTGGCGAAAGTTCGCTGGCGGTACGGACCGCGGTCTGCTGATCTGCACCTGGCCGAAGGGCGGAAGACCTGCGAATACGATTCCGTATGTGGACGAGGTGTGGACCGGAGTTGAGTATCAGGTGGCAGGGCACATGCTGTACGAGGGAATGATTGAACAGGGGCTTGCAATTGTAAAATCGGCCAGAGATCGGTACGATGGCGCGCCGCGAGATCCAATGCCGCGCAATCCGTGGAACGAAATCGAGTGCGGTGGGCACTATGCCAGAGCGATGTCATCATGGTCAGTTCTAACCGCCTTATCAGGGTTCAGATACGATGGCATCTCCGCATCTCTTGAGTTTGCACCCAGGCATACCCCCGATAACTTCAAGTCTCTCTTTACGGGGCCAGAGGCATGGGGCAGCGTCAAACAGACACGGTCAGTTCGAACGCAGCGGAACGAAATTGCGGTCACCGAGGGATCGATTCGTGTCTCGACAATTCAGCTGGCGAGCCATGCGCCGGTCAAGAAGGTCATGGTTTCCGTAGGGTCCCGTAAGTACCAGGCGTCGCACACCGCGACTTCAAACCGTATCACGGTAACGTTTCCTACGATTACGGTAAAACAGGGTGAGATACTGATTGTAAGTCTGTCGTAACGGCTCTCAAGAGCGGTGTTCATGCGCATCTTTGTGCGGGTGAGCGTGAAACATGCCGTTGTGCCTGTGAAGGTGCGGGTGAATAAGGTTCACCCGCACAAGCAGATCGTGATCCGCGAGGATGTCTGAGGCTGAGCCATCCGCAACGATCTGATGGTCTTCGCTAAAAACGATTGCGCGATCTGCAATTGTCGTAACGATGTTGAGATCGTGCGTAGCCGTGATCAGAGTTTTTCCTGATTCATGCAGCCTTTGAAGCAACTCCACGAGCCAGTATTGCGCTCTCGGATCGAGCCCAGTTGTTGGCTCATCGAGCAAAAGGGCGTCTGGGCTAATGGCCAGGACGCATGCGATCGCCACGCGTCGTTTTTCGCCCCCTGAGAGTTGGAATGGTGCTCGATCCAGCAGTGCCGTTAACCCCATGAGCTCGCTTAGGTCCTTAATTCGAACATCGACGTCGGCTCGTGCGAGCCCCATTTGCAGCGGACCAAATGCTATCTCTTCACGAACAGTAGGCGAGAAGAGTTGCGCATCCGCATTTTGAAAGATGTATCCGATCCGGCGCCTGAAACCAAAAGCAAATTTTTCATCGGCGAGGGACTTTTCCGTAAGCGGTTCGCCAAAGGCCAGGATGTTTCCGCTCGTCGGGTGTGTAAGTCCGCTCAACACTCTCATTAATGTCGATTTACCGCACCCGTTCGCCCCGAGTATGGCTATCCGCTCGCCCGTGTTCACACACAGCGAAACGTCAGTTAAGGCGGAGAAACCACCATTGTAACTGTAGTTAATTTTGTTAAGCTCAAACAGCGCTGTCACAGTAGATTTCCTGCAATCTTATCAACGGAAACGAGGAGAATGGCAAGAACAAGGCAGCTCACAAGAAACAATGAATCTGCCCTGCGCCATTTAGGACCGCGAAGTGTTCGCACATCGCCCTTAAAGCCTCTCGCAGTCATGGCATCGTGAACTTCCTCTGAAAGCGCCATGGTCTTTCCAAGCATCATCCCAACAGTCGTGCCAACATACTGTCTACCATCGCTATTCTGCGCATGACCCACGGTGCGCGCTGTGCGGGCCTCAAACATCTCAACCGCAGTGTTCATCATAAGCACCATATATCGGTAGGTAAGCTCAAGAATACTTACAAACAGGCGGGGCACGCCAAGCGAGCGAGCAGCCGCCAGAAGCGCAGACCAGCGTGTCGTGAGCGCAACGAGAGCGCCAAGCGAAATGGCGACACCGATACGCACCATGATAATGGCTGCCAGATGCAGTCCAGGTAAGGTGACGGCAACATGAGGGTGCATCCATACATTGAACAGCTCATGACCGGGAGTAACGATGCTCAAGGCTGTTGGCAAGATGATGCCGCCGATGAACAGGGGAACAGCTAGCCAGACCCGGCGGGCGAATTGGCCAATGGGAATGCCCGAAGCCGCCGCCGCCGCGATTAATAAGCAATACATAGCCGAAAGAAGCACCAGGTGACGTGTGACGGTAACGGCTGTAAGCAGCAGTAGTAAGCTGGCAAGCTTCGCACGCGCATCGATGGCTTGCAATTTTCCAGCATATGAGGGCCACACCTCGCGTCCAAGAACATCTGAAGTTCGACGCGCAAATTCTGCGAGGCTCTTCGCAAGGTAAGGATTGGAGGGCTTTGCCCGTGAAGCCGATTTGGCCTCGACTGTTCCAGTCGCCAGCCAACTCGGCAGCGAATCCGTTGTCTTACTGGAGCCAGCGTCCAACTGTATTGGTTGGGCTGCGGCTGATTGTGCACGGTTTGAATCCCGCCCGGCCAGGACGATACCCAGCCCGGCCAACGCCGCACAAATGGTAAGAGCGCCGCAGATTGCGGCTAGAACATAACCCGATTTCCCCGAGGTGGCTCCATAATCGGCAAGGATCCCAAGCCCGCGATGGTTGTGGGCTTCGCCTGCGGCCACTCCGACAGGCGTGTAACTGGCGCCTAATCTTTGTTCTATCTGTGTGGCCACTCCCGCCGCATTCCACTCTCCCCAGGCATCACCCTTTGCAAGAAGACCCAGGGGGGTTAGAGCAATCAGGACAAGCAGTGGCACATAGAGACGCTGCCGCAGCAATATTCCCTGTCCCGGAGATTCCACCGACTCCGCAGTCAATGTGTATAGCCCAACGCCGCTGCGCTGGAGGTATGCTACGGCGAGCGCTGTTACAATCGCTTCTGCTGGCCCGGCAATCAGCAGATGTGTGCCAAGCATCGCGGGAAGCGTAATCGCGAGACCAAACGGAAAATAGATCGCGTGCCCGTTCGGCTCGTGAAAAAGAGCAGGCTGTACTCCAAGTGCGATAGCAACAAGAATGGCAGCCATATTGATGCCTGCAAAGGCTCCTATGCCAGCACAAATTGGCTGGTATCGCGAATTTCTTCCGAGTTTTCTGCTGATGAGTGAGTAGGTGAAGTAGCCAACAACAGGCAGTGCGAACGCCATAGTGAAGCAGTTCGCGCCGTAGGCTAGCAATCCTCCATCCCCAAAGAGGAGCGCCTGAATTCCGAGTGCGACGCTAACACCAACGATGGCTGCCGCAGGCCCGAGCATTACTGCAAGGAGGGTGCCAGCTACGGGATGTGCCGTCGTGCCGCCTAACGCCGGTATATTGAACATCATCACGGTGAAGCAGAACGCTGCGCCAAGAGAGAGATGGGGGATTTGACGCGTTCGCAACTCCCTGCGAACTCTGGCTGCTGCGCCCACCCATACGGGAACCATCACTGCTCCGCAAGCGGCGCAGGTGGAAGGGCTAAGCATAGAATCGGGGATGTGCATGGTTGCTAATGGGTAAGAGAGATACTTACAGTGTTTGGCAGTATACCTCTTTACTGGAAAGAGAGCGCGGCACGCAGCAGTTACGAGGAGGTCTTCATTTCGATCCACCCCCGGAGGCTGTTAATAAACCAGAGTCGGCTGCATGAATTCAGCATGTTCTCACTTATTACTGCCTCGCGAATTAATCCCGAATCAATCGAGCGCTTGCGCTCAATTCCTGGTAAGAGCCCGCACGAAAGCGCAGGTGTCAGCAGATCTCCATCAACCTCGATTACGAGGCTGCCTCGAGTAAACTCCGTTATATCACCGAGTTCATTTTTCAGCAGCACATCGAAGTGTGGACCACGTTGGGAGTAAGCGCGATCATACGTATCTCTCGCTGAAATTTTATGATAGAGCAGTGCGTTGTCACTACGAACCGCAATCCTCGACATCGTGTATGTTTGGGGCGATGTAATGTCGAGATGTGGCTGGATATTGATATGCATGCTCCCCGCAGCGGAGACAGACACGCGAACTCTCCACAGGCCAGAAGGGTGCATCGCAACCTCATCGGTGATGAGCTCGGTTAGCTCGCTCGAATCCAGTTTCCAGCCAAAATACACGGCGCTGGCTGCTAACCTTTCAACATGCAGATCGAAGTGACGAATCGTTGCATTCTCAAGGCGCATGGTTTCAAAAAGGTCGAATGTCGGCACACGATTTGTTAGAAATGCGGCCTTGCTTAGTGCCTCATCATACTCGGCCGTGTCGCTTGAATCCCAGGTTATGCCCCCGCCGATACCTATACTTCCGTGTCCGTTCTGTCGGTTAACGGTTAGGGTACGTATTCCGACATTGAAGCAGCAATCGCCACCGGGGCTTACAACACCAATCGCCCCACAGTAGACGCCACGCGGTTTTGATTCCAGGTTGGCGAGGCGATGCATTGCCGCGATTTTCGGCGCGCCCGTTATAGAGCCGCACGGGAATAAAGCCCTGAAGAGATCCAACAACTCCGTTTGCGGGGCCGCTTGCGCAGTAATTGTCGAGGTCATTTGCCACAGCGAAGGGTACCGTTCAGCGGCAAAGAGATGCCGAACGATAACGGTTCCCGGCACTGCGACGCGGCCGAGATCATTTCGCAGAAGGTCGACAATCATCAAGTTTTCTGCCCGATCTTTTTCCGAATCGAGAAGCTTCTGGCGCTTTGCTTCATCTTCTGCGGACCATCGGCCTCGCTTCATCGTGCCTTTCATCGGCTGCGTCGTGATGAAGTCGCCCTGTTTCTTGAAGAACAGCTCGGGTGAGAAGGAGAGGATGCAGTGGCTATCTGCCTGCAGGTACGCCGCATAACCACACTGGCTGGATCTAGAGAGCTGCTCATAAAGGTGCAACAGGTCGCCTTCAACACTTAGATCCAACATAAAGGTGAAGTTCGCCTGGTAGAGATCGCCTGCAAGAATACTGGATCGAATTTCTGCGACTGCCTTGCTGTATTGGTTTGTCGTTATGCTTGCCGAAGCAATTAAACAGGACGATCCCCGATTTGACTTGAAGTGGCCCGAACACGACGGTTTGTCGAAGATGCCAAACCAAACAAGAGGAAGGTCTGGCAGCTCCAGGGCGGGCATTGCGGGATCGAAGGCGTGCGCTGCCTCGTAACATACAAACCCGGCAGCATATCGCCCCTCATTCGTTTCTCGCTGAACCTCTTCGAGAGCAGGCACGACCTCGTCAAGACGAAATGCGGCTACGATTCGCATTGGCGACTCAAAATAGCTCGAAGTTGCCCCCAAAGCTTGATCGCCAGAAAAGTCGAATCGTAACCGCAGCTCGTTCGGCGCTAGGAAACTTGCTTTGCTGTGCTCTTCTACGGCAGCTTCTCCAGAGTCGTGATCTGGTTGGTTATCTGTTTTCGAACTTCGTCAGTAGCCTCATGCGGCAACCGTGAAAGCAGCGCTTTCAACTCAGTAATCGCTGATTTGTCCTTGCGGGAAACGAAGGCTGCCGCTGCCCGAACGGCAACGGAAATGACGGGCGACTTCAGCGCTTGTCCGAGCGCTTCCCTGCTCTTTTGATCTGTTGGGTCTAGCCTGCTCATTGTGTCGACAGCGATCAGCTGAAGCGTAACTTCCTGGGTAGGCTGAGCTGATTTTGCAAGCAGCTCGGGCAGCTCTGGCGCCTTAATCTCCAGCAACAGATTATACGCCGTCGCACGGATCGTGTCACGATGAGACTTCATACCGGCAGCCTGCAGAAGCACCGGTTTGCTGGATGCAGAGTCCCAAGTTTTTAGAGCGGAGAGCGCAGCATTGACAACGGAATAGAACTCCGTGTCATTCACCAGAGCTTTCACAGTTTCAACATCCTGGGGATCTGATGGAAGCGCCGCGAGACCAGAAACCGCCTGAGTGCGCCTGCCCACATCCGGGTGCTTAAGCTGATCGCGGAAGAAGCCACGAAGCCCAGGTTGTTTCAGCTCGACCAGCCGACTTATAGACCTGAATACTGGAAATTGCGATCTATCCGAACGCAGCGCATCGACTGCGAGCTGAACGTTTGTGTCCGTGGGAGTACCAGCGAGAATCCGTTCGAGCGCTTCGGAGCGATCGACAGGATTTGGGGCAAACTTCAGAATGTACGGAAGCTCATTCGAAGTCCAGTGGAGCTCAGGTGTCTCACGCAGAAACCGATGATGTGGATCGAAAAGTACCGCGTCAGGCTCGTGCCCTCCGGTCTCAATCACAAATGTCTCTTCAGCTTTTGTGATCGTAATCGGCGTTTCGACGAGTTTGCCGTTTTGGATGACGCCAACAGCCAAAGGGATCGTGTAGATCGGAGTGCCATCTTTAGTGTCCTGGGTCTGCTTCACAAGCAATCGAACGCGCTGATGCTCCGCATCCCAATTCCAGGTGCAATCGATTACTGGATGCCCCGGCTTATAGATCCACTGGTTGAAGAACGGCTCCATGTTGATTCCGCTCACATCCGTCATCGCCTTGCACAAATCGGCGCTTACGACTGGAGTGTGCTTATTTCGCGTAAGATACAGGTTTAGCCCACCAAAGAACTGTCGATCACCGAGGTACCGCCGCATCGTGTGAAGGATCGAGCCGCCTTTAGGATACGTATGGCCATCGAACATAGAATCTGGACTCGGGTACATGTTCGTGGCAAGAGGGTGCTTGTATCGCTTGCTCTCACCGATGTAACCCTGTATGTCGCCATTTATCTCATATGCATATGCGACGGGTCCGCGGCTATGCTCGAAATATAGGGCCTCGAAGAAGGTGGCAAAACTCTCATTTAGCCAGATGTTGCCCCAGTCGCGGCAAGTCACCAGATCACCAAACCACTGATGAGCCAATTCGTGAGCGTTCAGGCTTGCCATTGGGCGGAAACCATCCCTTGGGTCTGAGAGGGAGCTTTCCGGCAGCGTGGTCGCACTCACATTCTCCATGCCGCCGCCGAAGTCGTACATAGCGTCTTCTGCATACTTGGGCCACGCATATTTAACGCCAAGAACATCGGAGAAGTACGACAGCATGTCCGGGGTATCGCTAAAGCTGTAGTCGAGCAGGCTCATATTGCCTTTAGGAGCCACGTACATTAGCGGTACGCCTCGCCATATCACTGTTTTTACGTCGAATGGGCCCGCGACAAGTGATAGCAGGTACGTGGCGTGAGGCTGCGTCATTTGCCAGTCGAAGGTTCTCGTCTTGCCATCGGCGCTTAGTGTGTTGGATTTCAGAGCGCCATTTCCAATGACGGTCCAATCGGCTGGTACCGTTGTGCGCGTCTCGGAGGTGGCGAGATTATTTGGATAGTCCCACGTGGGCACCCACTCTCTATTTAGTTCCGTTTCGCCCTGTGTCCATAATCCTACACGGTTTGGTTCGCCTCCATTGGAGCGAATCCAGTGAAGGCCAGAATCTGCCATGAACCCATTGTTAACGCGCTTATCGCCACCCGTGTACTGGGTGGAGACGACAACCGGAACACCAGCCTTAAGCGGTGAAGGAGTGTTGATCTTAAGAATGTCGGCATCATGTGTGAAGGTTGCTGTTACGCCGGCTACCTTGCACGCATCCACCCTAAGGTTCTTACCACAATGGAGCACCACAGTTTTCAGGCCATCTCGGAAAGGTACGATCGTATTCTGCGCGACTCCGAAGATCATCTTGTTCGGATAATCCACTTTGAGATCCAGCAGTATGTTTTTCAGGTCGTACTCCCGATCCGGGGCATAGTGCACGGATGCGGATGGCGGAAGAAATGGGTTCGGAGCCTGTTGCGCGATTGCGGTACCGCAAAAGGAACTGGCTAGAAAGAAGCTGGCTGCAAAATGGAACCTGGACAATGGCGGAAACTCCTGAGGTGCGCACACGATGACGACGTAATTATACCGGAAGCAGGCATTACAGACGCCTTCCGCAGCTTAACGTATCCACATATGTCTACAATAGGTGAGGTAAACTAGCGTCACAACGAGATTCAAGAGCAAAGGTGATGCATGCAGTTGGACGCAGAGTCGGAAAAACGTGTCGAACCCGTTTCGGACGCAGAGATGGAGCAGTGTTTAGACATCCTGCAGTTGATCGCGAATAGCCCGGGCGTTGTTCGGCGTAATGACAGGTTTAAAGGACTTATCTCAAAGATCTACAAGGAATCCAAACGCAACGATCAGCGCGAGGAGAAGTGGCGCAAGCGGCTCGCAGATCGCGACGCAATGGCCTCGACCGGAATGGTTCAGATACAGAGGGATGCGATAGCTGCAGCCGCGCTGCCTTCCGGCGACGTTCCTGCAACGCGCATCTTAGACAAACCTGAGAGTTGTTACATCTGCAAGGCAGCCTACACGGAACTGCACTTCTTTTATCACCTGCTCTGCCCAACCTGCGCCGAATTCAACTATCGGATGAGGGATTTGCACTGTGACCTGACGGGAAGAACCGCTCTTGTAACGGGCGGCCGGGTCAAAATCGGATTCCAAACAGTGTTGAGGCTTCTGCGCGACGGCGCAAAAGTCATTGTCACTACCCGCTTTCCGAGGGCTGCCGCAAGGCGTTTCACAGCCGAACCGGACAGTGCGGAGTGGGTACATCGATTAGAAGTTTACGGGCTGGATCTGAGGAATCTCCCAGCGGTGGAGGCCTTCGCCGATCATCTTTTGCAGGTCGAACCTGCCATAGATATCCTAATTCACAACGCGGCACAGACAATCCGCAGGCCCAACGGGTTCTATAATGAGCTTGTACGCCAGGAGCTAGTTGGGGGCGAGCCACTTGCGATTGGTGCGCCCACTGCAGTCAAGCAGGAGGCTCCTGCAACACTGATCGTTTCTGACAGTACCGCACTGTTAAATGGTGCGCTGCCCTCCGTGGTCGACGTGCTGCCAGCAGACCGACTGGAAGACAACGAGGAGCGCGCCGATTCTCGCGATATCAACAGCTGGCTTCTGCGCCTGGATGAGGTTGGCGCCCCCGAAATGCTGGAGGTGCAGCTTGTCAACTCTGTTGCGCCTTTCGTGTTGAATAGCCGACTCAAGCCCTTGATGATGCGTTCGAGTTTTCAGCGCCGATTTATTGTCAACGTTTCTGCCATGGAAGGGCAGTTTAGAAGGCACAAGACTGTGTTCCATCCTCACACAAACATGGCGAAGGCCGCCTTGAATATGATGACGAGAACTTCCGGCGATGATTATTCGAAGGACAGCATCTACATGAACAGCGTAGATACAGGCTGGGTAACAGATGAAAATCCCGGCCCCAAACGTGAACGCATTCAAGAAGACAGAGGGTTTTACCCTCCGCTTGATATTGTAGATGGCATGGCAAGGATCTATCACCCGATCGCCATGGGGATTCTTGATGAAGCGACCCCGATATTCGGTCAATTCTTGAAGGACTATGCGCCTTGCCCGTGGTAGTTAATAGGCAGATTTGAATTAGAATCGGTGATTCGGTAATCTTGTTTCAATGAGCCGTACGGTGTTGCTTAACGGTTTTTTGCGATAATCATCCCATTCCGGTACACTACATTGCGCTTGGCGGCGATACAGAGATATGGCCGATAAACGCTTCGTTGCGGCTTTAGAGTTAACTGGATTATTGAGTGTTGCTGATTACTTGTCCGTGAGAGACAAGAGTTATGCCCGGGAGAGTAAGACTTGCTACTTGAATCCGTCGTGCCCTGGGGGCGTTTGGCGAGCGAATATATCAATATGTTTGCGCTCACGCCTCAGGATATGAAAGGCAGAATACTCGATATTGCTGCTGGTCCGAGCAGTTTTAACGCAGAGCTGACCGGCCAGGGTAAATCCATAGTGTCTGTCGATCCGCTATACGCATTTTCGGCAGAACAGATACTGAGTCAGTTCAATGCCAATGCCGAGACAATGCTGGCGCTGACTGAGGCTAACGCGGATAGATTTCTCTGGGATGAGTTTAAGAATCCGGCTCAGGTCGCGCGAATTCGCCGGCGAGCCATGACGAACTTTCTGGAAGATTTCGCAGCTGGCAAGGATGCCGGCAGGTACATCGAAGGTGGGTTGCCCACTTTGCCGTTTGATGCCAGCACGTTTGAGCTCGCGCTCTGTTCGCACTTCCTTTTCACGTATAGCGATCAGTTCTCAACAGATTTTCATCTGGAGAGCATCCGTGAGCTGGCGCGTGTGGCGGGTGAAGTTCGCGTTTTCCCGATCGTTACTCAGTTCACTGGAGATCTTTCGGAACACCTGCCCGTGGCCATGGATCGATTACGAGAACTCGGATATGCGGTTGAGGTGCGCAGGGTTGAGTACGAGTTTCAGATTGGCGGCAATCGAATGTTGTCTGTGCGTAAACCCGCGTAACTTGCCCTTGCCATGGCATGAACACACGGAGAATTGGCAGCTAACCTTCTCATAACGAAAGAGCGACTGGATGCGCGTTTGTTTGATAACGTTGGTTTGTATTGTTGGTCTAGCGGACCTAACGCGGCCCGCCTACGCTGCTGACGTTGAACACGACCTTTTGCACCGGTCAAAAAAGATCTCTGTATTTGCTCCCGCTGTGCAGAGAGATTGGATGTGGTCGAGCGATACCACGGCTGTATGCACGGAGGTCGACGCCGGGCAGTCCGCACTTCAACTGGTTCAGTACAGCGTTGCTTCTGCTAAGAGAAAAGTCTTAACGGCGTTCAATACCAGATATCGTAATTGGCTGGTTGGCCATAAGGCAACTCCAGCCTCTCCCGCAGTCTATGCCTCGTTTCGCATCTCTCCTAACGGCGAGACGCTGCTGATCTACCCGGCCGCTTACACGTCCATTGGAAATCAGAACTGTCCGGTAGTGGCGGCTCCTGTAGATGGCTCCACTGGGCCGATTTGGTACAGTACAGGTAAGTTTCCATACAACCTAACCTGGCTAGCGGATAGCAGATACTGGTTTGAGCCAGTGCTCAACGAAGGTGCCGAGGGCCATTGCCCGAGCAGCCTTGTTATTCGTGATACGGAGAAGCCAGCTTTCACAAAGGTCCTTCCTGAAGACGGAAAGTCGATGAGCGCCGACTATATATCGGGCGTTATCAAACATCGTATCGTCTCCATAAATGTAGGTGAAGGCGGTACAGACATGCGCGTGGCGCATGTCACCGTCCAATCAACACTGAACCCAGCTTCAGTCACCAGGAAAACGATACGACTTCCGTTTGCGGCGGCTTCTGCAGCCATCTGCCCAACCAATGGGCGAATAGCCTGGTTAGTGTACTATCATGGGGATCCTCCCGCTCAGACGCCAGCGTCTCGCAAGCGGAAGAAGCTTGTCACAGTGAAACCCGAAGTTCAGAAGCCATCGGCGAGCAAAACCAGCCTTGCGATATGGGTTACTGACCTCGAGGGGCTACATCCAAGTGAGGTGGGGCATGTTGCAGCGTCGCATGCCAGTGATATCGAACACCTAACTTGGCTTCCAGGCGGAAGGCAACTTTCGTTCGTCTACCAGGGTGGGTTGTATGTTGTTGGCGTTTTAGCGCGTTAACGAGTTCGGCCTGGATTTTTCCGTTATCCTCATGTGAAACTTCGTTTTCTAAATAGCTTGTAACTATCCATCACCGTCACAATCCAATGTCGTTTCGAGCCTAATTAGTGGACCTCTCCTAGCTCTTCCGGCGTCAGCGCCTCAACAAACAAACTAACGAACTGCCAAAGCCGGTCATGTAGACCTTTGAGGTGTCGAGCGACTATGAATACCAACCAGCGTTGCGTCATGTTGCATCGATGTATGGCTGGGGCGATGAAGAGTTCCTCATGAAAGCGTTGCTTCATCTATGATGGCTATGGTTTTTCAGAAGCCCTGCGCGGTGGAAAACGCTCCTTGCGCTCAAAGAGGATCGAATCAATGGCGCAGCGGTTCTGCGCATTACCACATTTAACTAGCTAGTCAAGGCTCGATCGGGTGAGATGCCGGAATCAGAAAGTAACCATTTTCCAACCAGGGTCGTAAACCGTAAATAGGACAAATACCTTTCGTAGAGTTTAATCATCTGTACGCGAACGGAGCTACCAATGGCACTCAAGACACAGTACCTGGGCCGCACCGGCCTGGAAGTGACCCAACTCGGATATGGCGCGATGGAGGTACGGGGTTCCCGCATTTGGGGCGGTCGGCCCGTTACAGAGGAGCAGGCTGAGACGATCCTTAACGCCGTGCTGGATGCCGGCATCAACTTCATTGATACCAGCAACGACTACGGGCGCAGTGAAGAGTTCATTGGGAAATATCTGGCTTCGCGGCGCAGCGAGTATGTCCTGGCGACAAAATGCGGCTGTACGGTTGTGCATAAGGATGAGAACACGGATGAGACACCTCATGTTTGGACTCGCGAGAATCTTTTCCGCGGCTTACACGAGAGTTTGGAGCGGATGAAGACGGACTATGTTGACGTCATGCAGCTTCACAACCCGAGTGTGGAGCAGGTTGAGGCGGGCGATCTGGTCGCAGTGTTACGCGAGATGAAGCAGCAGGGCAAGGTGAGGTGGTTTGGCTGCTCCTCGACTCTGCCGCATATCACAACGTATATCGAGTGGGGCGTATTCGATACGTTTCAGATTCCCTATTCCGGGCTCGAACGGGCCCATGAAAACGTGATTACTCAGGCTGCATTAGCAGGGGCCGGCATTATCGACCGTGGTGGCGTCGCTCGAGGCGAGCCTGGTGTAGGGCTCGGGGGAACCGACCGCTGGCAGAAATTTGAGTCTGCCAACCTGGATGAACTGCGTGAAGAGGGCGAGTCGCGTACGGCGTTCCTGCTGCGATTCTTGATCTCGCATCCGCATATCCACACCACTATCGTGGGTACGCTGCATCCTGCACATCTCCTGGACAACATTGCAATTGCCGAACGCGGTCCGCTCTCTGCGGAGGTCTATGTTGAGGCGAAAAGGCGTCTGGATGCCGCCGACGAAAAACCTGCCGCATAGTTAATTTGCCGCAGTGCAATTGCGTTCGAGGAGGCAATATCCCTGCTAAATGGCGGAACATGTGTCCCTGGCGAAAGCGTCCGATGTTGGAGCGCCACAATGTGGCTCCAAATACGTGCAAAGCCGCCAGGGAGTTCGATTATGTCCGTAGACGATACAAATAGCTCGAGTGAACCACTAACGTGCAAAGACCCGGGCGCTGGCGAGAGTTCCCAGGTAGGTCACGGAGGCGAGCTGCATCAGAGCATTGGTGGCGCGCACTCAGCGCTTACCACGAATCAGGGTGTCGCAGTCTCGGATAACCAGAACTCGCTGAGGGCCAATGCACATGGTCCGACGCTTCTTGAAGATTTCATCCTTCGTGAAAAGATCACGCACTTCGATCACGAGCGTATTCCTGAGCGTATCGTTCATGCCCGAGCAACAGGGGTGCATGGATATTTCGAACTCACGACTTCGCTGCAGAACTACACCACTGCCGGGATACTCACCGAAGTGGGTAAGAAAACACCTGTGTTTACTCGCATATCGACCGTTGCTGGTGGCGCTGGCTCGGTTGATACCCCACGCGACATTCGCGGATTTGCCGTCAAGTTTTACACCAGCCAGGGCAACTGGGACCTGGTTGGCAACAATATACCGGTGTTCTTCATCCAGGATGCCATCAAATTCCCCGATCTAATCCATGCCGTGAAAATGGAGCCCGACCGTGGTTTTCCTCAATCGGCTACCGCACACGATACATTCTGGGATTTCATATCACTTACACCCGAGACCATGCATACGGTGATGTGGATCATGTCTGATCGCACAATTCCACGTTCGTTACGTATGATCGAAGGATTCGGCGTGCATAGCTTCCGGCTGATTAACGACGCTGGCGAATCAACATTTGTTAAATTCCACTGGCGCCCCAAACTTGGCTTACAATCCACAGTATGGGACGAGGCCGTTAAGCTCGCTGGCGCGGACCAAGACTTTCACCGCCGCGATATGTTCGAGGCCATTGCGGAGGGTCATTTTCCAGAATGGGAGTTCGCAGTACAGCTGTTTACGCAGGAGGAGGCAGATCGATTTCAGTTTGATCATCTGGACGCCACCAAGTTGATCCCTGAGGAACTGGCGCCTTTGAAAGTGATGGGCCGCATGGTCCTGGATCGGTGGCCGGACAATTTCTTCGCTGAAACTGAACAGGTTGCTTTTTGTCCATCTCATGTCGTGCCTGGTATCGACTTTTCGAACGATCCATTGCTGCAGGGCCGATTGCTGTCGTATCACGATACGCAGCTCTCGCGCCTGGGTTCGCTGAATTTCCACCAGATCCCGATAAACTCGCCCAAGTGCCCATTCTCCAATCAACAGCGCGATGGACACATGCAGATGGCGCAGCCTACCGGCCGCGTTGCGTATGAGCCTAATTCGCTCTCGCTAGACTCTCCGCGTGAATCACCAGCATTGGGCTTTCGCAGTGCGCCAGTAACCGAGATCGGCGAGAAAAGTCGAATTCGGGCAGAGAGCTTCGCCGATCACTACAGTCAGGCACGACAGTTCTACTGCAGTCAAACCGTATATGAACAGGCTCACATCGCCTCGGCGTTAGTTTTTGAGCTTTCTAAGGTCGAACATGCGCATGTACGTGAAGCAGTTGTGGGCCATCTGAGGCATATCGAAAATGACCTCGCCGTCAGGGTCGCAGCCGGACTTGGAATGGACGAAATGCCCGATGCGCCTCTGGCTGCTTCACCAACGCTTCATACTGAGCCTTCACCCGCGTTGCGGACCATCGGCAAGGGGAAGCATACGCTCGAGGGGCGCACAATTGGCATTCTGATTGCGGATGGGTCCGACCGAGCCCTTATTGAAAAGATCTCAGGTGCTGCAGCGGATGCGGGCGCCGCAGTGAAGATCGTTGCACCGAAAGTGGGCGGAGCGAAGCTTGCCGATGGCTCGATGATGGCCGCTGATGGACAGTTGGCCGGCACTCCCTCCGTGTTGTTCGACGCTGTCGCCGTCGTGCTCTCGGAAGTTGGAGCACAAGCGCTGTCGCACGAAAGTGCGGCGATCGATTTCATACGCGACGCTTTCGGTCATCTAAAAGCGATTGCCGTTGACAACGGTGGCCAGGCGCTCTTAAACGCAGCGCATATCGGACAAGATGCAGGTGTCGTCTCCGCTGAGAACACTTATGCGTTTATAGCGGCAGCCAAAACACGGCAATGGGAACGAGAAAAGTCCGTTCGAACTCTGGCATAGATTCCACAGGCCCGTCTGGGGCATACAAGAGAAGACATGAATAATACGCGAATGATTAGCGCTGAAGAGGCGCACGACACCGGTATGACGCTCGAGCTTGACTGGACCAAGGTCGATCCAGATCAATTCCGTCAAGGCCTTCAAGTAGAGCTAGAACACGGCTCTCGAGATTCGGATACCAATGTCACGAGCGACGATCTTACCCTTACAGGGAAGATCGCCTGGGCTCATCTGAAGGAGTTTCCAGACTACTACACACGTTTGAAAAAGATGGAAACAGAGGCAGATGCCTATTGGGTGTCGCACGGTAGATCCAAGAGCGCCTGACTGACGGCGAAGTTAGCACGTCAGGACTGATCGCGAGTTGTTATCGCGCGCTGCGGTCTCTCGTGGCCTGACTTCAGTCTGAAGTCGGCCCTGTTATAACATGTGATGTTTGTATCTCCACCGATAAAGTAGGAAACATACAATGACCCGGATTACAACTAAAGATGGCACGCAGATATATTACAAGGATTGGGGCACGGGCCAGCCTGTTGTGTTCAGCCACGGCTGGCCGCTTAGCTCGGACAGCTGGGAGGCTCAGATGCTGTTCCTGGCGTCTAATGGCTTTCGCTGCATTGCCCACGACCGACGCGGCCATGGCAGGTCGAGCCAACCATGGCGTGGTAACGACATGAACACCTACGCTGATGATCTCTCGGAGCTCATGGAGAAGCTCGATCTTATGAACGCAGTATTGATTGGGTTTTCAGCGGGCGGCGGCGAAGTAGGGCGCTACATCGGTAGGCACGGAACGAAACGTGTATCGAAAGCCGGTCTGATATCATCCGTCCCTCCACTGATGTTGAAAACTGCTGCCAATCCAAACGGCCTCCCCATTGAAGCGTTCAACAAAATCAGAGCTGGATGCATCGCCGACCGGTCACAGTTCTACAAAGATCTTGCCGCCGGCCCCTTCTTCGGCGCCAATCGGCCCGGGGCCAAGGTTTCTCAAGGCGCAATCGACAGGTTCTGGCTTCAGGGGATGCAGTCCGGTCATATCAATGCCTACGACTGCATCGCAGCATTTTCTGAGACGGATTTTACAGAAGACCTGAAAAAGTTCGACGTGCCGACGTTGATCGTTCATGGCGACGACGATCAGGTTGTGCCGATAGCCGCAGCGGGGCTTAGCTCATCAATACTCGTTCGGAACGCGACGCTGAAGGTATATCCGGGCGCCCCCCACGGACTTTTTTACACACATAAAGACCAGCTCAATACGGATCTACTCTCGTTCCTGAAGAATTGATGTGTTTCTGCCCGAATAGTTCACGGCCGATGCAGTCCCGCGTCAACATCCTTCATCTCTTGAGCCCACTCGTTATGTCGCTTGGCGAATGACAAGCAGGCACAAGAGATTTGGCGGGGGTGTTACTATCCGAACGCTTAGGATCGCAATTTAGCACCTGGATTAACGCTTAAAGCTGTCTGGCGACATTGGATTATCGAACAACCGACCACCAGCAAGTTTTTGCAGATGTTCTCCGTCAGTTCCAATACGCCATAGGCTGCATTCAGGACCTGCACTTCCGCCATTGGGCCAGTCTTCTTCTAAAAAGAAGATTGCTTTGCCATCTGGACTGTAGCGAGGACAAAAACAGCCGCCACTCCTAGGCGTTAGTAGGGTGGGCTGTCCGCCAGCTACAGGCATCACATAGATCTTCAAGTCGGGGCTGTATTGACCTTGTGTGAATGCAACCTTGTCGCCGCTGGGTGAAAATACGGCATCTCGCCCCTCATTAACAATCTGTCGTGGCGTGCCGGACCCATCGGATCGTGCGACCCACACGCCTTCTGTACCCCGCCAGAGTAGCATTTTGCCATCTGACGATAGCCTTGGCGCATCGGCCCAGATGTTAGATGGCAATACCCGCCTTAAGTCGGTACCATCACGCTTTATCGACCAGACAGAACCGCCGCCGCTCCAGCTTGTCGCCATCCCACCCCAATTGTAGTGTGTGTCGTGCGTAAATAGAATGCGCGAGCCATCCGGAGTGAATACTGGTGCACAGTCATTTGCATCTTCAGATGTAAGCTGTGTAATCCGATGGGTTTTCAAGTCTTGCAGATAGAGATGGTCTGCACGATCCCAACGGCGTCCAGACGAATAGACAATTGATCGACCATCTGGTGAGAATGTGGGACAGCTCTCATATTCCGGTGAATTCGTTACCGCAGTAACATACATCTTGTTCAGATCGAGCATGAACAGGTCACGACCGCCCTTGCCGATAGCATTAAAGACCAGGCGGCCGCCGCCGGGAGCGCAACTGAACGAGATATCCTGATATCCAAACGGACGGGTATGCTGGGTCATACAGCTGCGCAGCGCGATGATTGCAGCGACAGATACTGCGCTAATCAGAATACAAGTTCCAACACGCTTTTTCCACCACATCATAGGGATCGGCCAGCAATTCTAGCGCTATTGCATTGCGCTGCGAATATCAGACATTGCCGTACAGGTTCGGCGGATGGCCAATCCTCTCCTGCCCGGTTGGCGCTTGCTAGTTCGGATGTACCTTGTGACGTACCAGGGTCACACCAGTATCGCCAGCCTGAGCGGTAATCCGATCATTCTGGTAACCGGCGCCGTTCATTAGATAGAGAACCAGTTCTTCTCTTACGACACCATCGATGCGGAACCGTCCCTGTTCATCTGAAACGACCTGCTGCATAGCAGTTGATCTGCCCTGTACCGCGATCGTCTGTTTGCCGAGAGAATTACCAGCTTCATCCACAACCCGACCTGAGACGAAACTGTCCGCTCGTAGCGGACGGAGTTCGCCCAGATCCACCTTCTTGCCAGGCTGATGCTGGATCGCCTGGGTTCTCACTTCGCCGTATCCCGAGGGACTAACCGACACTGAATATCGCGGATCCGGAAATAGATGCGTAAACGTGAAGTGTCCCCTCAAGTCTGTGTTAGCCGTCATGGTGCTCATGCCCATCTCTTGTGGCCATTCGTACAGAGTTACCCGGACGTTGACCATCGGGCGCCCTTTCTCATCGAAAGCCTGACCGGAAATGGTCAGCATCGCATTCGATTTTAGCTGCAGAATTACATCTTCTCCGCGCCGTGCAATGATGGCCTTTTCTGTCGCGAGGCTGCCGAATGATGCTTGCACGGAGGCCGATGCTGCGTGTTCACCTGGAAACACGTCCAATAGCGGCACATCGCACGATCCATTCATGTCGGTTTCCACATTCAGAATTGAGCCTGCATCTGCGTGCATGCTCTGCGGAAACACACGGACCATCGCGTGGGCTACTGGCTTTGCATTTGGACCAATAACACGAACATGGATAGGTCTCTGGTCTTTCACCGCTGCCGGCGTCAACGCATAATTCTGAGTATGAACCTCACCGTCGCGCACTTCAAACTCAACTCCACCTTGCTTAGGTAATGGTTCATATTCATTGGCCGGCGCTCCCTGCAAGTAAACATACTGCTGACCTGCCGGGACGCGAGCATGGAAGACGCCACGTGAGTCGGTTTGGATCGACTGAACCGCATCACCCGAACGTGGATGGGCAGGCCCCTGGATGCCGATCATGACCTGAGCAACAGGTAATCCCGTGCTCTTATTGGTAACTGTTCCGGTGATCTCCGCGCCTGGTACGAGTACGAAGTCGTGACGCAACGGCGTTCCTGAATTTAGCGTTGCCCTGTCAAGAGCAAAGGCTGAAAAGGAGCGCTCCAGTTCGCCGTGTAGATATACTTCGACATTGTAGTTCCCGGACGAGAGGTGCCGGATATCATATCTGCCACTCGCATCCGTCATCGACTGCCCACCGGGTTGGTGAGAAATGCTTTGTGCGATAACCAAAATCCCGCCGACAGGCTTTCCGTCCGGCAGGGATATCTGTCCATGCACGCTGGCGCCGGGCTGTAGCTGGATTGGGCCAGCCTTCTGCAAGGTCGTATCGTTGAGGGTTATTGACTGGTCATAATCCGGTTGCGCATATGGTCCGTCGATCGCGAAGCTTACTGTGGCGCCTTGTGGCAGTCCAGGGAATGTACATCCGCCAGTCAAATCGGTCTTTTGCTCCCAGCGGCCATGCATTGTGGAGGGGATTTCGAGATAGCCACGAGCGCCGGGATGCCTGTCAACGAGTGTCCGGACCCGCACATGTACATTCGTGGCCGGCTTTCCCGTTTCATCTATAAAAGAGACATGAACGGATGTAGAAGGCTTTAGTTCGAGCATTACTGTAGCGGTTTGCAAGCCGAGACGAAGTGTCTGGTAGGTCAGTCCCCATCCCGGAGCCTGTGCAAGAAGGGTCGCTATTCGATTATCGCCAACTGCTGGCGGTCGATTAGCAAAGGCAAACTGACCGTGGATATCTGTTTCGGAAACAGACAGCATCGCCACCGCACCATCCGGATTCCGCTCAATCCAGGTCACGGCTGCATGCGGCGCCGGAACACCTGACGGCGTAACCACCTTACCCGTGACATTCCCAGTACTGGATCCCGCAGTCTTTCGTGCCGACTCACTGGCAGGAGTAACTACGCGGCTTGAGCCGTGCGCAACACGCGATATCAGTACGGCTTGCACTGCCGATTGCTGTGCATAAGCCGGTAATAAAATCGGGTGAGCCAGCGCTGTGGCCGCAAGCATACACGAAGAGATTCCCCAGAAAATCGTGCTGAATCGCATAGACACTTCCCGCCTGCATACGGTTGTGGCGAGAATCCGGCGCAGCCGGATCTCCACTTTTGGGCTCTGCGCCATCGTCACCGCCCCTGTCGCATCGCCCGGCAGGTAGGGCAGAGCGCCGTGAGCGCATTGAGCGACGTCAAGCAGGTGTTTGGCATACTCTTTAGGTGCCATGCCTGCAGAGAGAACCATATCATCACAGGCGGCCTCACTTTCAAGGCGCAACCGTTGAGCGGCAATCCAAGCTAACGGGTGAAACCAGTAGAACGAGCGGACCACCTGAACAGCAGTTTGAATCAACCAATCGCGACGGCGAATATGTGCGGCTTCGTGTAGAATTGCAGCCCGGAGCCGTTCGGCAGGCCACGTCTCCGAACCCGCTGGCAGCACAATTACGGGCCTCATAGCTCCATAAGTTAAAGGAACGCTGACACTATCCCGATCGGTCATTATCCGGATGGAAACTTCCGAAGTCCCGCGTGTGGCAGCCACGGACCTGGCCACGATATCGATGCATGATACATTGGTCAAGGGCACACTTCTTTGCCAGATCGATCGCAAACCTGCGTACACTCTTGCTAGGCGAGCCAACGCTATGATTGCGCCAAGAGCCCATAGGATCAAAACATGGTCCGTGGCAAAGAGCCGTTTACGGCCATCTTGTTGGAGTTTAATCGCAGGCTGCGGGGCGAATGCAGGCAAGTTATGGATATCACTGGTTTGGCTTACTTTAGGTAAGCTTTCCACGCTTTTCACTGGCATCGTCACGGTGTAATTGGCATGTAACCCTGGGTCTGACGCGATCGGAATAGCTGTGGTGGGTTTTGGGGTCAGAATCCTAATTGGAATGTGCCAGCCCGGTAGGGTAAGTATCAAAACTGGCAGAACACCGGATCCTATTAACCCAATCGTCCATATCTGATGCCGGAATGATGCCGATGCTCGCATTGAGAATAGCGCGATTGTCGAAGAAACTAGCAGGAGTATCGTCGCTCTCACCGTAACATCTGCAAGCGAATGGGCAAGGCTGGTCCAATGGCTGCTCATTTAGTTTCTCCTGTTTCGGAGGTGGATCGGCTCGTTGCGTCATCGCTGCTGTTTTGGGCGGTCACGGAGCTCTCGATCAGGTTGTACAGGCGCGCCGCTTCGTCTTCTGAGAGCTCTGTCTCCGCCTCTGTCAGCAGAGTTGCGACCGCTGTCTCGAGGTTGCCGCCAAAGAAGGTCGTGAGGACCTGCTTCATGGCAGAGCGCGCGGCGCTCTGGCGCGGCTGGGTGGGAATATAGATGAAGTGCTGGGCCTGCTGCACGTGATGTAGGTGACCGCGCTGCTCAAGGATCAGGATTAGCTTCCGCACAGAGGAGAGGCTGGGAGGGTCCGGCAAAATCTCAAGCACCTGCGCGGCAGACGCCTGGCCAAGGGTGTAAATCGCGTCCATGATCTGGCGCTCACGGCGGCTCAAACGATGAGTTAACGGCTTCGACATCTGCTTCCTCCTGTGCTGCGAATATTTTCGCATTTGGATTGGTGTTGTGTCAATAGCGGTTGCGAAAAAATTCGCAATTATACTCGCAAGCAGTGCGATCTGGATTATAGACCCAACCCAAAGCCAAAATTAGTCCCATGGTCCTAACAAATCCGACCTGTATTTACGTCAGACCGATACAGGAGCAATTTAAGTCGATGGCATTTGAACCGGTTCAGGCAATTGGCGCTTCAGTCAACTTCGCAACAGAAGATGTTAGCGATGCGGAAGAAACTGCCTGCCTGGATAGAGCTCGTGCCGGTGACTCACCTGCTGTAGATTGGCTCGTAACTCGATATAGGGTTCGTGCTGTTCGTCTGGCGATGGTGGTTCTAGGGCGGTCTGGAGAGGCGGAGGATGCTGCTCAGGAGGCATTCATTAAGGCGTTTCGTAATCTTCACCTCTTCCGTGGTGACGGAAGCTTTAAATCCTGGCTATTCCGAATTGTGGTACGCGTGTGTCTGGATAGAACGAGATGCCCCAACTGGAATGCAGAAGTCGAACTCAACTTTGACGATGACGACGTTACGGGGATCCCGGCGGTCGATACGAATGCCAATTTGCGGATCGCGGTCAGGTCGCTCCTAGGCGAAATGAAGCCTCAGATGCGTGCGATACTAATCCTCCGCGAACTTGAGGGCCTCGAGTATGCAGAAATAGCCTCGATACTCGGCATACCGACCGGACGCGTTAAGTGGCGCCTGCACGCTGCCCGCAAAGATTTTCAAGTGCTCTGGACGAAGATGGAAGAGGAGGTGCGACGTGTTTAGAAGGCTTCCTCCGATGGATGAGGACACTCTCTGCAGAGGGCTGAGACAGCTTAAAGCCCCCGATACCTCTGTTGACTTCAATACCAGCATCACTCGGGCATTGGCGCAATCGCAGCAGCAACAATTATCGCCGAGGAGCTCGCTTGTTCGCAATATGATTGCGATGTCGGCTTCATTTGCAGCCATGCTGGCGCTGCTTCAGTATGTGTCGGCTGGCAGTGCACATTACAGGGCAGGCGCGGTTTACCGGCCCTTACCCGGCACCTATCAGATGCTTGAATCGCAGCAGTGGATAGATTCTGGCGGCAATATTGATCTTCCTCCCAGCGCTTGGTCATCGGGCGTGATTCACATGGGGCAAGAGCGATATGATGCGGACGGTTCGCTCTCTCACGGTGTATAAGGATCAGACAATGAACAGGGACCTATACGTAAACTGGGGCAAGCTCAAGACGCCGCTTCGTACTCTGCCTGCCATCGCAACCGGGGCAATGCTTGCTGTGTTGATCTGGCCCGCGACGCGTCCCATTGTCGTCAGGCAGTTCAGGCTTTTGGTCCCGACGCCAAGCGCTATTGCCGCAGTATCCTTTGCGAGTTATGTCGATCAGCAACACTCTCATAGCATCGATTCACAGCTACAGGCTGCAGCGTCCTCACACCCAAACAACAGCGGGATACAGATCGCTGCGGCAATTACGGATACACCATCTAATGGCACTCTAGATACGAACGTTAAAATTCGACACATGCAGGTGGTCATGAAACAGTTCCCGGATAGTCCGGACGTCTGTGCCGAAATGTTGCGCTTGTATTGTCTTGGCAGGGTGCGCATCTCACGAAAAGAGTTTGGTGACTTTTTCTTACCGCCTGGTGCTGAGTCCCAGTATAAGAGTTCGGTCCCTCGACCGTCGTTCGAACAGGATTTAAATGACTACATGGCAGTTTGTAAGAGAGGAGAGAGGCTGGATCCCGACAATGCCGTATTCCCCCTGCTGGAATCGATCGCTCTCTTTGAAGCACGCCGTGATCGCGAAGCTATCGATGCCCTGATAAAGTCCAGTAAGTCAACCAGATGGGATGAATACGTTCAAACAGAATATCGTGGGCTATGCGACCTTCACGAAGCAGCATTCGGTACCATCAGTCCTGAAACAAGCTCGGGTCTTGCCGCAATGATCCTGCTGCCACATTATGCAGGCATTCGTGCCGCAGCCCGCGGCGCCGTCTATGAAGCTGCCATGCTGGAGAAGCAGGGACAAATCGACAAAGGCCTTGAGATACGCTCTGCAGTACTCAAAATAGGCGAATTGATGCGGGTTAATTCCCGCAATGCTATTGGCAACCTGGTGGGAATCGCCCTTGAGGGGCTCTCGGTGGCGAAACCCGCAGCGCTGGATACGATAGTCATTATCGAAAAGGATTCTATCGCTGGCGCAAAGATCACCGGTGAGAAGTTTGCTAAGTTTGAGCAAGCTCACGGCAGAGCCGCAGCGGCGGATGCCTTTGTTACCGAGCTCAAGACCTGCACGAAGACAAAAGAAATACTGTCACGCGGGCTAAGAGGATCCGTATTTTCCGGATCTGCAATTAACGACGCAGTTATTGCGAACATTGTCAATATGATCCCTCTCTGTTCCGCGGTCTGGATACTCGGTCTCGCACTCTGTGTAATGGTGTTGGGACGAGCCGTTGCATCCCGAACGGTTTGCGCTATACCGTCTGGCGCACGGAATGCATTGTTCTCCTTTGTGTGCCTATTCACAATCTGCGCAATGGCTGCCGTTCTGACCTGGTACACATTAAGAACAACTGGGGTATTCGTCACGGTACTTACCATTATCGGTAATATGTCAAATGTTATGGACAATCTCACGGAATCGCAAGGCAGCCCGACGAAAGGCTTCAATCTGTCAATTGCACGGCTGTATGTCCCGATCATTCTGTCAGTACCCGCCTTCGTTACCTGTGCCTTGATCGGATTTCAGCGCGTCAGGTGGCGTCCCGTAATATCGGGAATTGCCAGCATGGTCCCGTGGATTACGGCGCCGGTTGTGGGTCTGCTGCTGATTGTTTACTGCTTAACGCTTCCGTCAACCGCTTCGAAGGAGCGGCTACTCAGTGATGGCCTGGCTCAGACGGTCGCTCACGAAGGTAGGTATGCGGCGAAACTTATAGGAAAAGAGTGGCCAAATTAGTAATGCGTAAGCGGGGATTGTAGTGTGGCAATGGTCCTGGCCCAGTCCGAAAGGGCTCCAAACGGGTAACGTGTGACATACAGTATTGCTTCATGGCGCTTGCCTGAAATGGGCCTGATCTTGTCTGCGAATTCGAGAGCCAGCAGATCTGCATGAACCAACAGTCGCCCTTCCGATTTCTCCATCGTGTGCGCGGCTGCGATGATTTCGTTGTTTAGCACAACAACCGCTCCAATGGGCAGTTCCCCTTTTTCTAACCCGATTCGGGCCAACTTCAACGCTTCTCCCATAAAGCGCTCGTGAATAGCTAGGAAACTGTTCGCTCCGATCTGTTGACTCACCACTAGTAACTCAAAAAAAAGAACATTCAATATTGTACTGTTTTGGAGAGTTGCCGTAAAGTTGATATTCTATTCATGCCTTTATTGTGGCTCAAATAACTTCGACCAATAATCGGAATACACCACGACTCTTTGCGGTACTAAAGCCACACCGCCGCTGAAACTTCGGCTGATACAGGACTGTATCGGCAACATGATGAACACTACGTCAATCGTTGTTTCAAGTCGTTACCACGGACATCTGGCAGATTGCTAACACGCGGTTGCATACAAATATCAGTCTGTTTCCTGAATGCTTGGTCTAGGAGAAGCGTTATGCTCAGAACGCTATCGCGGGTTGGTTGTACTGCATTGTATGGCGCAATCCTGTTTATAACTGCTGGTAATGCGTTACTTGCAGATGAGTCCTCATCTCAGAAGCGCCCTTTCTTCCAGAAAGGTTTTACGTTTGCCTCCTGGACTGCAGACGGCTACCTCACGAAAGGCTCCGATGACGAGCTTGCCCTGATGGCAGCCGGTGGAATCAAGAGCGTCTCCATCGTTACTCTGTGGCAGCAGGCTGCCAAGACATCGACTGAGATCGCTCCCCTAACTATGTGGACCCCCACCGATCTTAGCCTGAAACATTTGATTGGCGCGGCGCATCGGCTCGGAATGACGGTGATGCTGAAGCCGCAGATAGATCTGGCCGCCTTCGGCTGGCGCGGCGAGATCGCCTTCACGTCCGAGGAGGATTGGCACAAGTGGTTCGTCAGCTACCAGACATTTATCGAGCACTATGCGGAATTGGCATCGCGGGAGAAGGTCGACCTGTTCTGCGTGGGCGTTGAGCTTGATGGAACACGGCATCGAAATGCCGAGTGGCGCTCCGTGATCGCTGCTGTGCGCAAGATTTACAAGGGCCCTCTCACATGGGCATCTAATTGGGATCGCGAGGTCGATATCACCTGGTGGGATGCCCTCGACTATGCCGGCGTCGACGCCTACTATCCTCTGGCCGACCGGGCTGGACTTACCGTTCCTGAGTTGAAGGCACGATGGCGCAAGCACCTTAGTCGGATAAGGGATTGGCAGGCGCGAATTAAGAAGCCCATCCTGTTTACCGAGATCGGTTTCCGCAGCACAGTCCGGGCAGCAATAGAGCCCTGGGAGTGGGAAAAGCCTGCGGAAGTATCGCTCGAAGAGCAGTCTCGGCTCTACCAGGCCACATTCGAGACCTTCTGGAACGAGCCCTGGTTCGCCGGAGCCTACTGGTGGCAATGGTTCTCAGTTCCTCCGGCTAATCCCATGCAGGATACTGGCTTCTCTATTCGCGATAAGCCTGCATGGGATGTTCTCAAAAGGTTTTACGCAATGAGCAAGCCAACTGAGGTCGTCGCGCCTGTTGCGGCAAACACGTCGCCTTCACAGGTTGTACTGGATATCAAGACGACAGTAACAGATGCCTTTATGGGTTTTGGCGTCCAATGGGATCCCTACGAGTACAAGCCGTCGCCGGAAGCCTGGAATCTTACCCTGAAGCGGATGGACTTTCTGCGCCCCGCATTCGTGCGGGTGATGACCGGCGCCAATGCATACTGCCTGGGCTTTTCTGCCGAGGGTAAGCCGGACTATATCTGGGAGCATGGCGATGCGACGGCAACTTCGGCCCTTGGCTCTCTACTCTGGATACTCGACTACGCGCAGCAGAAACAGATCCCGGTACTGTTTGGCGAATGGGCGCCGCCAGGCAGAGTCGGCACAGGTGTCAACGGCGCAATTGGCACGCCGGACAATCCAAAATGGGCGCGAATCATTTCCGATTTTGTGCAATGGCTTCGCACAAAACGGGGCTACAGCGTTATTCGCATGTACAACATGATGAATGAGCCGAACGGCGATTGGATGTGGCCGGGTGGCAAGGTCAATTATGAGGCGTGGGCTGCTGGAATCAGGAATCTGCGCAAAACGTTTGACGAGCGCGGTCTGAAAGATCTGCCCATCGTCGGCCCCGATAACGCATGGGGCTGGGAATGGATCGACCGCGTGTCGAAAGAGATGCCGGAAAACATCGGCGGCTGGGAGATGCACTGGTACGCGAACGACCTTGAGATTGTGGATGGCCGCATCCAGGAGCTATTATCGGACAAACGCAAGGTGGTTATTGCAAACGATCCGAATGCGGCAGTGAAGCCCTTCTTTATGGGTGAGCTTGGCCTGGTCGATGGCAAGACCAGCGGAGACCAGCAGCCCAGAGTCAAAACCTTCTCCTATGGCGTGTTTATGGCAGACCTGGCTGCGCAGATCGCCGGAGCGGGATGGCACGGCGCGGTGGCGTGGGATCTGGACGATGCGATGCACTCCGCCGGACAGCACAAAGAGCCGCCTGATGAGAAGACCCTGAAGCTCTGGGGCTTCTGGAACACCCAGGCAAGGGCGATGGGCAACCCGGCGGATGAAAGCATAAGGCCCTGGTTCACGCCGTGGTCACTGCTTACCCGCCTGTTTCCAAAAGGAACTCGCATTGTGTCCACCTCGTATCCCGAAGTTACCGGGCTTCGTGTGATGGCATCTGCAAACGGGCACGCCGGCGCTTTCACCGTGATGCTGGTGAACAACTCCGACGAAAACCGTACGCTCAACGTAAAGGCGCCTGGCATAGGCACAATAAACCTCTACACCTACCGCTATTTCGATGGCGACCGTCCGACCGATGCCGATGGCTTCCCGGTACCGACCGGCAAACCCCAACGAGCCGATCTGGAAAAGGGAATAGGAGTGAAAATGACAGGACGTGGAGTTCTGTTCTTAACCTCGCAGTTTGTTAAATGACAACGGAAGCAAACTACACTGGTGATGTACGACCTGAAGACCATTCCTGGCCTGCTGAGCGCAATCCTGCTGTTGATACTTATGTTACATCTACGCGCAGTCGCAAGCACAAACGTGTATGCGACCTCGGCGAGGGGGAATCATGATGACGTTATTGTCGGTAAGCATGCCGCTCGCGGCCAAACGGAATTGGAGTTGTGGAACCCGGTAACTCGTACGATAAGCGCGCAAACGAATGTACCTGAATCGGTTATCGAACTTCACTGCGTTCCAGGGTACCTCGTCGCGGCAACTTCGCACGATATCTATGTGGGTCCGGCTACTCTCATCACTCCGCCGTTGCGCGTCTGGCATACGCCGCGCACTATACTGAGGATCGCACCATTTAGGTCCGGCTGGATGACTCTGGTGGCCGACGACGTCGGCTCACATCCGCTCAAAGGAAGCGTCTACTGGTTCAAGACCGTTCGAACTACGCAGCCTCGCTTGCTTTCGTTGCGTACCATCTATAACTTCTGGGAGATTCAGTCCGGCGATATGGATGGCGACGGCAGGCCGATCATTGCGCTCTGTACCTGGAGCAAGACCAGCCTCATTAGGACCTACGCCCGCCGGTTCTTTATCTATGGAATGACAGACAAGGATTCGTACCCCCGATGGCGGGGATCGCGGTTAAGCCGACCCTATCTAAGCGCTCGTCTGGTAAGATCCACACCCGGGCTAGATTGGAAACTGCTCAGTGTGGAAACGGCGAGCTCGGAGCATGTTTGCCTGATGTTGTACCAGTGGGATGACTTTGGGTTCTATGGCCTTGGTCGAAGCCGCGAACTGAAATCGGCGACGTTGGTGCGCAATGATTTCGGCGCATCGTTGGCGATAGTTGCGAATGGGCCACGTGACGAACTGGTGCGGCCCGAAGTCGTCGGTGGCAAACTGCAGCTTAGCCGCGTCTGTTACCTCACAAAAGGGGATTCTGTCGTCGTTGGCAGATTTGGATCCAAGGGGCTAACGTGTCTCATTGTTCCGGATACAGGATTGCCTGGTTCTCATATCGAAATCATGCCTTCAGGCATGAAATAGATCGTGTACACAATGCAATACGCAGATTGGGCCACGATCGAGTGTTGGACTGAGACACGGGTCTAGAAAGAGGATTCAGGTCTACCACCATGAATATGCGAACCACACATCTCCTTGCTGCGGTTGGTATACTCGGAGCGGCCTCACTCTCCGGCTGTAGAAAACCTGCGCCTCCAGTTGTTCGTGTGGCGCCAATTGCCCCGCCGTCTACTTCCGCTCCGGCGCCCTCGGCCCCAACTGCTTCGAATTCGCCGCCGCCTGTCACGGCACCAAACTCCTCAAGCGCGGCAGACATCGCAAAAAATGGGACTACCGCCGTCGCCCGATCGACAAAAACAGACGTCTATGTGGCGCACGCCTTTGATTCTGGCCCGTATAAAGAACCAACATTTACACCGTGCGTGCCGGATTATGCCGTATCTCCGCGCTTTTCCAATGTACGCAACTGGAAGATGTTATCCGCCGGCTTCGACGTTGAAGAGCGAGCCAGGCTGGCGAAGAATCGATTCCTCGTGCTCGATGCAAATCGCCATCAGATGTCCTACATTTATGAAGAGAACACCTACCCGGAAAACGAGAAGAGCGTCTCTATTCCCTCTTTTGTAACAACCGATGCGGTGCTGCACATCTACCATGTGTTCTATGACTATCTGCTGCGCTCGGTCGAGACGGCACAGCTGTACTCCTCCGCCTCGCGGATGACACGGGCAATGATCGAAAGCGCGGCCGCACAATATGGCCATGCGAACAACGAACCGGTAAAGCAGGCTGCACTCAGAGAGATCGCGTATCTGCTAGTACCCGCGAAAGCTCTGAAGTGCGATCTGACGGGATTGAAGATACCCGCAAACGCGGGCAAACTGGCCGAGGCAGACTGGGAACAGGTTCAGTCTCATTCCGGCGAGGCGGTGTCTGCCATCCTTGGTTACCCAATCGATTTCTCTCAATTTATCCCGCGCGGTCACTACACACGATCTGAAACGCTCAAACGGTACTTTGTCGCGATGATGTGGTATGGCAGCGTCCCGATCCTGGTGCGGGACAAGACCGGTGGGCTGCATCCTGATGCACTGCGGGTAGCCGCCTTACTGGCAGAGCAGTTCTTGCCGGGTAATCCTCACGCAGAACAGCTCAGCAGGCTTTATCATCGAATTCTGGACACCACAGCTTTCCTTGTGGGAGACAGTGACGACTACTCTTCGATCGCGTTTGTCAACGCCGTGCGAGGAGCCGTTAAGGAGAAATCCCCAGAAAATGCAACAGCGTCGCAATCCGATTTGAGCGCCATGGTGTCTGCCGCGGAGAAGGCGTCGCCCGTCAGAATCGTCAACGGTAATAGAAGCCTGGAGATTGCGGTCAAGCTGATGGGACAGCGATTTGTGTTGGATGGATTCGTGATGCAAAACCTCGTTTCGCCCTCTGTTGGAGATGATGCCACACCACGAAACCATCCTATGGGCTTAGATCTCATGGCGGCTTGCGGCAGCAACCGGGCAAAAACTCTTCTGATAAATGACTATAAACAGGCTCAATATGCCAATTTTGAAAGCCAGTTGGCGAAGATGACCGATTACGTCGCCGGTGTGAAGCCAGCGACATGGACCTCGAACGCCTACTATGGCTGGCTGGATGTGCTGTGCAGAGTTACCGCGGTAAAGGGCCCCGGCTACCCCTCATTCATGCGCAGTGAGGAATGGACAGATAAGTCGCTAAACACCGCACTGGCAAGTTGGGCCGAACTTCGCCATGATACGATTCTGTATTCGAAGCAGACTGCCGTCGAAGCAGGCGGAGAGGGTGGAGACGACACGAAGGAAAAGCCGCCGGGAGGATACGCCGAGCCCGATATCAGGGCGTATGCTCGGCTGCAGCACGTACTTCGACAGCTTACCGGCGGGCTGAATAAGCTCGAGATGGTACCCGAGGACCTAAAAGGACCATGTAAGCGATTTGACGACCTGTTGACGCTGCTAATAACCGTCTCGCGCAAAGAGCTTGCTAATCAACGGCTCACGGACATAGAAGATGACGAGCTGAAGTTATTCGGCCACACGATGAATAACCTGACTATATTTGAGTCGCAGGTTGCAACCGCGAAAGGCAACGAGACTTATTCTGAGACCAGATTCGATGCCGACAGGGATATGGCTTCCATTGCGGATGTGCATACCGACTTTAATCGCAAAGTGGTTCTGGAGGAAGGTTCCGGACACGCGAACGTGATCTACTCGGTTTTTCCTGCGAAGGGAAGACTCTGGATAGGAAGAGGCGCGGTATTCACCTATTATGAGTTCGAGCAGCCAATTGCAGACCGGCTCAACGATGAGGAGTGGCAGAAGATGCTGAAGTCTCGTCATGCTCCGCAGCAGCCCTCGTGGACGAAATCTTACCAGATCAACAAGCCGGCGCCGCACGCCAAGCTTAAAATTAACGACGATCGTCTGGACGATCTGAGAGTGCCAACAGGAGGTTGATACGCGCAGATCCCCGTGTTGCGCTGGCTATTATGGCGGCAATCTATACGCCCCAAACTTTGGCAGCGCAGACGGTGAGCCTCGCTGCTGTCGGCGACGTGATGATGGCCAGGGGCGTCGAGAAACAGTGCCATAAGAAAGGGTGGGATTATCCGTTCGTCAATGTGAAGGCAGCTCTTCGTGGCGCTGACCTTGCCTTCGCAAACCTGGAATGCCCTGTTACGGATCAACCCGTTAAATCTGGCCAGTCGGTTACATTTCGTGCCGATCCAGCCTGCCTGCCCGCGCTCAAACGTGCTGGTCTCTCGCTGCTCTCAGTCGCTAACAATCACTCAATGGATTGCGGCAGCGTGGGTCTTGAGGATACACTTGCAGGTCTACAGCATCAGGATATCCTGGCGATTGGAGGTGGCAATAGCTACGCGGAAGCCACCAGAGGCGTTGTCGTAATCAAGAATGGCCTGCGAGTCGGCTTTCTCGGATACTCGTCCTTTCCGGAAGCGGCTGGGAAGTTTCAACCGGACCGTCCCTCAATTGCAATCATGAGTGACGAAAGGCTGATCCGATCTATCCGCATCCTCAAGAAAAGGTGCGACGTTGTAGTGCTTTCATGCCACTGGGGCTTCGAGGGCAGAACAACCCATGTCGCGATGCAAGAGCGGTTGGCTCATGCTGCCATCGATGCGGGCGCATCGCTGGTTCTGGGCCATCATCCTCACATGGCACAAGAGATTGAAAAGTACGGGTCCTGCATCATCGTATACAGCCTGGGAAACTGCGTTTTTGACGTAGATGGCTCTAGGCGCAGCTCCGGCATCCTGTTACAGTGCGTGCTCTCGAAATCGGGTGTTCTGTCCTACAAGTCACAACGCATCAGGATCAGGAACTGCCGGCCTGAGACTGTCGCTGGGTCGTAAGCTGAGCGTTGGGCGGTTCGAGCCGCGGCCGTCTGAAGCAATAACAATGTACACCGCCGCTAATTACCTTTCACGACCAATACAAAGGCCTTGACTGGACGGATGCCGTGATGTTTCTCGCGACGTCACTAGCATCGTGGGTTCCTCTTAGTGAGCTGTAATCATCTCGTCGAGGGTGTCCGTCTATCCAGCCGGTTTCGAAGTGTCCCTGTTTTGTGCGCGACCGACTCCCAATTTACCGCAACATCGCGATTGAACGATATTGTTTCGATGAAACACTCGACAAACTACTATCGCTACACTCCACTTCAAACAGGCACCAAGAGCCATCGTAAGTACCGCTCGCTTATAGCCATTGGAGCAGATTCGAATGGAAATCCGCACAAACGAAACCGAATGACGCCGCTGCATATCGCCGCTAAGTCCGGTACGCTTCCCGTTGTAAGGGCGCTCGTGGCAAACGGCGCCGATGTCAATGCTGTAAACCGATACGGCGAAACGCCTCTCATGTACGCCTGTGAGAACAAGAAGTTGGCAATGGTGCGTTACCTCACAGCGCGATGGGCCGATGTGAATGCCGTCGCAGACTATTCTGGAACGCCATTGAAATGTGCGATTAGCTGGCACACGCAGCAATACCGCAAAGATCCACGATACACGAGAACAAATAGCGCGCGAATGATGCGCTGGCTAATCTCTAAGGGAGCGGATGTGAATGCAACAGACGTTCCCGCACTCGTAGTCGCTACAAACCGCCGCAATATTGCCGCCGTTCACGTGCTGCTAGAGGCAGGTGCAAATATCAATGCGCGTGGTACCGCCGGAACCGGAAGGACAGCGCTAATGTGCGCCGCAAGCCGTGGATACACAGCCATTGTTCGCATGCTGCTCGATCACGGCGCAGATCCCAATATCACGACACCCAACGGACATACCGCCCTGTCGTTGGCCCAAAGGCGTAAACGCGATGATGATGTCGTCAGTATGCTTGAGAGTCATCCAAGCCAAACCATTCGGGGTTAACCCAGGGCCTTCTGTCGGCGAATATAAATCAGCGGAGCTCGAGCGAAGAAGAATAGTAGAATTCATTAAAACAAAGAATATATGCATCGTTAAAATAGAGTATCGGTACACCATTAAAATCGAGTAACCATACACCCTTAAAATAGTAGAGCAATTCAATACTAACTTAGACCTTGTGAGGGTGCATTCGATCCACTGAACGCGTTAATAATCGCAACATTAGGACAATATGGCTAAGCCAACATGAACATCGCTCAGCGATTAAATATCAGTGCCCATCGAAGATCGCGTTTTGCCCCTTGTAACATGCCCCTTTGCAGGTATCACAAACGTTATATAGACATTGCAACCTCTCTGGCACATACCTGTCGCGGAGCCAAAAACCATAGCAATGGTACGTTGATACCTGCGGGGCTTGCTGGAGCAAGACAAAGGCGTATCTAGCGAGATTAGGGGCTTGTGTCGAGATACTTTGCTGCACCCGGTGAGTCTATCGTCTAGGCCGATTGGTTTATGCCCCTCTCCTTTATTTCCTTGATCCGGATCAGCGGAATCCAAACAAGACCGTTCTGTGCGTCCTGGTATTGAAGCAGCCCCTCACCGACATGCATAATCCTCGCATTGATCACTTCAGTGCCATCGATCAGCGTAATCTTTGCACTCTTGCTAATGAGTGGGAAGTCCGTCATTTTAATCTCCTCATGGGAATACCGCTGGCTCAATTTCGCGATGAGCGTCAGGCGTTCCTTTCAGTTTGTCTTCGCCGGATTCGTCGCAACAACCTTTGCGCACAGCGCAGGCTCAGCGAAATCAAGCAATATGATTCCGTACCTGCCCGTGGCTGCACTCTGGAAGTAACTGTTGAGCTGAGTGTTGACCGTGTCGGATACAGCCAGGATATCTGGCACACCAGTGGCGCGCGTTGTAAAGCCGCTCGCGAAAGAAATGTAGAGCGACCGGTTGCTCCCAGTCTTTGCTGCATTCAAGTGGTTTAGCACCGCAGACCATTTTGCGTCGCTGCTTGGCACGCTGTAATAATCTTCAATCTTCAGGTCTCCATTTGTAAACGTCTGATTGTCTGCCCAGCTAGATGCTTGGATGCCTTCATTCCCCGCAAATCTGCGAAACAAGACGATCTTGCCCCGAACGGCGCCAAGCGTCGGAATAGTCGGCTTCAGATACCAGATTCCTGGGCTCTTTGCCACATAGTTATCAAAGATGGTAGCGAAAGTTGCGCCTGTACTGGAGTTCTCCTCTTTAACACTCATGATTACGGTTTCTGTAGGGTTGGCTTTAAGGAAGACGCAAACGGTATCCAGTACCTGGGCAAAGGTTAGTTTCTGAAAGATGGGGCCGTGGTAGATGGAGAACTCATTACCAGAGTTGTGACATCGAATATCCAGAAACCTCACACCGGCATCTAGCTGTTCAGAGATGGTGAGGGACTGGCATTTCGTCGTTCCCTTCAGCGGCTCGAAGCGTGCGCCGGCATCGTGAGAGCCCGGGATGGATAGTTCGGAGATCGTTTTCCGACCATCGATCGAGGCCATCCAGTTGTTGCCATCCGCGTGTGCTGCTTGGTGGGCGGAGAGTAGATTGAGGAGAAGCAAGGACGTTAAGCAGTGAGTGAGAAAGCTGAGGTGAGGTTGGGATTGAGGCATTCGGTTACAGTTCCTATTCGACGGCCATACAATGAATTGTCCTATCCCCCTCCACGACCCCTAACTATGTATCATATCTCGGCCATGTTCCGGAGGCGCGCGCATTGGCCCCTCTCCCTGCGAGCTTGCGAGCGGAGAAGAGGGTTCCCTACCGCGCCCGACGGTGGTCTCCGCGCGTTGCGCAGCAACTAGGGCGTGGAGGAGGGACCCCAGCGGAAAGGGTAGGTGGGGTGAGGGTGCGTCCAGCTAAGCTGGACTAGACTAGCCGGTGCAAGTCCGGTCGGGGTAAGGTCCAAGCCGCCCTGTAGCTGACTGGCTGCGAAGTCCTTCGGTGCAAAGCCG
>CAIXIX010000282.1 GCA_903919615.1 uncultured Chthonomonas sp.
CGATCTCTCTGCTAGAATCGCCCCCTCGCAGCCAATCTGGTGCCATTGAATCATCGTCATCGAGTCCAATCTCATTGAACTTGGAACTGCTCATGCTCTTGCGAATCGGTGCCATGATGGGTGGTGGCGCTGCAGTGAAGAGCTCGCCACTTCAAACCCAGGACAACACCACAGGCCCGGCAAAGCCGTCTGCAGCTGTTCCGCAGACGCCTGCAGGTGCCACTAAGGTTCCTGCGGCTGGATCTCCGCAATTACCATCACCTGGAACCGTGCAGGCACCGCCTGCAGGAACGACTCAGGCGCCAGGCGGAGACCCGACACAACGGGGACGACGCGGCAATCGTAATGGTGGCCGAGCTGCGGATCAAACGCCAGGCGGTTTTGGAACAACACCTACTACCGGCTTTAAATCGTCGGGCACGAGATCTGGAACAATGATCTCGATGGATTTCCACGGCACGGATATTACGAATGTGCTCAAGGTTTTCGCAAATGCGACGCAACTTCCAATCGTTGCAGACCCAGGCGTTACAGGGCCCGTTACCATCATCAGTCCAAAGCAGGTTACGCTGGATGAAGGATTCCGTATACTACAGTCGGTGCTAGCAGTTCGTGGCTTTACAATTCAGCAGCAGGACAACCTGTTACAAGTGGTGCCCTTCGATGTTGGTATTAAGTCGGGTGGTTCGAAGGTCTTACAGGGAACCGACAGCGCCAATCTGGATACCCGAAACCAGATTATCACTCAGGTCATCCCGCTGGAAAATGTTGATGCAGATGCCATCGCCAAAGAACTAACGCCTCTGATCAATAAGGGAGCAAGCCTGGTAGGCGCTGCTGGCAGCAACGCACTAGTAATAACAGATTCGGCCTCTAATGTGAAGCGAATACTCGAGCTTGTTGCTGCGCTCGACAAGACCAATACCCGATCTGAGATGGCCGTATACCAACTGCATCACGCTGAGGCTACCGGCATTGCGGATCTTATCAACAACATCTATGGCAAAATTACTACTCGTGGTAAGTCTGGCCCGGCGCCAGGCCCTGGCCAGCCAGGCTTTAACCCGGCTCAAGGACAGCTTGCAGCATCTGGCGGTACGCCGTCCGTAGTCGCGATCGCAGAACCTGGAACGAATAGCTTGATAGTCGTTGCATCGAGAGACAATCAAGAGCAGATCACTCAGACAATTATAAACAGGCTCGACGACGATGACGCCAATACGCTTACCACCAAGCTCCGCAAAATCAAATATGCCGATGCTACAACAATTGCCAGCACCGTCAACCAGGCGCTTTCAGATGCGCATGGCGCACTGACGAGCGGTTCGACCGGCGGAGGATTTGGTGGCAGAGCATTTGGAGGCTTCGGTGCGCTATTTGGCGGCGGTTCTGGCACGAACGGTGTCACACAGAGTACGGATCCATTCGCAAAAGTAGCTGCTGAAGCTCGCACAAACAGCATTCTGATCACCGCGACTCCAGAAAAGATGGTCAAGATCGAAGATTTGATTGACCAGATGGACGTTAACATCGCGGTTCAGTCGACTACCTTTGTCATACCGCTTAACAATGCACAGGCATCCGATGTAGCAACTGCGCTTACTGCAGCTTTCTCATCGAATGGCAGTAACAGTCAATACAATCCGCAGCTTACGGGCTCCATCGGTGGGAGCGGTTCGAAGTCTGGCGCTGGCGTTCCAACTCACAATCCAATACAGCGTAGGCCCACGACAACGAACACCGGTGGCCGGGCTGCGGTTAGAATTGGCAGCGGGACCACAAACGGGGCAATCACTCCCCCCGGACCTCCAAACGCACCAGACGGTGGCACTCAAGGTGACGTCTACACCCTGGATAATGGCGGATCTGCAGAGCCCACCGGTGTGCCCGGCATAATGACCAGTAACGGTTTCGTGCCAACCTCAGCAGGGAACGCAGCTACAGATGCGCTGACCCGACAGTTTGGTGGGTTCGGTGGCGGCGGCTTTGGTGGCAACAGAGGCGGCGGAGGCGGCTTCGGACAGGGCGGCGGTAACAGGGGCAACACCGTTGGCCAGCCAGTCGGCGGGCCAGGCCAGAATGGCGCATTTACGGGGCTCTTACAGTTGCAGGGCAATGTCGTTGTTGTACCGTCTCCAAACGGTGATAGTATCATCGTAACTACAACCCCGAACAACTATGAAGCTATTAAGGGCATCGTTGATGCCCTGGATACCATTCCGAGACAGGTGATGATCGAAGTGATTGTCGCCGAAGTCTCGTTAAACACCGATTCCAAGCTCGGATTTAACATGAATAATGTCCTGAAGGGCCTTGGAGGTTCCACAACAGGATCCATCTTGACGAATCTGCCAGCCACGGGATTTGGCACTGCGACTACCGTTGACTCGACTCAAAGTGGACTTCAAGCCGTAATTTCGAGTGCTAACCATCAGGGATTGCTTCAGGCGCTCGGCACGGACACCAAGGTAAGAGTTGTCGCAACACCTCGCGTGTTTACGGCAAACAATCAGCCTGCGCTTGTCGATATCGCAACTCAGGTGCCGTACATTACCGGCCAGTCTGTAAGCGCTGTTTCAACTTCAACCGTCCTAACGAATACTGTTGACTACGCGTCGATCGGCTTTACACTCTACGTTACGCCGCGCATTACACGAGATGGTCTCGTTACTGTGGACTGCGTCGAAGATGCTAGTGACCTGGTTACAAACCTTACGCTGGGTTCTGGCGCCAATGCAGTAACAGCGCCAGAGTTCGATGATAGGTACACAGACACAACCGTGACGGTCAAGGATGGGGATACGCAGTGATTGGTGGTCTCATTCAAGACCGATCCACTCTCACCATCAATAAAGTGCCGGTCCTAAGCGACATCCCGATACTTGGCCAGTTCTTCCGCAGCCGTGAGAAACAGAAGCAACGTGTTGAACTGATGATCTTCCTTACGCCACATGTCGTGTCAACGTCCGAGGAAATCAAAGCTCTGGCAAATAAGGCTGGCGCTCCAGTTATTAGCCAGATCGAGGAACTCTCCCAAGATCAGCCAAACCTGAAGAAGCCGCCGGTTACCAAGAAGGGTACCACTCGTACCCCGGCGACTACAGACAGCAATACGACGCCAACCAAGTCGGTGGCGCCGCCTACAAATCCATCGTCTGGATTGGATCCTTCTGGCAAGCCTATTTTGATCCCCAATTCTGGCAAGCCAGCACAGGGCACGCCAACTACGCCGCCTCCGACTACGATCCCGCCACCAGCACCGTAGTTATAGGCTAACTGAATGAAGAACAAAAAAAGCCCCGTGAAGTTCACCTGGCTCTCCTTTTGGAAAGATCAATAACATCTCGGCAGCGGCGCTTTACATCAACTGAGTTTGCGGCTGCCGGGTTTTGTTATTGGCGCATCAGATTGGCACAACGGGCATTCTGACGGATCAAATGAGACCACATCGATGGTCAGCAGCGCTTCCTGACGGGTACCTAGATTTACTGTGCCTCCACTTCGATCAACGAGCACTGCAGTTCCGACTACTAATGCCTGATGGATGGCTGCAAGATCAAGGC
The DNA here is from genome assembly GCA_903919615.1 of uncultured Chthonomonas sp. Taxonomy (GTDB): domain Bacteria; phylum Armatimonadota; class Chthonomonadetes; order Chthonomonadales; family Chthonomonadaceae; genus CAIXIX01. Next base: position 3,564 of record CAIXIX010000282.1, read on the forward strand.
ACTCTTGAACCGCGAGACCAGTCGTCATGATATCGTCGACAATGAGTGTGCGCGTATTGGGAGCGAGTTGCAACCCGCGCCGAAGAGCGCGTTTGTCGCCTTCTGTTTCCGCATACAGCGCTCGAACACCAAGTTGGCGCGCCACCTCAAAGGCCAGAAGAATTCCACCCGTCGTTGGTCCGAGCACTACTTCGATATTGTCGAGCGCGAATCGTCGCGCTATCTCGGAACACAATAATTGGACTCTATCGGGGTACTGAAGAACCCAGAACTTCTCCCAGTACTCACTGCTATGACGGCCGGACGAAAGCTTGAAATGCCCGTGCATCAGCGCACCGGAATCAAGAAAAATCGATCGCACTTCCTCTTTGGTTAACAACACTCATCATCTCCTGTATTATTGTTCGTCTTCTTCATCTTCACCAAGATCTGAAGTCGGTGCGACCTCGCCGCGGATATCCTCAAATATCGTACGCAGCATTTCGCGGAACTCAATCGTCTTGTATGGTGGCGATAGGTGGATATCGCAAAGCGATTTTGGGTCTAGCCCATCCTCACACTCATCCCACTCATCCGAGAGACCAACGATTTTTAACCCATCTCGACGATATTTCTGGATCGCTTTGAAAATGCCATAGCTCTTCTGTCGTCCAAAATCGCTAGAGATAATCACCACGTCAGGTGGCCCAGGGGCCTTCTCAACCTGCCCAACTACATCTTGCTTGTTCAAGAGAGATGTCACATCCCAGCTGGGAATTTGCGCAGCGCGTTCAAGTCTGCCCCTGTAGCGAGGCCGATGCACTGCTATGAGTATCCGAAACGGGGCGTATTTTTCTCTCGCAACTGCAGGAGCCTTCGATGGTGAGGTTGGCCACTTATCGACGAAGATGGCTCCTGTATTGTCGTTTTTATTCGATGCGCTGCCACCCGTAGGACGCGGCGCATTTGGTCTTGGTGGGCGGCCTTGGGGTCGTGAGTATCTGGAGCCAGGGCCAGATTTGGAACCATTGGATGGGCGATTGTGCCCTCGTGAGTGACCATACATGATTAACTTGTCTCGATTTCTATTGGTACAAATGCTGCTGAGCGGCATTTGAAAAGCGATTGACTAGTGGGCTGTAATTTCCCGCCACGTCGCAAATTCTCGAATGAAGGTAACGATCTCCTTAACAGCAGCCCCGAAGAGGGCTTCACCCTTTTCAGATGTCGCACAGGATGGATTCCCAAAGGCTCCTGTAATGCTTAACTCATCGAAGGCTCTTGCAATGTCGACTCTGCTGAATCTGGAGAAATCTGGAGTGTAAAAATCGGAATCAAAAGGAATGAACGTCCCAGACGACCGGCTCATATCTACGAGTTCAGGTCGCAGCCTTAATATCATACTGGTTTCGAGCTCACAAGCATGAGTAACAATCTTTTGCTCCAGGGTCTCTATGGCCGCTATCTGTTCAGCGGCTACAGTCCACCAACTACTAAAGGCGATGAATAACCCAGGAGTATTACGGTGACGAAGATGGACATCATAGATTGCCATTCTTCCCGGTGTGATATTACCCCCATGTGCGTTTAGTAGAAATATCTTTCGGTAACCTGCAAGGATAAGGCTCTCGAGGAGATCTGTAAGTACTTCTGTGTACAGCGAATTGTTAAGGCTTATAGTCCCCGTGAAGCCAAGATGGTGGTCCGATGCGCCTGTCCACAACACCGGGAGGAAGACCGCCTCGTTTCCGAGCTCTTCCTGGCTTCGCCGTGCGATTTCATTTGCAATCATTGAGTCGGTTAACATCGGGAGATGGTGCCCGTGCTGTTCGAGAGATCCCAGTGGCAAGACTACGACTTTGTTGCTGTTGGCTTCGACTTCAGTCCATTTAAGTTCGCCGTGATTCATTTATCTCTCCACGTGATTGCATCGTCAATGAGCTTGAGACTCCAGAAAACCTACAATGGCTTTCGTGAGCGCCTGAGGCTGTTCTATGAACGGAAAATGTCCGGAACCATCGAATTGTACTATACGGCAACCAGACTTTTCTACGAGTGAAATTGTTTGGTTTGGCGTTGAGGCGGCATCGCGCTTGCCCGTAACCACAAGCATCTTACAGTTGAGTGTTGCTGCCTCTGCGCGGACATCTCGCTTTGCAAGGTTATCATTAAGAAGTAATGATATCTCAGGTTCCAGGGCATTTACTAGCTCAATGGGCTTGTAGCCGTAGGATCTAGCGCTGCTATTCGTGGCGTCGAATAGCTGTCTTGCGCCTGATGGCTTTGCAAATTGCAGATCAATCGACTTTGATCTCAGAATTCCATAAGATTCGAGATACCTTGCAGCGCCAACAGGAAGCGATCGAACTGTTGCTATGTGCTTTATTACAAGGGTAGCATCGCGCCGAACAATAGCGTCGCTGCTGCGCAAGTCGGAATCGCACAGTAACTGTGTCGCATCCAGCACGCTATCTTCCGATATCTGTACGGTGAGGATAGGGTTCACGAGGATTACTCCGAGCACACTGGCGCCGAAGTGCGACGCATATTCTGTTGCAAGCATGGCGCCGAATCCGTGACCAAGCAGAAACCAGTGATCAATGGTGAGCTTCCTGCGCACCATTTCAATATCGGATAGAAGTCTCTCAAAAGTAAATGCTTGTGTCTCGGCTCTTAAAGGCGCCATTGGGTTTGCAAATGGATGCCGCGCGGATTGGCCGCAACCACGCTGGTCCAGGTAGACCACATTGAAGCGATCTTCCAGCGATTCGCCCCAGTGGAGGTACGGCAGACTATTTCCCCCTGGGCCATCGTGCAAAATCAAGAGATAGGGGTTACTCCGGCTGCTCCCTCTAACACGAAAATGAAGGTTTGCCCCGGCTACTTCGACATTGTAGTTTTCATCAGATGCGAACGCAGCCGTACAAATGGTTCCCAGCAGGGCAATTGCGATGGCACGCCCAGCCGCACGCAGCGCCCTTGTTGTGGACAATCTAAGCATTAGTACGCTGATCCAGTATTGGGGCGATAAGCGCGCGTTGAAATACCTTGTCAACCTCTGTATTCGTTCCGTCTGCTTCATTAACTTCCATGTTAACTCCAGGCTCCTGCACGGGCTGGTTGCCTGCCAAACAGTCATCCCAGCACTGTTTCATACTCGAATAGTGGACAACTCTGCCCGTTGCCCATACGACTGAAAGCAAGAGCTTTGGTCTGGGTATCTCGTACGGAGGATCCATTTTGTAGTGCGACAGTGCATCTTCATCAAGTTCAACTCCCAATCCCGGCTCTTCAGGCACTCTGATGCATCCGCCCACGATCTGCAGAGGAGCAACAAGCAGATCATCCGAATAGTTGTTCATGCAGTTCACCGAAGGCCATTGTGCATTTGTAAGTACCGCGCCAAGGTGAGCCGAAAGGGCAGTAGTGATGCCTGTGCCCACGAGCTGAAGCCAGAACTGTTTATCAAACGCAGCACACAGGTGAGCTTGCTTTAGAATGGATACGATGCCGCCGCCAACGACAAATCCGTCACAAATTTCATGTCGAATTACATCCGGGAAAGACGGATCTCCAAAATGCAGCGCGATAGGGCGCGTCGTCTTGGAACGCAGTTGCCGGTGCCCCTCGATGTCTCGCTGTAAAATAGGCGATTCGTAGATTGCTATGCGCTCGTTTTGATCTAACCGATTAAGGACAGCCGATGCATTACCGGTATTCAGAAGCATCTGATTCCAGTCGAGATCCAGCTTAAATTGACCTGGGCTTACCGCGCTTATTGCATCAACCTGCCGGTAAATATCCCACCATGGTCGCGCTTTAATCTTATACGATGTATACCCTGCCAATTGAGCATCTATTGCTTCTGCAGCGAACGCGTCCGGTGGCATGTCGATATTCCACCA
>CAIXIX010000283.1 GCA_903919615.1 uncultured Chthonomonas sp.
GCAGTTTTTGGCGCAGCGACATCAACTTGGGTAGGCGGGTGAAATCAACCTCGGTGGCAGGCCGCCCGGCGGGCTGCGAGTGTGCCGCGGCCCAGCCAATTGGCCAGTGTAATCTGCGGGGCCGCGCGCTTCCCGCAGGGCCCCGTGCGCCGCCGGCCGAAATCGACGGAAGCGGCAAAGATGGCCTGGCCGCACAACGTGTAATTGCAGCCGCGATCGAATCGATCGATACCGGCAAGATCGTGCGCGTCGCACAGTAGCTCAAACAATGAAATCTGGCTCGTGTGTGACCTGGAAGATTTTCAACACCCGGCAATACCTAATTTGAGAGGAACAATGATGAACTCAGCATCTCTCCGACGTACAGGCGGACTGGCGGCACTCATGCTCGTCGGCATCGCCATAGGCGTCTACGCAGCGCAGCAGAACCCACACATCGGCTACAAAGACACTCCGATGCTGCCAGGTGGAAAGTGGCATGTGCATGACAGCGATCGACCTCAGCCAAAAGTGATTGATCCGGGAAGCTTCAGCACGCAGGAGGTTCAGGGGAAGGCGCCCTCCGACGCGACCATTCTCTTTGATGGCACCAATCTGGATCACTGGAAGAACGATAAGGGCGGTCCCTGCAAATGGGTTTGTGAGAACGGCTATATGGAGTGCAAGCCGGGAACAGGATCCATTTCGAGCGCCGATCAGATCGGCGATTGCCAGCTTCACATCGAATGGCAGGAGCCTCGCCAATTCCCTGGCACAAGCCAGGAGCGAGGAAACAGCGGAGTCATCTTCTTCGGCAGATACGAAATTCAGGTTCTTGATAGCTGGGACAATCCGACCTATGCCGATGGCGGCGCCTCAGCGATCTATGGCTCCTATCCACCCCTCGTGAACGCCACACGCAAGCCCGGCCAGTGGCAGATGTACGACATTCTGTTTACGGTGCCGCGATTCGCAGATGGCAAGCTCGTTAAGCCCGGCTACTTCACGGTGTTTCACAATGGCGTCTGCGTCCACAACCATGCCGAACTGCTGGGTAACTCCAACCATCGCGCATTGCCGAACTACCAGCCACACGATCCACGTGGTTCACTGGTTCTGCAGGACCACGGCAATCCAGTACGCTTCCGCAATATCTGGTACCGCGAGCTGAAGGACTACGATCAGCCGTAGGCTGGAAGTTTAGAGGTTAAGTTAATCTCTCCCATGCCGCCGCAGCCGATGCTGATGCGGAATGGGAGAGTATTTTGTTTTGGATGTCGGTTTCCAGAGGGTGTAGGGCGCTATGTCCGTCCCAACACCCTAACCCCTAATACCGAGCCACTGACCCCCAACTCTTATTCCGTTCCCGGGAAAATCACCTTTGTGCCCGCCGGACCTACCCAGTAGGGCACGGTCGGATATTTTGCCTGCAGGAAATCGATGAAGTTCTGCGGGTCTTCCTGATTGCCAACGAACATGTCGTAGTGCGCCGGAGCAACCAGAGACGGCTGCAGGTCGCCTGCAAGCTCGGCAGCTTCCTGATAGCTCAGATTTCCAAGACAACCGCTGAGAAATCGAGTTGCATCTCGTCCATTGATAGGCAGAAATAGTGCGTCAAAATGCGGCCACTTCTGAAGTGTGGTCAGCATCCCTTCGTAAGGGATGGTATCGCCTGCATGGTAGAACGTGACACCGTTAACCTCCACGACGTAGCCGAGGTAAGGAAATCCAAGTTCGGGATGTTCATCAAACATCTCGTGCTTTGCACGCAGCGCAGTAACTTTTACATCCTTGCTTATTACCGTCTCACCAGCACTCACCGTGATAAGTCGTTCGGCAGGTATCTTGCATTCACCGAGCAGTCGTTCTGTTTCTGTTCTCGGACCAATGAACAGGGCGTTTGGTGACGCTATCACCATATCTGGCAGCGTTTCCGGGCAGAGATGATCGCCGTGACCGTGTGTGATTAGCGCAAGATCGGCGAACTTTGCCTCCTCAGGCGTAATCAGCGGCCTTGTCTGTCGAGACTCCCATGCCGGAAACCAGGGGTCAATATAGATGACGGTATCCCCGGCCTTAACGATAAATGTGTGCTGGCCCATCCACCAGAATGCTGCCTTACCGTACTCTGTGTGTGTCTGCGCGATATCAGCCAGAAGCTGTTCATGCTCCTGTGCTATCTCAGCGCCGCTCAAACCGCTCATTCCTTCTCCTCCCACTGCTCAAACGTGTTTCTTTCAAATTCTGAATAGCTTCGCATCAGTTCCACGGATTTCTCCACTGGAATCGTGTGCGGCACCTTGTCTACCGGGCATGGCATCCATGGGACGTGGCCCAAGAGCCGACAGATCAAAGGGCGTGCCGGATAGACCACACATCCACCGCTCTCCATGTCTCGGTAGCGGCACATCTGGACAGAGACGTCATCTCCCAAGGACAGTGTCTTGTCCTGCCTTGCGACGCAAGATATCTTCGCTCGGGTCAACTCGTCCGCCGCGTTAATAAAGTCCTTCACACCGTCCCACTCTTCAAGCGTGCAGGGCACGCCTGAAGAGCATCTCAGTCCGCACAGGTCGCATCCGTCGCAGTGTGTCAGCGTTTCAGCCATTGCGGATTCACACTCAGCCTTTAGATTTCGAAACGTGATGTCTGATATCATGCGTGGTTTTGCCAGTATGCAAAAAGCAGAACACCCCGATGCTGCATAGTCGAAGCAAGCGGGGTGTCTGATAGATCGTCCAGATTTAAGCCTTACCGTTATGCTTCTTCAATTATGTGGATCGGCAGCCTGAGGCTGAAGGTAGTTCCCACGCCTGGCTGGCTAGAACCTTCGAATACGCCGCCGTGCATCTCCGCGACTTCACGAACGATAGAAGTACTGAGCCCCGGCCCGCCAGATGCTGGCGCCGTAGAATTACCGGTGAGGATGCGGGTAAGCACATTGGGCTGCATCCCCATTCCTGTATCCTGCACCGAGACAACGGCCGAATCGCCATCCAGCGCCACACTAACCGTGATGGTTCCCTCCGCCGGGGTCGCCTTCAGTGCGTTGTTAACCAGATTGTAAACGGCACGTTCAATGAGGAAGCTGTCGAACGGAAAAACGAGCGCGGGATCTGGATGATAATCCCTGATGAGAGCAACTCCGCGTTCCGTAACGACGGAATCGAGGAGTACAAGCTGTCTCTCGATGGTTGCGAGCAGGTCGCCGTCGACCCGATTCAATCGGAATGGCTCACCCGCTACCGCACCCGCCATGAATTCCGTGTAGCGCATCAGATCGTGAATGCCGGCGCTCACGGTTGCAGCCTTTTCGGCAAGCTCCTTGCGGATAGTCTCATCTGCGCCGAGTGTCGTCAGGGCGTACTCCTGAGCAGCCGTCAAAGCGTGCAGCGGTCCGTCGAGCTGAACAACCTTGTTCTCCACGTCGTGGATGATCCGTCCGAGGTAGTCCAAAGATTTTGTTCGACGCGCCTCTGCTGCAAGGTTAGAGTTGTAGACGTTCATTGAAGAGATGTTAGCGACGATATCGAGGACGATCAGATCGTCCTCGGTGAAGTCACCTTCAATCTTATTAAGAAGCTGCATCACGCCAAACGGCTGTCCGCCCGGATAGATCAGAGGAACGGTAATCAGGTTGCGGGTTGTGTATTCAAACTGCTCATCGATGCGCCGCGCGTGCTGCGGGTTATCGCCGATGCTGTTATCGATGTGCGGTTTCAGCGACTGAAAAACCTGTCCGGCAATGCCTTCATCATCCTGAATCGCTTCGCCGAAGAGCGCCACTGCGGATGCGTGATGGGTTGCACCCTGGGATTCGCCACCCAGAACCAGGCTGAACCATAGCTGTTTTCTTGCAGCATCGTGCAGCAGGATAGAACCGCCCGATGCTTCAACGGCCTGAATCGCCGCCTCGAGCATTAACTGGAGTGCGTTATCCGGGTTGACCGAGGATGACAATAGCCGCGTAACAGAATGGACAGAGGAGAGCAATCGGTTTTCGTTAGACATGATTCTTTCCCGCAAGCGTGCACAGTAAATCGCACCACGTTCGTCTGGTTAGCGAACAGATTATATCACATCATGGTTGCTCGTACCAGCCTTGACGCTCTGGAGAGAGCTAGATTACTGCTTCCATCCGACTCGAACGACGACGCCATCCGGATCGTTCGGATAATGGAGCAGAACCGTGTTCCCTTCGGCCTCGAACTGAACATCAATTGGACGACCAAGGCGATCCATCCCTTTGACGCCAGCAACAGACCTGCCGCCAGAATGCAGCCGGGCCACGCCATTTGTGCGGAGGGCGCCTCGGGCGTAAAACGCCGTTGTTGTTGGAGTTTCCAGCCTGGCTTCTACGCGCCCAGATACGTAGCCGATGTGCGGCAGTTCATCCTCATCTCCCAGATCGTAAAGCAGCGCCTGACTGTTTGGCGCGATAATTCGGTCTTCCGCTACATTGAGTGTTGGGGAGAGGACATCTATCGTTCTGCCCTCCACCTGCTCTCGTCCCTGAAAGGTGTGGATGATCGTGAATCGCCCTCGGCGGAGCCTGAGGGAACGCGGTTCGCGATAGACGCCGCCCGCTCTCTGCTGCCCGTATTGAACTAGCGCTCTCAGAAGGCCCGCGGCTCTCGAGTTCGCTGTGAAAAAGCCTGCGGCAACGCCCGCGTTGATGACAAGCCCGTCTCCAACCGGACGCATCCAGATCGGCGTGCCGCCCGATCGCAATGTATATAGTGGGATTGGCGGCCCCGGGCGAATCGCCGGTTTGTTGAACATCGACGGATCTGCCACTGCCACAACATCCGGGTAGACGGTGGCATCATAATCGGTGCTGATGCGCAGCCTGGGGAAAGCCTTTCGAAGGCTTGGCGATGCCGTGCCGGCAATAAGCGTGTGGCCGAAGATCGGCTCAGCCGGAGAGGCCGATATCACGTAACCATTGCCGATATCCACGGTCATCTCGATTTTCGATCCTCGAGGAAGGTGATCGAACTGGTAGGTCCAGCTTGTCTTACCGTCCGCAAACCTGGCCGTTCCATTATATTGCGAGCCGCCATCGTAAGCGATGAACCGGCTTTCGATGTCTGAGCCTGCTGCAAACGTCGCCGCGAGCTGCCCGTTCACACGTATCTCCGTTGAAAAGAGATAGGGACCCCATCCATCTTCCGGCGTCGCATCTGAAAATCTAACTGCGACGCTGCCTGTAGCGGCGCAGAACTGGCTGAGATCCAGCGTTATGGTTCGTCGATTGCCAAGGTTATGTTCGGCGCCATCTGTTTCGGAGATCCGCTCGAATTTTGAGAGATCCTCTTTGGCTGCCACTACCGGTTTCGCGGCTTTGCCGGTTTGTATTCCGAGCCGATTCCACAGGTCATCGATTGGATTGTTGAGCTTCTGCTGTGCCCACCAGGAGTCCGCTAGCGTGTTAAAGGCGTTGGCGCCACCTACATAGATCAGCGTGCCGCCGTGACGGACCCAATCGGCCAGTGCGTTCTGGTTGGCCGCTTCGAGTGGCTTCTGAAAGTCGTAGCTAAGGATGAGGGTTTTGAATGCTCGGAGATATCCAGGCTCTGCCGCACGGTCTAGCGAGACAGCCTGCACCGGCACACCACGCTCCAGCAGCGGCAATGTTAGCCCAAAGACCCCGTCGAAGTCGCTGGAGCCGGGTCCAGATCGCTGAAACTGCATCGAGTCCGAGACAAAGGCGCCGATGGTAGCCGCCGATGCCGGCGCCCCCTCTACAGGCCGTTGATCGTGCATATCTTGCAGGGCAGCAACGGCTGAATTGATCTCGGTAGCATATTCCGGGGGCATGTGGCCGTAAATTCGCTCTGGCCAGGGCATCACCTCATAGGAATCTACTTCAGGGAAGAGCATCGCAGCGATGAGCGTCTGCTCGTAGTGCGTTTTGTAATCCGACTGCGATCGAGTAAGATCGTCTTCGAGAGGATCCATCAGGAACCAGAGGCGCTTGCCGGTGCCGCGCAGCA
>CAIXIX010000284.1 GCA_903919615.1 uncultured Chthonomonas sp.
GCACGATATCGATCTTCTCATCGTACATTTCATTGACGACTGCCTGAACTCGGCTGCCGCGGTGCCCGACACAGGCGCCTACAGGATCAACCTTCTCATCTCTGCTAACGACGGCAATCTTCGAGCGTGCACCAGGCTCGCGTGCGACGCTCTTAATCGTCACAATACCATCGGCAATCTCTGGAACTTCAAGTTCGAACAATCGCCGTATCAAACTCGGGTGTGTTCTCGAAACGATGACTTGCGGGCCTTTGGGCGAGTCTCGAACTTCAAGCACGTACACCTTAATACGGTCGTTGAACCGATAAGGTTCAGAGTCTACTTGCTCCTGGGTCGGGAGCATGGCATCGAGCTTGCCAAGGCCGATGATAACGTTGCGACCTTCGCGCCTCTGAACGGTGCCGGTAACAACTTCACCTACTCGCTCGTTGAACTCGTCAAATATCTTTTTACGTTCAGCTTCGCGGATGCGCTGTACGACCACCTGCTTTGCTGTTTGAGCTGCGATACGACCGAAATTGCCCTGCGGCACATCGTACGCGAGCACCTCACCCGCCAGGATATCTGGATTGACGGTGCGAGCCTCTGTGAGGGAGATCTGAGCGTAGTCGTCCTCAACCTCATCAACAACTAACTTTTCGCAAAACACTCGGAAAGGATTAGCGGCGGATTTAGCTGAATCAATACGCACACGAATTTCGCCGTTCGTGGGGTTATTTCGCTTATAGGCGGTGGCTAACGCGGACTCAACCGTCTCAATCAGAGTATCGAGCGGTATATCCTTCTCTTTAGCGATCTGCTGGAGGGCTTCAATAAATTCGCTCATAGCCGCTTCTCTCCTGCCGCCGTCTTAACTTGTGGCCAGTATTAGTACGCCCGGTTGGCTCGGTGCGTTAAAGTGTGCCCATAGCGTGCCGGTCGTTATTGTATGTAAATCTGCACTCCGATGCCCGCGCTAGCGCGTAACTCGGCGTGTCCATATAGGCCAAAAATGACAAAAGAGTGGGCCTTGACCCACTCTTCACATACGGCCCGTAATGTGACTGCTTTCAAAAGTATAGCATAGCGACCGTGAAAAAGCAAGAGGATTCGCCTTACACGAGGCGCCCGGAGTCCGCCGTTTCGCGGACGTATCGGTCGTGCGCTGTGGTATAATCGAAATCGAGAATTTGAGCGTAACTAAGACGGTTTGCGGAGTTCTAAAGCAGGTGAATCAGGAGGAATCGGACACCGAAAAGGCAGCGCAGGATGGGCTGTCTGCAAGCTCTTCAACGCGTCGCATCCATGTCTGCCTGAACCACGTATCACACCGATTTGGCGGCAGGACTGTCTTCGATAATCTGTCCGCATCCATCTCCTCGGGCCAGACTGGCATTATCACAGGTTCGAACGGCTCCGGTAAGAGTACGCTTCTTCGCATTATCGCTGGCCTGCTTGAAGCCGACAGCGGCGATGTAACGTTTGAAACCGACGGCAGTTATCTTGATACGCAGATGCGACGCCATATGATTGGTATGGTCGCTCCGGACCTTACGCTCTATAAGGAATTGACAGGCGCAGAGAACCTGACGTTCTTCGCTTCGTTGAAGGGAATTAAAGCAGACAGAGCGATGCTTGTGGAGGCCCTCACCGAGGTTGGTTTGCGCGGTCGTGGGCGAGACCTGGTTGGCGGCTACTCATCTGGCATGCGGCAGCGCCTCAAGTATGCATTTGCGCTCCTGGGCCGACCTAAAGTGCTGCTGTTAGATGAGCCGACCGCAAACCTGGATTCCGACGGAATGGCGATGGTTGAACGAATTGTTCGGTGCCACCAGGCCAGAACTGATGGCGCACTCGCGATCGTTGCCACCAATGAACCGCGAGAGACGAGTTGGGGTGAGCCACTGATCCATCTGGAGCGTGGTGAATGAAGGCATCAACCGGCCCGAACGACGCGTCCAACTGGATGGCACAGGCCCGCTGTCTTTTCTTGAAAGACCTGCGCGCAGAGTTACGGACCAGAGTCGCAATTAACTCAGTGGGTCTATTCGCGTTCTCCAGCCTTTTGTTGGTCGCGCTGGCGACGCGAGGGCTGCGAGAAGTGATGACCCTGCGGATGCTGGACCTGCCGATCGACATCATTCGGCCCGCGGACGTGACCGCGGCGATGTTTCCTGCCTGGTCGGCAGCAAGCAAAATGGGCCTGCTCTGGACTCTGCTGTGCTTCGCGGCCTTTGCGGGGCTGGCACACAGCTTCGTTCATGAGGAGGAGGCCGGCACTGTCACGGCTCTTCGGCTGAGCATGTCGCCTGCTGGCGTCTATACAGGTAAACTCGCGTTTAACCTGACCCTGCTGTTTGCAGTCGCCTTGCTGGTGACACCGTTTTACATGGGTTTGACAGGGATGCAAGCAGGCAACTGGCCTGTTTTCCTGACCTTAATGCTTGCAGGGTGCATTGGGCTGGGCAGCACAGCAACGATCGTAGCAGCGCTCGCTGCGAAAGCAAGAGGATCTGGCGCGCTGTTTGGCGCAATAGGCTTACCGATAATAACGGTGTTCTTGATGCTGCTGCTGAATGCGGCTAACACGCTGTATTCCGATAGCACGGACGCGGCAGCACATACTATAAAGACAGTACAGGATGTTGGCGGACTCATTAGCTTCGGCATACTGCTGATTAGCGTGAGCGCGTTTACATTCCGATTCGTATGGGAAGAGTAGATTTAGATGGCAGATACAACCGCAGGCGTTGCGGCTAATTCGAAATCTCAAGTCCCACCAATGACAGGCGCCTGGTGGAAATTGGGGACAGGTTTCCTGATGATTTTCGTGATCTACGGCGCCTTTTTTATTGCGAAAGGGGCGGCAGGATTCGGAGAGAGTGGAGATAAGGCACGCGCTGTCTTCTTCCATGTGCCCTCAGCTATCCTCGCCTCCGTATGCTATTTCGTCGGAATGTACTTTTCGGTAATCTACCTCTTCTCTAGCAAGCGCAGTACGCTGGAGATCGACGCAAAAGCGGCAATTAGTATGGAGTTAGGCGCGCTATTTTGCCTGCTGGCAACGATTACAGGCAGCATTTTTGCGGGAATTCAATGGGGAGTGTTCTGGAACTGGGATCCTCGTGAAACATCCATCGTAATCACATTGCTGCTATACTCGTCTTACCTCATTCTTCGGGGCGCGCTAAACTCCAACCCGACAAAGCGAGCTAATCTGTCGGCAGTCTACTGTCTCATTGCGCTCGTTCCGCAGCAGTTCCTGATTTGGGCTGTGCCGCGTATTCTTGAAACAAATCATCCAACCAAGGTGCTTCAGAACTCTGGAAACACAAGTCCAGACTACAGGCTAATCCTTTGGTGTTCGATACTCGCGTTTACACTACTGTTCATCTGGCTCTTCCAACTGCGACTGAGAGCATACAGGCTAGTAGCTAAAAAGGAGGCAGCAAGGTGAGCCATTCTACAATACTGGCGCTGATTATGTCGGTGCCACTGATAACTTGGCTGGGTGTGTTTGCGTATCTTGTACATATAGACCGTACACTACGCCGTCTCGAGCACACCGAGAAAGAGCAGGACGACCTGTGAAAAAAGCATATTTCATCGGATTTTTGGTTATCAGCCTTGCGCTGGGTTTCACACTGTGGGCCTTTAGCAGCTCAATGAGCCCGTTCGTAGATGTGAAAACTGCTCGCAAATCGAGCGGAACGGTTCAGCTCCGCGGTCTTATCGTTAAGGATGAGGTCCATCCCGCACATTGGGATACTTCGTCGAGCGCTTTTCGCTTTTGGATCATGGATAAGAACAACGAGATTTGCGAAGTTGTCTATCACGGCGCCAAGCCCGATGCCTTTGATGCGGCTAAGGGGCTCTCTGCGTCTGGTTCAATGACCAGGGACGCTTCCGGCAAGGAGTTCTTTAATTCCGATAGCCTTTCTGTACAGTGTCCGTCAAAGTACGACAGCTACAAGGTTGATTATGCGAAGAAGCCGTCTGGAGGACAGATTTAATGGGTCAACTCGGGCCGATCTGGACAACCGCTGGCACAGTAGGCAAGATCTCTCTGGTGGTCTGTCTGATTGCATCCCTTGCTACCATTGGAGCCTACATAGCAGCACTTGTGCGTAAGACCGACAAACGGCCCGTCCTGCTTGGACGGGCTTTTTTCACCGTAACCGCCTTCTCCATGCTGCTCTGTTTTGGGCTGCTAATGGCGATCGTTTACGGATACCATTTCGAATATAAATACGCGGCTGATCATACCGGCACTGGTATGAATCAGTGGTATCGTCTCGCAGCTTCATGGTCCGGTCAGGAAGGCAGCTTTCTGCTGTGGGGTTCGTGGACCGCGATACTCGGATTCCTGGTTTTTGCAAAGGCGGGTCGATATGAAGCCCGCGTCATGCCTTTCTATGTTTCCGTGCTAGGCATGCTGGCAGCAATTCTGATCAAGCAAAGCCCGTTTATTTTGCTGCCGATCCCCACTCACGATCAGCTGGCAGCTAATCCGGATTGGCATTTTCCACCCATGGAAGGTCAGGGCCTCAACCCGTCGCTCCAGAACTACTGGATGACCATCCATCCGCCAACGATCTTTTTCGGATTTGCTTCGCTCCTAGTGCCCTTCTGTTATGCAGTTGCGGCTCTTATCTGGCGTGACTACCGAGACTGGACAACCCGGGTAATGCCTTATGCGCTGCTCTCCTGCGGCACACTCGGCATTGGCCTGTTTATGGGTGGCTACTGGGCATATGAAACGCAAGGATGGCACGGCTTCTGGGCATGGGATCCTGTGGAAAATGCATCCTTCTTCCCCTGGTTAGCCGTTACCGCGCTCGTACATGGACTCGTTGTACAGAAGAGCCGGGGTGGCATGGCTCGCACCAACACCTTCCTTGGCA
>CAIXIX010000285.1 GCA_903919615.1 uncultured Chthonomonas sp.
GATCTCTGCCAACAACTCGTATCGGAAATACTGTATTCATCAATCCAGGCGCAGACGATCCGCCCCATTTGGGTTTGCAGCCGTATGAGATCAATTGAAAAGAAACCGAATTGCATTATTTGGAGCACCAAAATGAGAGTTCGCACCAAAACACATGGATTTACACTGATCGAACTATTGGTAGTTATAGCAATAATAGCCATACTCGCATCGATCCTATTCCCAGTTTTCGCACAGGTAAGAGAAAAAGCTCGGCAGACCTCATGCCTTTCCAACCAGAAGCAGCTTGGAACAGCGATTTTGATGTACACGCAGGATTTCGATGAAACGCTGCCGTTAGCTTATGGCACCGTCAATGGACTTTGGCAGTCGTTAAGATACGTGCCCGTTCCGTACAACTGGCTGCCAGGACAATCCCAGGCAGAGTACGATGCTAACAACTGCTTTTGGGCTAACGCCACGTACGCCTATACTAAGAATTACCAGGTTCTGGCATGCCCCAGTGCGCCTGAAATCCGCCTTAAGAACGCTAATCCCGCATCCACGATCGCTCCCGTTGACGTATCCTACTCCTATAACGGCGACCTACACGGCTACACCTTGGCCGGCATAACCACACCATCAACCTGCCCTGTACTGTGGGAAGGGGATGGGAAAGCGAAGGTTTTGGGTTACCAGCGTGCCAACCCCAACATGGTATGTTTCGGGAATGCTACCTGCGTATACCGCAGTGGGAATTGCGATCAGACGACTAACGGCTGTGTAGACTGGGTAATGTCGGCATCTGTAGGCGGAATTGATGGCCCCACAACTGTTCACTCTGGCGGTCAGAATTTTACGTTTTCAGATGGTCATTCGAAGTGGCAGCGGGTTGGAACAAGCCTTCAACCAGCAATAAGTAGTAAGGAAACCGATCCTGGCTGCACATACAATACTAATGGATATCCACAGCTCAGCTGGTACGATCAGTACTATGCACATGGGTATATGTTCCGCCCGGACTTTGACAGATCTCAGCCAGAACCCGGCATCTGCAACAATTGATCACATCGGATTCCGCCGATTTCTCTCAGTATTCCCCAGGCGCGCGGCTTCAATGCGGCGCGCCTGGCTGGTTTGCATAACCACGCAATTTCCTCGCACTATCGTGAGCAGATAAATTAGGGCCACAGATTTGGCTACCTTCACCACATAATACTCCCGGCGTCGCAGTTAAACTAACTGATCGTGGGGCTGTCTGAACGATTCGTCTGGTTGAATTGCAATGTGAATCCATAACGCGTAATAAATCGCAGGGCGCTCTTTCTGTCCGTCGATCCGGAACATATTCCCAAATGATGTCGTATTTTTATTGTGCGTAACTTGCGGCACACATTATGCATCCTATACAGTGTGCTGCAATCGATTCGAGCGTTCATCCGTCGTTGTGATAAGGGGCGCTCATGAGGGCGCCGCGTCCTATCAATAGCGGAATGATCGATAATATGGGTTAGTGTCGTCGCCATTGAATTGGGCACAGTTATTTCTTCCCACCTTGAGCTCGGCATTCAGCCATATGCGATCGAATGAACAGTGACCGGTTTGGTTTTTTGGAGAAACACATGCGAGATCGAATTAAGACATCGGGGTTTACACTAATCGAGCTGTTAGTGGTAATAGCAATTATTGCTATTCTTGCAGCAATCTTATTCCCAGTATTTTCCATGGCGAGAGAAAAGGCACGGCAGACGTCTTGCCTTTCCAACCAAAAGCAGCTAGGGACCGCCATCCTAATGTACATCCAAGACTACGATGAGGCCATGCCATTAGCATATGGCGCTGTGAATGGACTTTGGCAATCGCTTAGATACATACCAGTTCCTTACAATTGGATGCCAGGGCAATCGCAGGCTCAGTACGACTCGAACAACTGTTTCTGGGCCAACTCTACCTATGCGTACACGAAGAACTACCAGTTATTGGCGTGCCCAAGCGCAGGAAATGCACGGATAGCCGGCACGTATCCCACATCCTCAATTGCTCCGGTGCCCGTAACGTACTCGTACAATGGGGACCTTCACGGCTATTCGGATGCGGGAATTAATACACCTGCAACTTGCCCGTTGCTATGGGAAGGCGACGGAAAGGCAAAGTTGCTGGGCTATCAGCGAGCGAACCCGAACATGGTTTGCTTTTCGGCTGCATCATGTATGTACCAGAGTGGAAACTGCGATCAAGTCTCAAACGGATGCGTAGACTGGATGTGGTCTGCATCGGTCGGCGGCATCGATGGCCCAACAACAGTACACACAGGTGGTCAGATCTTTACATACGCCGATGGACATTCTAAGTGGCAGCGTGTCGGGGCCAGCACTCAGCCTTCGATGACCAGCAAAGAAACCGATCCGGGCTGCACCTACAATTCAGGAGGATATCCTCAGCTCAGCTGGTACGACCAGTATTACGCGCACAGCTACATGTTCCGACCAGATTTCGACAGATCACAGCCCGAACCAGGAACGTGTGCCAAATGATCCCTTATTTGTCCTCTTAGATTAGCTATCATCTCGCCAGGGCGCCCGGACATAAGTAATTGTGTCCAGAATGGACCCTGGCGTTTTGCTGCGTGCCGTTCTCCGCACCACTTTCTGCTCACAATCTGATAGACTGGATATCTAGCCTGCAATGCATTGGCCAAGTGGTTAACTAAGCAGCTACGACCGATACCACACAAACTAAATACTCAAGGTTATTCATGATTAAGCTACGGACTGCCATCCAACTAATTCTGCCCCTCATTGTCGCTATTTCCGTTCTCGATGTGGCTGCGGCTAGCAGCATCCGTGTTCGCCAACTGCTTTGCGAGGGCAAAGCTGGTCCGACTTTCATCGGAACTGACACACCTCGACTTACCTGGAAGCTCGAGAGCAGGGATCCATCTGCACGAAATGTCTGCCAGACCGGCTATCGAGTCCTCGTCGCATCTAAGGTAGCATCGCTGAGGCCCGGAAAGGCCGATATGTGGGACAGCGGCAAAATCGTTGGCAGTGAAACCGCATGGATACGGTACCGCGGTACGCCACTAAAGTCGGCCCATCGGTACTTCTGGAAGGTTCAGATCTGGGATGAACACGGCCAAGCCAGCGATTGGAGTTCGGCGTCTTTCTGGGATACGGGCCTCAAACCAGCCGACTGGAATGCAGCGTGGATCGGCGCGGCGCACGCAGTGGAGAACGCTGGCGCACCTTGCATGCGTCAATCTTTGCAACTGAAACCGGACTACGTCGCCGTACGCGCCTACATATGCAGCGCTGGCTACCATGAGCTCTATGTCAATGGTCGTAAAGCGGACGATCGGGTACTGGAGCCCGCACAGACGGAGTATCCTCACCACGTTCTCTACTCTTGTTACGATATCACGCCACTGGTGTGTAGTGGCAAAAATCTCATTGGCGTCATCCTCGGTAATGGCTGGTACAATCAGGAAAAGGCGTTCGGTGGTTTTGTCTATGGTCATCCGGCAATCAAGGCGCGCATCGAAGCTGAATATCCCAATGGCACACGTATCGCACTGGTTAGCTCTCCGGTATGGCAAGCAGCGCCGGGTCCAGTGGTTCAAAACAACGTGTATGGCGGCGAAGCGTATGATGCCCGACTCGAAATTGATTGGAACGGATCAACTGGATGGGAGCACGTGCAGCTTGCGTCTGGCCCAGTCGGAACGCCTGTTCTACTACCCCTCCCGCCTATACGACGCTGCGCAGAGATTAGCCCAGTAAAGATAACTCGTCAGACACAAAGTCGGTATATTTACGACCTCGGGCAGAACTTCGCAGGTTGGGTGAGAATCAAAGCCAGATATATTGCTGGTACCGAACTGAGATTCCGATTCGCCGAGACGATAGATCCCAAGACTGGAGAGATCGATACGGCCAGCACTGGAGTTTTCGCTACAAACGTGGAGCAGATTGATCGTTACATCTGCTCTGGGAAAGGTATCGAAACCTGGGAACCACGATTTACATACCACGGATTCCGATACGTTGAGGTCACGGGCATCCCGATAGCTGGCGCTCCACCAACGCTCAAAGGTATTGTGGTTCACAACGATGTGAAGCCATCGGGCGGGTTTGTATGCTCCGATCCTATTCTCAACCGAATCCACCAAACAGCTATCTGGACGCTTATCAGCAATCTTCACGGCCACCCGACCGACTGTCCAGCGCGAGAACGATGCGGATGGCTCGGCGACGCACATGCTGATGCCGAAATGGCAGCCTTGAGCTTCGATATGTCTGGCTTCTGGCAGAAGTATATTGAAGACCTCGATGCGGGTTGGGTTTCGGATAGGCCGCCTGCCGTGGTACCCGGCAAACGTATCGCTGGCGCTTCGGGGCCGATCGACTGGGGTGTCGCGGTGGTAATGCTGCCCTATTTTCATTGGCTCTACTACGGGGACAGGACTGAGCTAAACAGGTGCTACCCACTGATGGCGCGCTTTGTTCGTGCTGCATACAGCACCAGCAAAGATGGCATCCTTACGGAGGGTCTTGGCGACTGGTGCCCACCCGGATCTGTCGAGCCCACGGAAACGCCTCCAGCGCTTACAACGACTGCATGGTTCTGCCGCGCGGCCGACGTCACGGCCAAGATTGCCAGACTGCAGGGCGCTGAAAAAGACGCTGACGAGTTTGACCATGATCGCTCCGTTGCGCATGACGCTCTGCTGAAGCAATTCTTCAACACACGCCTGCACAGCTTTGGAAGCCAGACTGGCAATGCGCTATGTCTCGCATTCAATTTGTGCTCAAAAGGCGAAATTGCAGCAGTGGAAAAAACCCTCCAAAACGATGTCACGGTACACGATTACCATCACACAACGGGCATCTTTGGCAGCCGATGGCTCAATGATATGCTAGTTCAATCAAACCACGCGGATATTGCCATGAAACTGCTGCATCAGACCACTTACCCTTCCATAGGGCATCTTTTCAGTCTTGGAGCTACAACTTTCTGGGAGTGCTGGGGTGAGCCTGAACTCGATAAAAAGTGGGGAGCACGATCTCTGAACCACCCAATGCAGGCGTGTGGAGATGCATGGTTCATTCAAGGGCCGGGAGGCATACGACCATCACCGGATGGTCCAGGTTTCCGCCACTTTACCATCGCCCCACAACTTCTGCCTTCGGTAGATTCCGTTTGTTGCTGGCACGATTCACCGAACGGAAAGATCAAGTGCGGATGGACACGAAAATCGGGGATGACTCAGTATCGCATCTCGATTCCGCCCAATTGTACAGCTACGGCAGTACTGCAGGCAGAGCAAGGAAACACTATCTTAGAACGCGGTAAGGCGCTTTCCGTTCAAGGGTTGAGCGCCACGTGGGGCAAATCTGGTGCGGAGATTAACCTGGCATCGGGCGAATATGTGTTTGATGTAGAAACAAAATGAACGATAATCCCATGCCTCCACGCGCATCGCTAGCTGTACGTATTGCGCTCGTCATCGTTCCAGTAATCATCGCGCTGACATTTGAGTTAGCAGTCGGCTTCGTCTCCGGTAAGATTGCTAGTGTTAGGTTACGTGAGGCTGAGGATTCTTCCAGGATCGACCGAGACCATGGAGCCATTACTGGCAGCGTATCAAAGGTTCGAGCCCAGGGCGCAGGTTTAAATGCCTCGTCGCGACGCCCGGACACAGTTCAATACACATTCGAGCTTGCAGGGGGGCAGCGGTATTGTGGAACCGCGTTATTGGATAGCAATACGACTGGACTGAGAACAGGCGTTCTCAACATCGAATACGCTTTGGATGATCCAATGGTAAACCGAGTTTCCGGCAATCGCTACAATCGGTCGGATCAGGCGCTCCTAATGACGATCATACCAATAGGTGTGGTATGTTTCATTCCTGTTCTAGTTTTGCTTTCGTTTCGCGGTTCGGCTGATTATCTCATTCACAGAATTGCGTTCCTCGCAGCGCTGATTACTACCGCTGCGATTGGTTACTCCGCCGCTAGGAGGGCCGAGTCGGTCGCAACGCGAAATCGAACCTATACAATTCAGGTTGACGATAACGTACTTTCCGGTGAAAGTGTGACCTATTCGGCGCGAGACGCAAGCGTCTCAATAGGCAATGGCGTGTTTCAGGTAAATGGCAAGACCTATCCCATGCCGCCCAACCACGCACACATCTGGCTCAAGCAAGGTAATCTGCTTATTAATGGTACATCACCGGGTCGGAATTGATGTCGATACGGTTAAACATCAAGTTACACTAGTTGCAAGCAATGCGCCAGCCAACGATTACTAAGGATGGCATACCTTCAATAGCAAAAATGTGATTTCGGCTGTTGATCAACCTACGAGACATATTGTGATGATGAGTACTTCTAACACACGACTAAACACTCTGGCAACTGTCATCACCCTCCTTTCCATACTGGCTAACAGCGCTAGTGCGCAGCCGCCTGCCACACGTGATCTGTTGGCGAGGGAGATTTCAGCAGCAAAGGCAGCCGGCTATCCAGTAACATCTGAAGATCTTCAGCAAAAGATCCCTCCTGGTGAACAAAACGCATTTCAGGTTTACCTGAAATGGCATGAGATGCTTACGGCGACGCGCGTGATTACCCCTGAAGATGAAACTGTTCTCGGTCTTGCTTCTAAGTCAAATGCAACCGTTCAACAGGTCGATGGAGCCCGCGCAATCGTACAGAATAAGCATGAGGCGTTTGATCTAATCCATTCCGCCTCCCGCTATCCGCACTGCGTATTTACCAGAGATTATTCGCGAGGTTCGTTTACTCTCTATCCCGAGTTAGGCGAAATTCGAAGAATGGCAAAGGTTCTTTTAGGCGAAAGCGCCGTGATCCTACATGACGGTAACCCTGCTCTTGCAGCGAGAACAGCTTCCATAGGTTTCAACATCAGCGCCCATTGCACACAGTCACCCGGGCTCATCGCGGCTGGTGTTGCCAGTGCTATCGATGAGATGACGCTGAGTGAATTGGAGATTATTCTGTTTACCCATCCGGAAAACGTTGCGGCCAGGACTGCTGTTGTTGAGGCGCTCAACGACCGCGGAAAAGCACAGCGACCATCGGCGGCTCTGCGATCTCAGATTGCTGAAGCGCTCGCCGATGCCGAACTATTGCGACTTCCAGAATCTCAGCAGGACAGGATGGTCGGCAGCCACGATGGCAACATTCTGGATGTGCTCAACTCCCTCAGCGATACATCTGGGATAACTCCGGCTGATTTGAACGATGAAGTCAAGCCTTCCGTAATTCCGATCATCAATATCATGCCTCCGCGATCGGCGAGAGCAGTCTACTCGGACTGGATTAACTCGGTCGCCCTCTCTTCGGTTCGCTTTTTGCGACAGATCCTTGATGCATCTGCGCTGACTTATGAAGAGAGGATGGCCGCTGCCTCTGGCGCAACTTCAGCTATTTCTACAATGATCGTGCAGGAGATACAGCGAGGAGGCAGGCCTGGACCTTCGGCAACACCAATAGCGGCGCTTCGATGTGAGGAAGCCTACAATTACCTGAGATTGAGAAGAGACGACTATGACGATGCCCGCGCGGACCTGCTTCGTTCCGCTGCTGCGATCTTTGAGTACAGGTTTGATAAAGGTTTTTTCCCGAAACAGCTAGAAGATGCCGTCCCCAAGCCGCCCATTGACCCGTTCGATGGAAAGCAAGTAAAGTACCGGCAGGATGATGCAGGGTTTACGCTCTTTTCTGTTGGGAGAAACCATCGTTTCGACGGCGGCAGACCGGATCGCCCCGTTGAGAGATCTGAAGCTGTGCTTCGATATCCGTCTAATGCAGCAGCGCTCTCGGGAGGACAATGAAAAATGAACACGCGTACACCACATCGAACCAGATTATTCAATGGAAGTCTGTTCAGTGCTTGCGCTCTCGCTGTAGTTCTCATCGGATGCGGTGGTGGCGGCGCCGGCAACTCACCAGCATCAATTGTGTCGGGAAAGGCGTACCACGAAGTCCAGGGCGGTCCGTGCTGTTACCCGCCAACCGACACACCCCTCGCATCCACTTATCTCTCCTTCCACCGCAGTTCTGGCATCGCGTACTCAATCAGGGTTCGGACAGATAGTGCCGGCAACTACTCTGCGTCGCTGCCCGCAGGAATCTATTCCGTAGATATTGCAGATCTTTCGTCTGGCGTCTCCTACAATGCGGTTACACCACAGCAGTTCACAGTGATGCCTCCCTCCCCGATACAGATGGAAGTGAAGTTTATACAAGACGTGCCCTGATGTGATGCAATGCGTCGGCTAATTGTGATGTTCCCTTAGTAATTCACCTTGCCCGCTGCTGACCCGGTCTCCTCTCGTTTCGCAAGTAGAGTGTTAATTCTCTTTGACCTTAACGTAAATACAACGGGCCAATAATAGTCCAATAACTTAGCAGAAGTAGACTGTGAACGTCTTGCGATGCGGTTGTGCCTTCATTTGCGCGATCGCTGCTTCCTCAAAGTGAAAGGAAACTACTTCATTGGCACCTAGAAAATCGAAACTGCAGGGCGGTTCCCTGGCTTTCACCCTCATTGAGCTGCTCGTCGTTATCGCCATTATCGCGATTCTCGCTGCTATTCTTTTCCCGGTGTTTGCTCAGGCTCGGGAGAAGGCACGCCAGACCTCCTGTCTTTCTAATCTGAAACAGATTGGGACTGCAGTGCTAATGTACACCCAGGACTACGATGAAATTCTGCCACAGACCGGCTGGCAAGGACCCTGCACGAACCCGCTGAATGCAGGTCAGGCAAGTGACATATACTGGAGCGGTACCTATGCGTTCCCATTAGCCACGTCACCCTACATCAAAAACTGGCAGATCTTCTCATGTCCATCTGACCCTTACAAAGGTGGCTGGGCGAAGTTGGGCTCGTACTGCTATGAGGCTCAGTTAGTTGCAGTCAACATGCCCGGTGCTTATTCGGGCATGAGCACCGTGCCGGGCGCGATGGAAAAAGTGTTCCCACTCTCTTATGCTGGTAACTACTGGCTCAACAAGGTATACCTTGGCAGAGGTAACGCTTTCACGATGACTAGTCTGGCAGACATCGCTGCACCTGCAAACCTCTTCTATGCTGCGGAAGTCGGCAGCTACAAGGATCCCAATACTGGCAATGCGTTCGCTGGCTGGTACATTATCCCTGGATACGGTAACACATCAAGCCCTCTCCAAAGATGGGAGATCGGCGAGCGGCACTTCGGCGGCAGAAACTGGCAGTTCACCGACGGCCACGTGAAGTATGCCAAGGACCCGGGTTACTTAAATCCTGATGGTACGGCGAAGTCGTCTACTGTCCTCGTTGCGGAATATCGCGCAATGGGCATTTATACTGACCCATTGACAAGTACGAATCAATAATATTCTTTTGCACTGAACAGCATCCGGCCACCCTAGTGGTGGCCGGAACACTCACTCTCCGTGCTAATTAGCGGAGCAAGCTACAATGCCTCAACGCAGAACTCATTTTGTATCGATGTTATTCTTCACATTGCTCTACGCGATGCTTCTCGCATCCTCTTATATCGTCGCGATGCAGCGTCCAGTAAAAACAGTATTGCCAGGAGCGATGCCTGACGGCCGAACACGACTGCATAATGGCTGGATTATTTCGCCGGTGAGCTCTCACGACGAGGTCCTTGGCGACATGATCCTGAGCGAGGTAATCAGCCCGGAAGGGAGATGGCTCGCCGCGGTAAATGGCGGAGCCTCTAATCACAGGCTATCGATCCTCGATACAACTAATGGAAAACTGGTTAGCTCAATTGCGGTTCCGCGCGCGCAGAGCACGAATGGTCTGGTATTTTCACCAGATGGTAAGACGATCTACGTCAGTGGCGCAAATGCCGGGCGAATTTATCGATTTTTGCTCTCCCTGGATGGAAAGCTAACCTCGGAACAGGCATTCCAAATACCACGTCTGCGTTCCGTCTTTGGTGCAACCACCGATCCTGCAAAGGATCCGGGCCGCGATCCGGCCGGACAGGATGAAACAGAACAAGCCGCATATCTGGGTGGTCTGGCACTGTCTCCAGACGGTTTGACTATCTATATCACAAACCTTGCAGCAGACGATCTTTACAGCATAAATGTAAGCACGGGCAAGGTTATCGCGGAACGCAGGTTCGAACTGAGCTCTCGACCGAGTAGCGTTACAGTATCGCACGATGGAAAAAGCTTATACGTGGCGCTGCTTGGTGCGGCATCGGTATTGAACATCGACCCTGCAACCCTAAAGGTTCGAGCAAATTACCGAACTGGCGCTCACCCCAATGCCATGGCCCTAAACCGCAGCGACAAACGCCTGTTCGTCTCGTGCGGCAACGATGACAGCGTGTACGTTATTGATACACTCACAGGCGCAGTGCGGGACCGGATCAGCATGCATCTTGGCCCCTTACAGCCGCCAGGCACAACACCTTCAGCTTTGGTACTATCGCCAGACGACACCACTTTATTCGTAGCGAATTCGGACAACAACGATGCTGCAGTGGTAGATGTGACCTCTTCCGGCGCAGCAAACGTGCGCGGTTTCATCCCAACTACCTGGTATCCGACGACTCTTGCGGTAAGCCCGGATGGCAAGAGGCTGTTTGTTGGGTCGGGTAAAGGTTATGGAGTTGGCAAGAACGATAAAGATCGCCCAATCGATCCTATTAAACCAGGCGGATATCCCTATATCGTCAACTTAATGAAAGGCGTCGTCTCGTGCGTAAATGTACCGGATCAAGCGGAGCTAACGCGACTAAGTTCGCTGGTAAAGCAAAACAGCCAATTGAGTTTCTCTGCCAACGAGTCGCTCGCAAGGCAAGCTGATCATTCCGGGTTGCCTACCTGCATTAAGCATGTCCTGTATATCATTAAAGAGAACCGCACATACGACCAGGTATTTGGCGATCTTAAAGACGCCTCTGGCAAGAAGCACGGCAATGGGGATCCAGATCTCTGCATTTTTGGTGAGAATGTCACACCCAATCAACATGCACTCGCGCGAGTATATGTAACGCTCGATAACCTGTATGCAGATGGGGAAGTTAGCGTCGACGGCCATCACTGGAGCAACGGCGCCTATGTTCCTGATGCTATGCAGCGAACCTGGCCGTCAGAATACGGCGGAAAAGGTGGCACACCGATTCGCTACGGCGACTTTGGGGATCCACTTGCCGAAACACCATCTGGTCGAATATGGGATCAATGTGAGAAAGCTGGCGTCAGCTACAGAACGTATTACTATCATGTCGACAAGCACTGTAGCGACAAGTGGAATCAAGCGAGAGCTGCCCATGAACGTGACTACAAGGCTGTTGACATTTACCTGAGAGACTTGCAAAGATGGACAGCCACAGGTTCGATGCCAGGGTTCGTGGTGATGGCGCTTTCTGAGGATCATACAAGCGGTACTCGCCCTGGAACATTCACGCCTCAGGCATCCGTTGCGAGCAATGATCTCGCTATCGGTAAACTTATCGACGCGCTTAGCCATAGCCAATTTTGGAAAGGAACGGCGGTATTTATCATCGAAGATGACGCCCAGAACGGAGCAGACCACGTCGACGCCCATCGCACCGTTGGTCTGGTGGTGTCTCCGTATACTCGCCGTGGCATCGTCGATAGCACAATGTACAGCACGTGCTCAATGCTCCACACCATGGAGAGCATCCTTGGAGTGCCATGTATGAGCCAATACGATGCTTCTGCGCAAGTCATGAGTCACAGCTTTAGCAGACAAGCAAACCTGACACCATTCAATTGCCTGCCGCCCAAAATCGACCTGAATGCGAAGAACGGCGCAACAGCCTATGGCGCTCGGGAATCGATGAAGTTGGACCTTTCTGATGTCGATCGATTAACGGCTAAAGACGAGGTCACCTTGAATAAGGTCATCTGGCACAGCATAAAGGGAAGCAAGGTCCCATATCGTGGCCCGACGTCGCCAGCAAGAGACGACGATTAGTCTTGTTCGCGGAGGGCCAAAGTATTTCATGGTGCAACCTAAGAATCTGCGGCAGGTGTCGATGCCGCGAAACTTGGCCCAGCATCGTGTAAACTATCCCTATGAAACTCTGCTCATGGAATGTAAACGGCATACGCGCAGTTCTACGTAAAGACGCGCTTAACCCCTTCATAGACACGGTTCAACCGGATGTACTGTGCTTTCAGGAGACCAAGGCGCAGCCAGGGGAAGCCGACATCAAGCTGACGGCCTATTCAGAGCACTGGAACTCAGCTCAAAAGAAGGGTTACTCTGGTACGGCAATTCTCTCTAAACCAGAGCCGGTATCGGTAATTAATGGCTTGCTTCCCGAGGTGATTGAGATTTTTGGCCCTCGTGACGACGGATACGGGGACCCCAATTCTGAAGGACGGGTCATTACTGCCGAATATCCAGAGTTCCACCTTGTGACAGTCTATACTCCAAATGCCAAGGACGACCTCACACGTATACCATTGCGGCACGAGTACTGGGATCCAGCGTTTCTCCTGCACTGTAAAACTTTGGAGAAGAGCAAACCGGTTGTTTTCTGTGGAGACTTAAACGTAGCGCACACCGAGCTGGATCTCGCTAATCCGGGACCCAACCGGGGGAAAAAGGGATTCACCGACGAAGAGCGCGCGGGGTTTCAGGCATTCTTAGATGCCGGATTTGTGGATACTTTCCGAATGTTTAAACAGGGCAACGGGTTCTACACCTGGTGGAGCATGATGACCGGCGCTCGCGCAAGAAATGCCGGTTGGCGTATTGACTATTTCCTGGTGTCTGAATCACTAAAGAGCCGTGTTGTCGCTGCAGACGTGCACATGGATGTAATGGGATCCGATCACTGCCCGGTCAGCCTCGTACTTGACATCTGAATCGCTTAGTGCATCTGTACCGCATCGTATTCGGATATATAGTTGGGTGAATGACAAGCGAAACGTGTCGCGATTGCACCTTGCACGTAGCAAGTGCCAATTTCCGCCACAGATTGCAGAAATTGACTAGACACACTGCAATTGCGACGCATGGCGATTTCCAGGCTGGCATAGCGTGCTACAATTGGACAATCATCCATCGAGATGTTATTGAAAAGATGTTGGTATATTGACAATGCAAGGGGACGAGGTTGCTAAACGACTTTGTTCGTCGGGTAAACGATGTTACAGGCGAGTAGAGGTCAGTCTGCGGATGAATGCGGAGATGCGTCGCACAATCACATGCGCGGCCACCGGATGCGATAGTATCGCGGTCATTTATTGTGATGGCAGTCCTGAAGAGGTAAATGCAGTACTAACGCAATCGGGATGGCAGCCTGTAGATGAAGAGACCGCAATCTGCCCGGACCACATTTACTGTCCGCCAAACCTAGCCAGTTCGCTTAGCGCGACACCACGCAAAAACTAGAGGAGATGCGGCAGCTACCATGAACTGCCGCATCACCTCTTTTCACTTTGTTGCAAATGCCCGTTGCAGCGCTATACTCTCAGCTCGATCAGTTCGATCTTCGATCGATCGCTAATACCCGCGGCGTAGCGCGTATCCGCTAGATTTCGGTGATGATCCGGAGGAAGCTCTCCGAAGGTTTTGCAGTTGCGTAGGAACACCTCCAGCGCGATCACATCCGTTGCGACCGGATCCGTACCAAAGATCAAGCTTTTCTGCCAGAACTGCGGGCCGCGAGTTGTTTCTCCAAAACGCAGTGCGTCCACCACATATAACTGCTTCATGTGACCAAATTCCGGAACGATAACCGATCCTGCTGTCTCCATCGCGTTTGCGTGGTGAGGAGCTGGCCCACCCTTGCTCATCGTGGCAAAGTGCTTCACGATGCCCGAAACTCCTGCGATACTGTGGCTTTTGAGCGTTGGAGACATGATGAGGTTCGTAAACGATTGCTGGTGGTACTTGGACCGAATCGTGTAGATAGATCCATCCATCACCTCTTCCGGGATTGTTGCGCCCTTCAAGCCCTCCTTCAACGCCCCCATGAAATCGGTATGCCCCGCATCCAATGCGCAGTAGGTTAGTTTCATCGCGCTCGGAGCCGCAAGTTTCACTCCGCGCATGATCTCGACGAGCACTTCGGGCACATTCAGCAGCCAGGTTCCGGCATCCGCTACAGCTACGTTGTCGGAGGGCTTCACAAATGTCTTCCACGCGCGGGTAAGATCGCGCGTACCTGCAAGACGAGTGACGCCTAACTCCATCATCTTTCGGACGGCATCCGCGTTTACAGGCTTATCTTTGTCGAGAGCATCTGGGCAGGTGACGACAACGACTTTTGTCTTTTTGTCCGATGCCGCCAGCAGCTGTTCCGGCATAACTGCCAACAGTCCTGCCGCCGCAGTGCCGGACACGAATTGTCTTCTGTTCATTTCGGTCATAAGTGCGCTCCATTCAGGCTGATGGAAATAATAAGGAATCCGGAAACCAGTTATTCCAGGGTCTTGCCTGGCTTATCGAGTGATTGTTTGAGCTTTGCCACGAAGCCAGCATCAACAGGTTTGCCCATCGAGCTCCATGCGGCCCCGAGCAGTGTTCCCTTCACAACGAAACTGAAGTTCTTCAGTTCAGTTGCCTTCTGCGCTGTCTTCAGTACCATAGCAGCCTCAGACGAGGATCCGTAGCGGATTACCATCATCTTACCCGCAGGTGCAACATAAGACGCAACAGCGATCTCAGGTTTTGCTTTAGTACGGAATAAATCGTCGCGAACAAACTTGACGGTGTCCATTGCAGCCTTGCCATGAAAGTACTTTGCGCTTCGAGGCAAGTAGCCTTCCGAAGGCAGGCGACTAAGCAGATCTGGACGCGAACCAGTTTCAGAAATTGCTGCGGCAAGCGCATTTCCGAGCTTGCTGAAATCGACATCGGCTACTTTGCCAGAATCGTCGCCGAACAGCAGTGCTGTATATCGGCCCTTATGCAAAAGGAGCTCGTGGTAGCCTGCCTGCGCCTGTATGGGCGCTGCATTGCTGCCAAGTGAAATCGGCTTGCCCGTCGCAAGCCGTTTCATGCTGTACAGCCCAAAGGCATCTGAGCTGTTGCCCATATCGTAAAGTTCAATGGTCAGCACACCTCCCGTGCGGCGCGTATACTCCCCCACTGCCAGGCCCTGATAACTGCATGCAATCGGGATTTCGCCGGCGCCATCCATATAGTCGTAGATTGCAGTACTGCTGATTACCTTAACGGAGCCCTTTAACGTCCAATCGGAAGAAGCTGTAGTCTTCGCGAGAAGCGACTTGAGATCTGCGGCGCGTGCATTTGGCGCTGAAACAGCGAGACAAAGCGCGACCGGCAAAATAGTTAGGTATCTGTTCGTTTTCATTACTCTGTTTTAGTTGGCACATTCAGCTAATCCTTCGCTGTGTGCACATATGCCGCAGCGTGATTGCACAAGAATTGTTGCATAACGGCCATAATGTATGCAGACTTCGTGCAATGTTGCCCCACCGAATCCACTCAGCACTTCTATAAGGAGATACTATTGTTCACCCCACCTGCAAGGATATCGTGCATAATCGGCGCAGTTGCTCTTAGCTGTGCGCCTGCGTTTGCACAGATCGATGCAAGCGATACTCAGTCCGTCTTTCACAAGATCATCGACATAGAGCGCGATCATTCCGATGTCATGGCTAATCTCGAATATCTAAGTGACAGCATCGGCCCTCGCCTTACCGGCTCAGACAGACTCAAGCGCGCAAACGAGTGGACCGCAGAGAAAATGCGGCAGTATGGGCTGGAAAATGTGCATCTGGAGTCTTACACGATCCCGCGCGGGTGGGAGCGAGGCTCAATTGCGGCAAGACTGGCTGAGCCTAATGGCTTGCCTGTCTCCCTCGAGCAGGCCGCTTGGACCGAAGGAACCAACGGCAAGCTCACCGGACCGGTCGTGATTGTAGCTGCAGATGCCGAAGAAGATCTGTCAGCCTACAAAGGCAAGCTCCATGGCGCATGGGTAATTACCGTTTCCAAGAACTCACCGAGCGACGGTCAGGGCGCCCTGCCTCTGCCAGATCAAAAACCAGCAAAGCCGATACCTGCGATCTCAGCCCCCGCCGCGCCAGCAAAGCCTGCTGGCGGTTTTATGGGGATGCCGCGCAATTTCGATTACAAGAAATATATGGCGTTTCGCGAGAAGTTAACGGCTTTGATGGACAGCGAAGGTGTACTCGGCACCCTTCGCGACGCTGGCAAGCCTTACAGCCTTTTGAATATGACGGGTAGCTGGGACACAAAAAACCCGCGCCCCTCGTTTTTCATATCTCATGAGCACACAGCGATGATCATGCGACTGCAGAAGCGTGGCCAGCCAGTTAGCCTCGAGATCGAGAGCACCGCGAAGTTGATTGAAGGTCCAATCACGGTCTACAACACGGTGGGTGACATTCGCGGATCAGAAAAGCCATCCGAGATCGTTGCGCTTGGTGGGCACCTGGATAGCTGGGATCTCGGAACCGGATCTACCGACAATGGCACAGGAGCAATGGCTGTGCTCGAGGCAGCGCATGCTTTGAAGGCTGTAGACGCGCATCCAAAGCGGACTATTCGGTTCTTCCAATTTAGCGGCGAGGAGGAGGGCCTGCATGGTTCTGAAGCCTACGTTGCGGCGCATAAGGCTGAGATGAAAGACTACGACGTCGTATACGTGCACGACACTGGCACGGGCCGCGTCAAGGGACTCTGGCTGCAAGAGCGTAAAGAGTGCCTGCCATGGCTGAAACAGCAGTTCGGCATGCTTGGCGGCCTGGGGTTGCTGACTGATAAACCCAACCTGATGCCCGGAAAGATGAACGGAACCGATCACGCCTCTTTTGACGATGCCGGCGTGCCTGCATTCGCCTTTAATCAGGAAGATGCGAATTACGGCCTCAATCACCACTCCCAGTCCGACACCTTCGACAAAGTTCGACCAGATGATCTGAAGCAGGGTGCGGCAGTGCTTGCGATCCTCGCGTTCGATGCGGCACAGAAATCGGCCAAATTCCCCCGCGCACCGGAAAAAAAGCCCGATGCCAAGCCGACGAAGTAACCTGTAGTCTGGATTGGGGAATGGAGAGATCCGTTCCCCATTTTGCTAAGGCACATTAATTACGAATCGTAGTGGCGCTGCTTGCTGCGCATTTATCCCTTATCGAAGATTGCCAAATTCGCGAAGATTGCCACCGGTGCGTGAATACTCTTCTGGCGTCCTTCGGCGTGTAGCACAAATTATATATGTTGTCTATTCGTCGCTTGCTTTACTTTTCGATGGGAGCTGTCGCCCCGTGATAGTGCTTTCGCAGGGCTCCGCCCCGCACCCCGCTAAGGAGGGCTAGCGCCGCCCTCCTTAGAAACCTCCCGGAATTGAAAAGGGGCCTCAACACGGACCATTGCAGCAGCGCGTCCATCACAGTTTCTGACTGAAGAACAGTATTCGCTGCAGCAACGGTGCCCCGGTGTTTCGGCTTTGCGTGCTCTGAAAGTATCTGCCCGGCCAATTTGAGAGGTTTAGCTGTTGGTGTTTTCGAATCAGCGTCTGCTTGCCGCGCTGCTTGCTGCGCATTTATCGGTTCCCGAAGATTGCCAATTTCACGAAGATTGCCACCGGTGCGTGTATTAATTGATGGCAATCTTCAGCCGGGCAGACGTAGCACAGGTCCTCCGTGATGCCGCTGATATTCCATCATTGCGTCTTGCTCGCAGGGCATCTGTTCAAAGGCATCGGATCTATGCCATGTGTGTGTTTTCAACGATCCCGGCATCCGGTTGTTGCTAAGACCGCCAACATATTGTGTGATGAGGCTTGGCGGAGATAGGCGGGAGTTTAGCTCTTAAGCTCCGGCAGTTATTCTATGGCTGGCTTGCATCTATGTTCGATGAATGCGGCGTGCATCTGCAAAGGGACCGCGTGGGGACACGCGGGCTCCAATACTTGAGTCTGTGCAGTGAACCCAACGCGGGCTCCAGATCTTTTTATTGCTTAAGGATCAGCCTCCGCTGCTCAAGGGCCCGGCTGATTTTTAGCATAAGCAGCTCATACACATCGACGTCCGGGATGTTTTTTTCAACATAGTCGTAGGCGCCAAGCTGCATGCAGGTTACGGCATTGCGGACGTTACCGTAGGCAGTAAGGATGATCACCTCTGTAAACACATCCCGCTGAATTGCAGCTTTTAACATTCTTACTCCGCTTTCGCCATCCTCCATGCTCATGTCGGTGATAACGACATCGAACACCTCTTCGGAATCTGCGAGAGCTGCTTCACCCTCCGCCGTCGTTCCTGCCAGCGACACTTCGTGCCCTTCGTGCCCTTCGCGCTCAAGCCTTCGCTGCAATGCGAGGCGCACATCTTCTTCATCATCAATTACCAGAATACGACTCATATCGGCTCCGTTAAGATCGTGTTAATCTGTTTGCGAATGTTATAGAACCAGGTAGATACACTGTCAGATTTGCAGTTTCTGAGCTCGTACAAGTCGCGGTCGCAGCAAGCAGCGACCCTACCATCTGGAATGCCCTCGTTTAATCGCAGTCGTGCGACTCTTCTTCGTCTTTCAGAACTGTTTCCGCGGGCAACAATATCTCGAACTGCGCTCCGGCGCCCGCCTCGCCGGTCTCCTCAATCAAGCCATGATGTGCATCAACTATGCCCTTCACGATCGATAGCCCGAGCCCCATCCCTTTCGCGCGTGAAGTATAGAACGGGTTAAATATCTGGGACTTCATGTCTGCGGGTACACCCGGCCCTGTATCGCGAATTACGATCATTAAGTAGACTCTCCCGGGCACCAGGGCTTTGTTACTTCCAACTGTATCTTCCCCAGCAAAACTGGAAGTGGATATTTCGATAGCTCCGCCATCCGGCATAAAGCTAACGGCATTATCCAGTAGTTCCGAAAGGGCTCGTTTTAGCTTCCCGGCATCACATCTCAGCTTGGGCAGAGGGTCCGCGTAACGCTCTGTAAGGTGAATCGAGGGTCGATACCCCAGAGTCTCTTTGACGGTTTCGCGCATGAGCGAGTTCAAATCTACCGTGGATAGTTTTAGCTGTGTCGCCATAACGAAGTCCCTGAACTCTCGCAGGATCTCCTCGAGACGATAGATGCCCCGTTCAACGCTCAACACAAGCTCGTCTATCTTTGCGCACAGCTCCCGATCGAAGGCGCTGGCAGTTGGGTCGGCCTTAAGCCGTTCCGCGCAGTTCGCCATTCTGTACTTCAATTCGTTGATATCGCCTTTGATCGCAAACGTTCTGTTTCCGATCATATGTGCAGACTTCGCGGAGAGCTCACCCCATGCGGCCATTCTTTCGGTATGGAGCGACCGGTTGAAGGAGAGCACATTGTCAACAGATGCGCCGAACTGCCCGGCAATCGTCCTGAGCATTCTCTCATCGCTCTCGGTGAACGTCGCCCTGAACCAGGCTGCCCGAGACCGAGGCCGTGAAACGCGGATAACTCCAAGAATCCCCTTGCGGCCAATTACCGGGGCTGCGAGATAGGCGCAGTTTTCATTCGCGTCAAATTCCGGATACTTCCCAGTCCATCTCGGATCTGTGCGAGGGTCATCGAGGCGTATGGTTTCACCAGTCGTAAGTACGCACCCTGTCAACCCTTCACCAGGCTTGTAACCGATTTTGCCTGCCTCGCTATTTAGTGCGCTGCTGGAGGCCTGCAGTACAAGCATCTCGGTCGCCTCATCCGTGAGGAAGACAGAACAGGCTTCACATTGAAGCGCTTTTGCAGCTACTGCAACTACTCTGGATGCAAGCTGGTCAATCTCTGTAATTGCCGCGAGATCGCGTCCGATATCAACGAGCAATCTCTCTCGTACCCGGAACTCATCGAACGCGAGCGCCGAGCCGATGCCGCTGGCCAGTGTGGTTATGATCGCGAGGTGAACCGAATTAAATGCATGAGGAGCGACGCTATCGATGTTCAAAACGCCACGAACTCGACCCTCCGTATCGAAATAGGGAACGGCCATTTCGCTGCGCGCGTCCTCGAATATTCTAAGGTGATGCGGGTCGGCCTGAACATCGCTGCTCAGATACGGCTCACCAGTAATTGCAACGTAGCCTGTGATACCTCGCTGGGTTTCGTTGTGGGGCACAAGACGCAGGCGCCGGTTACGACGCGTCCAGCCCTCGCCCGCGGTTTCAACAACCACGAGCTCTCCGCTCTCCTGTTCGATGCGGGCGACGAAGGCGCGTGTTCCACCCGTGGCGCGAAGCGCTTCCTCCAGCGCCTCGCGCAGATAGTCGTGCGTCGAGTGCTGAGTGAGCGCAAGCCGCAACAGGCGGTTGCAAATAAGATGAAGAGAGCGCTCGCCCTTAGCTGTGGGCTCGGTCTGTTCGGACATAATGATCTTCCCACTATGGGGACAAATGAACTATTGCCATTGTTTCATGTGATTGTACCCTTGCACGTGATAACCCGGGCAAAACGCAATAGTGCTACTTTATCGCTGGTACAATAGGCTATGGACGAAAAAGCGCTTTATGAAGTTCAAACACGTGCGGCGGGCCCACTGGGATCGCTGCCTCTTACCCCCGAGATGCTGGTCGAAAGGCCAAGCGGAGATATCTTCGCTCTCTCTCAAAACGCAGGGATGGGATGGAACCCCGCGTTCCTCAATCGCCGCGAATTCCTTATTCTGAGCACTCAGGGCGGCGTGCGCAGCCCCGATGGCACACCTATAGCCCTTGGTTATCATACCGGGCACTGGGAGGTTGGTCTGCTGACACAGGCTGCAGCAGAGGCCTTCAGCGCAGCCGATTGCATTCCGTTCGCAGGCTTCTGTTCGGACCCCTGCGATGGCCGATCGCAAGGTACTACCGGAATGATGGATTCGCTGCCGTATCGCAATGATGCCGCCATCGTATTCCGTCGGTTAATCCGTTCGCTGCCCAACCGCAGAGGAGTGATGGGAGTTGCAACCTGCGATAAGGGCCTGCCCGCCATGCTCATTGCGCTGGCAGCGATGCATGACCTGCCTACGATCCTTGTACCCGGTGGCGTGACGCTTCCCGCCGAACACGGGGAGGATGCAGGCAAGATACAGAGCGTTGGAGCGCGTTTTGCTCACGGTGAAATGACGCTAAAAGAGGCTGCAGAGCTAGGGTGCCGCGCCTGCGCAACGCCCGGTGGCGGGTGCCAGTTTTTTGGCACCGCAGCGACAGCGCAGGTAGTTGCCGAAGCGCTTGGGTTGAGCCTGCCGCATGCCGCGCTCGCTCCCTCTGGTCAGCCTATATGGCTCGATGCCGCCAGACGCTCAGCGCTGGCTCTCGTTGAGATGGATAGAGCGGGAATCACGACCTCCAGCATCCTAACCGATGGCGCCGTAAGGAATGCCATGATGGTGCATGCCGCGTGCGGCGGTTCGACGAACCTGCTGCTTCATATTCCGGCGATCGCGCATGCTGCAAAACTAAGACGACCCGAGGTCTCGGACTGGCATGAGATAAATATGGCGGTGCCGAGGCTGGTGGATGTGCTGCCCAATGGGCCAACCGATCACCCAACGGTGCGATTTTTTCTTGCGGGCGGCGTGCCAGAGGTGATGCTGCATCTGCGAAAGCTCGGCCTGCTCGACCTTAACTGCCTTACTGTTAGCGGTAAGACCTTAGGTGAAAATCTGGACGAGTGGGAGAGCTCAGAGCGCCGTAGCCTGCTGCGGGCTCGCCTTCAGGACCAGGATGGGGTCGATGCTGATGACGTGATCCTCTCTCCAGATAAAGCGCGAAGTAAGGGACTTACGTCGACCGTTACGTTTCCATCCGGCAATCTCTGCCCGCAGGGAAGCGTTATCAAGAGCACATCGATCGATCCGTCTGTCGTCGATGAAGATGGGGTTTACCGAAAACTCGGCCGCGCTCGCGTATTTACGACCGAGCGTGCCGCGATCGCGGCAATAAAACAGGCTGGGGCCAAGGACTCCAATCCGACAGCGCACGAAAGTTCATCGGCTCTCGAGCCTGGGGATGTCTTAGTGCTTATCTGCCGGGGGCCGATGGGCGCCGGCATGGAGGAGATCTATCAGATCACCTCTGCACTCAAGTTCTTACCCTGGGGTAAGACGGTCGCCGTGCTTACCGATGCCAGGTTCTCCGGGGTCTCAACTGGCGCCTGCATCGGGCACATCGGTCCGGAGGCGCTCGCCGGCGGTCCGATCGGTAAGGTTCTCGATGGAGATCTAATAGAAATCACAGTAGATCGAAATCGACTGATTGGCTCCGTAGACCTTGTGGGCCAGGGAGACCAGCGGTTTACGCCGGAAGAAGGAGCACAAATTCTTGGGCAGCGCAATCCGCGCCCTGATTTGTCGCAAGACCCAAATCTACCTGACGACACGCGGCTCTGGGCAGCGCTTCAGTCAGTTGGTGGTGGCACCTGGGGTGGGTGTGTCTATGATGTGGATGCCATCGTGAGCGCTCTAAATAATCATCCATAACAGGAACTGGAAACGATGCTGAAAGGACACTAAGGATGCTGGTTGAAAACGACTATTCACGCAACTATCTGCTTACCGCTCTTGCGGCAGGTCCGGACCTGGTAGCCTCTGCACTGGAGGGGCTTACCGATGCAGAAGCGGATGCACGGCCAGACCCGGATCGATTTAACATCCGAGAGGCTGTTGCACATCTCGCGGAATGGGATCCTATCTTTCTAGGCCGCATGAAGCGTATGGTAGTCGAAGATCATCCTACGATGCCGGGTTACGATGAGGGCCAGCTTGCCATCGAGCATCATTATGAGCTCACAAACCCTGTAGAGCAGGCTACACTATTCCGCGAAAGACGGATTGAGACACTTGCATTTCTGATGAGCCTGACGCCGGATCAGTGGAATCGCACGGGCAACCGGCCCGAAATCGGTATTATGACCGTTGAGGCCATCGCCACATTGATGCCACTACACGACACCTATCACCTGAAGCAGATTATTGAGTGGCGAAAAGCGACGGGGTAGTGCGGTTGGCGTACTGCCCTATCCCCCAGATCACCTATGCAATGCAAAAAAACAAAAACAGGCGCCGGATATCCGGCGCCTGTTTCTGTTGTGTAAAGGTTAATCTCGTCCCGAACGTTTGTCAGGCACGTTCGTATTTACTTATACTCGGTATTGACGTTGTTGATACCGTTGTTGACTGTCGTCTCGATGTTGCCATAAGCAGCATTCGCGGATGCCAGCGTATTGTTGTCCCATTCCCAGGTTGGCGCAATGGTCGCCATCAGCTTCCGTGCCTTCACGTGACCATCGCTGTAGGCGAAGTCCAGGAGGTGGTTGTGATCCAGGAAGGGGCCTTCGCCCGGGAATCCGCCCGGCAGGCCAGAGAGGTTCCACGGAATGGTCCAGAGGCCAAGGTCCGGGTACTCGAGGCGAGTCTCGAGGAGCAGGATCTCGCTTGCAGGGGACTGAAGCGTGGAGAGCTTGACGCCGTTAGAGTTGTCAAACAGGTAACCATTGTACGCGTATGAGACGTGGTTGCCCTTCTCATTTTTTGAGCCATCGTTGGCGCAGCCATACGTGATGCCGTCCAGGTAGCCTTCGGACCACTGAACGTTGCTGTCGTCATCCGGGCAGTACATCATCTGAGTATTCTTAATATATGGCTGGATCGTTGTTCTCCAGGTTATTCCGAAGGGGCCAGGAGGATTGTAAGTATTCGGTTCACGCTCGACGGGAAATCTCTCATCGTAGTCCTGAACATACATTAGGATGCCAAGGCTCGCCTGCTTCTCGTTGCTGAGGCAGGTCGTCTGGCGTGCTTTCTCGCGAGCCTGTGCGAACACTGGGAAGAGGATAGCCGCGAGAATTGCGATAATTGCGATGACCACGAGCAGCTCGATCAGGGTAAAACCCGACCGTTTTGTGTTTTGGTTCATGAAACAGTTCTCCTTTGAAAACGAGATAGCCGATCACACATCATTGAAAATCGTCTGTTTGATTTAACCGCCAGTTTTGGGGGCATTGCTGCCTGGGGCTGCGCTGTTGTTTGGTGGCGTAACGTGCACGCCGCCTTTAATATGTGCAGGCTTGGGCTGTGCAATAGTTCGATAACCGAAGAACCCTACGATGCCAACAATCACGACGATCACTGCGGCAATCACCGGAACCGGGATTTCCTTTTTCATAGCTGTAAATTTCTCCTTTCAGTCGGCTGGCATGTTGATCGCACTACCAGCGGCGCTGTAAACAGTACATGCTGGAACGGCCTATCGGCAGTTTCCGGCCTCAAACGAGTTAGTGCCAGTTGTGCTGCCCTCTGACCTATGCGGTCAAAAGGCTGATGCATCGTTGTTAAAAGAGCAGGTCGCGGCAGATCTCGTTCCAGATCGTCAAATCCGACAACGCTAATACTACCGGGCACTGAAAAACCCGCTCTTTCCGCTTCCACAATAAAGTAGTGTGCCAGTGCATCGTTTACCGCAAACACAGCGGTTGGCGGTTCTGGCAGGCTCATGAATTGCTTCACGGCTGCAGACAAGTCGGGATCAAGTTCTACAGCGACCTCATAGATCCATTCGTCCTTCGGAGTAATTCCGGAACGTCGCATCTCTTGTAGGTAGCCAGCACGCCGTTCCGATATTGTGATCGAAGGATCTGTGCTCGTTATATGCGCAATTCGGCGGTGTCCGAGCGATAGCAGGTATCTAACCGCTTCAGCAGCGCTAATCTGGTTGTCCAGCCCTACGAAGTCGCACGCTATTGATTCCGGTCTACGATCGACAAAGATAACAGGAATCCCACGATTTTGGAGATCCATCAGCAAAGGCAGAGTACAGGTATGTCCCACATGCCAGATGATAACTCCTGCAACGTTTTCTTCAAGCGCAGCAATGAGCGCCTTTTCTTCATGCTTTGCCGATTGAACAGGATCTGCTTCGTGTGTATTAGACACAACGAGCCGAAATGGCGCTTCCTGTGATCGCAGTTCCAGGTTAATGCTATTCAGGATGAGCGCAGATGCATGGTAGACAGGATGCTGAGGCATCATGCCTACAATGGTTCGGATATCCGTTGAACTTTCATATAGCCGGGACGGCTTTGGGCAAACCCAGGGTCTATGTCCGGGTTTCCTGACTATGACGCCAACTTCCGCGAGCCTCTGATAGGCTCCCCTCACGACAGCACGGTTTACGCCGAACTCTTCGGCCAGCATTCGTTCCGCTGGCAGCCATGTTTCGGGTGGGTAATCGCCCGCAGCGATGCGCGCTTGAACCTCTGAGTAGACCCGCTGTTCGTCCCTGGATTTTGGCCGTACTCCAGATGTCACCTCATTTGCTCCAGATCTCACCAAAACTGCACCATTATAACAACGAACTCATCTTTGGTCAAGGAACATTAGCATAAATTAATGCTAATGTTCGCAAGTGCGCCCTCTATACCATGCTTTCGCCTTGATCTGTAAGGCGAGATTAAACTCAATCTAGTGATCGTATCGTGTTCCGAGATTGCTGTTCAATGCTCTATAGGAGTGCTGATATTGGCGATTGTCAGCAAGCTGGTCGTGTCCAACGTGCATGTAGTTGGACCCAGGTAAGCCAGAAGCGCGCGTCGATATTCGACGCGCGCTTTTGGCTATGGTTCGGCACATCTTGGATCGATGACTCACCATTGAGGATCGTGTCTACTTATATTCGGTATTGACGTTGTTGATACCGTTATTGACCGTCGTCTCAATGTTGTTATAGGCTGCATTCGCGGAGGCCAGAGTATTGTTGTCCCACTCCCACGTTGGCGTAATCGTGGACATCAGTTTTCGTGCCTTCACGTGACCATCGCTGTAGGAGAAGTCAAGCATATGGTTATGATCCAGGAATGGCCCCTCGCCCGGGAAGCCGCCCGGCAGGCCGGAGAGATCCCACGGAATTGTCCAGAGGCCAAGGTCCGGGTACTCGAGGCGAGTCTCAAGGATCATGATCTCGCTGGCAGGAGACTGAAGGGTGGAGAGTTTTATTCCGTTACCATTGTTGAACAGATAGCCATTGAACGCGTAGGAGATATGGTTGCCCTTGTCGTTTACACCCTTGTCGTTTGCGCAGCCATAGGTGATGCCATCCAGGTAGCCTTCCGACCACTGAACGTTGCTGTCGTCATCCGGGCAGTACATCAT
This sequence comes from uncultured Chthonomonas sp., assembly GCA_903919615.1. Classification (GTDB taxonomy): domain Bacteria; phylum Armatimonadota; class Chthonomonadetes; order Chthonomonadales; family Chthonomonadaceae; genus CAIXIX01. Next base: position 26,105 of record CAIXIX010000285.1, read on the forward strand.
CTGAGTATTCTTCAGGTACGGCTGTATCGTTGTTCTCCAGGTTATTCCCAGGGGGCCACCAGGATTCATAATATTCGGTTCACGCTCGATGGGAAATCTCTCATCGTAATCCTGAACGTACATAAGGATGCCGAGGCTTATCTGTTTCTCATTGCTGAGGCAGGTGGTCTGGCGTGCTTTTTCTCGGGCCTGTGCGAATACGGGGAAGAGGATAGCTGCCAGGATGGCGATAATGGCGATGACCACGAGCAGCTCGATCAGGGTAAAACCTGACCGTTTCAAGTTGACTTTCATGACTCGATTCTCCTTTGATGCCGAGACTGCCAATCACAATAGTTTGAGGCACTTTGGAGGTATCACCGTGTTGCTATCGATCCTGCACCGCTCAACTGTCATAGTCGGCAATGTTATCTGGACTGCGGTCTTCTACCTTTTTTCTGGCATCTATTCAAACAACTCGCACCAATGTGCGGATACCACGGAACACTCGATAATGGCGTACAGCCAGCTTTCACCTCAATCTTTCCAGATTTTACCAAATCTAACCTAGTATATCGCTTGCGCAAAGTTTGGTCAAGCTTGGAAAATGCAACTGTTTGCATACATCATGCTTGAGATGGAAATTGATGGTGCTAACTTTCAGAGGAGATTGTGACGATCATGGCGAAAAGGACGGGCGCAGGAAGGTAAAAGCGACAAATGTCACGGAGCGTTGAGATTGCCTTCACATGATAAAAAGGTCGCGAACACTGCTGTACGTCAAGAGCAGGAGCGTAAATTGAACAGACGTTTCGGTCGTACAACAGTTAACCATACGGTTCTGTTCTTGTTGGCGTTAGTAATGCTTTTGCCGTTTCTATGGATGGTCCTCGCGAGTTTCAAGTCACGATCCGAAGTCGAACAGATCAATCCCATTCCTGTCGTATGGCATCCGGAAAACTACAAGCGCGTTTTCGAACAGATACCCTTCGCGAAGTACTACTTTAATAGCGTATTTATCTCGGCGTGGGTCACCGTGCTGCAATGCCTCACAAGCGCCATGGCCGCATACGCATTTTCACGAATTCGGTGGCGATTTCGGGATGCGGTTTTTCGCCTGTATCTCATGACCTTGATGATCCCCGGCGTAGTTACCATGATCCCGAACTTCACGCTCATGGTGCGCCTCCACCTGCTCGACTCCTACGTAGGGCTCATCGTTCCCGCTGCATTCAGCGCCTTTGGCACCTTCCTGTTACGGCAGTTTATGCTAACGATACCTGCCTCTCTGGATGAGGCTGCGGGAATGGATGGTGCAACTCACTGGCAGATCTTCTGGGAAGTAATCTTTCCATTGGCCCGCGCTGGAGTCATTACGCTCGCGGTATTTACGTTTATGGGGACCTATGGCAGCTTCACGTGGCCATTAATCATGATAAAGAGCGAGTCTCTGCGAACGCTGCCCATTGGCATGCTCTTCTTCGACAGTATCTATGGCAAGCAAACCGAGCTTATCATGGCCGCGAGCGTCATGAACATCGTTCCTTTGATTCTCCTTTTCAGCTTTACCCAGAAGTATCTGGTAAGTGGAATTCAGCTTGGAGCGGTTAAGGGATGAAGGGACTTTTCATTGGATTACTAGCCGTCCTGGGGGTCTCCTCCCTTGTTGCAGCCCGCCTGCAGGCGCCGCCCGACCACAAAGTCGTCTGGATAAGCGACGACAATCCGCGCCGTAAAGAGCAGATAGAGCTTTTCGAAAATGAGCAGACTTCCGGCGCGCTGGATACTCCCGGAATCGCTGCCAACACGAGATCTGGTTTGAAGCTGGACCCAAACAACAGTGGAATGGAAAAGGTGATCGTTCAATCGATTGGCGGGGTCGGCGCCGACCTGTTCGATTGTTACGATCAGAAGAGCCTGTCGGCATATGTTCGCTCCGGGGTCGCGCTCGACGTCACCGCTGCACTGAAAGAGCGCGGAATCAGCATCGACGATGTGTGGCCAGGCGTACGTCCCTGCTTCATGTATGATGGGCACGTTTACGGGTTACCCTGTAACGCCGGTGTCGACACGTTGTGGGTAAATAAGGACCTGTTTGCGAGCACCGGAATAGAGTTGCCGGAGCGGCGACCATGGACATGGCAGGAGTTTCTTCCGCTGGCTCATCGGCTAACACTGAAGGACCGCGACGGCAGGATCGTTCAATACGGTTTTCTTGCCGATTGGGGCAATCTGTGGACCATGTGTTTAACGCAGTGGGGAGGTCATCTCTATTCGCCCGATGGTACACGGTGTACCATCGATAGCCCTGAGGCGATCGCTGGTGTGCAGTTCGCGCACGACCTTATCTACAAAGAGCATGTGATGCCCACGCCTGTAGAAGAGGCTTCGCTATCCGGTCAGGGAGGCTGGGGACAGGGCACCTTGAAGTGGTTCGGCGCCGGAAAGGGCGCTACAGCGCTTGGCGGACGCTGGTGGCTCTGTACCCTGCGGGACCAAACTCACCCAAATGCCAACGGCAGAGAAACGCCGTCAACACTGCGGCTCACCTCCTACGAGTGTCCGCACGGGCCGCTGCGTCAATTTCATGGGTATGGCAGGGCAACCATCGTGAATGCCACAACGCCGCGGGCGAAACAGGCAATCGACTTCCTGGTGTATCTAAGCAGAAAACCGTACAACGACCTGGTGAACGCACAGGCCGACGCTCTGGCGCCAATGGCGAGATTCTGCGATACACCTGAGTTCCTCAAGAACCCCTCCTATCCTGAAGAGGATTACAACCAGGTATTTCGCGATGTGATGAAGGTAGCAGTGCCCGAGGAGACGAGCATCTTCGCAGATGGGCAGGCTGTTAACCAAATTATCAATGTGCAGCTTGATCTCGTAAAGACGGATCAGAAATCGGTAAAGGACGCGCTTCACACAGCCAGGGTAAAGATCGATCTGGAGATACAGAAGATGATCACCTCCGATCCCACGCTACGCAAACGGTATGATGCGCTCAAAACAAATGGTGTGGCGCGATGAGCGATACATCACTGGCCTTACTCCCCAATGAGGCTAAACTCGCTTCGAGAAAACGTGTCGATCTGATTTCGGCGATTCTCTTCCTTGCGCCCAATCTAATCGGTTTCCTCGTGTTTACGGCCGGCCCGGTGCTGTTCTCGCTCGTAGTCAGCTTCTCAAACTGGCGCCTGCAGCGCACCGTTCCGTTCCAGTGGATTGGGTTTGGCAACTTTAGGGAGCTGTTTGGCGCAGAGGAGTTCTGGCTATACGCCATCAATACCCTCTATCTGATGATTGGCATACCCGTTGGCATCGCCGGTTCGCTTGCTATCGCCCTGCTATTGAACCAGAAACTGCGCGGCATGGTAATCTACCGCACGCTATTCTATCTGCCAAGCTTTACGTCCGGAGTCGCCCTGTTCATTCTCTGGAAGGCGCTCTACAATCCTGAATACGGGCCACTAAACTTCCTTATCAACCATACGCTGCACACGCTGCATCTGCCCGGGCATGGGCCGGATTGGCTTTCTTCAACCCGCAACCTCGCAGGCCTTCCGGTAGAGCATGTTGGCTTTCAGGCGAGACAGTGGGGTATTGGCGCCAGAGACGCGATCCTGTTGATGGGAATATGGACGGGTATTGGCGGCGGGAATATGCTGCTGTATCTGGCAGGGCTCAGCAACATACCGCAGGAACTCTACGAGGCGAGCGCACTCGATGGCGCCGGCAAATGGGCAACTTTCCGGCACGTTACCTGGCCGCAGCTTGCTCCAACTACCTTCTTTATCGTGATTATGAGTGTCATCGGCGGCCTGCAGGGCGGCTTTGAACAGGCAAGGGTAATGACCGTGAACGGTGGACCTGCCGGAACCACAACCACGCTCTCCTACTACATCTACACGCGCGCCTTTGAGCAGTTTCAAATCGGTTATGCCTCTGCCATCGCATGGGTGCTGTTTGTGGCGATCCTTGCGGGTACTCTGATAAACTGGAAGTTCGGATCGCAGCATACGGACCTGTAGCTCCAACACCGTTTTCTATCCATCTGCCTGCTTCTATAATTCTGCATTTCGATCACAACTCGGGAGGGTATTCGTCGTTGAGATTTAGCTCCATATTCACAGCGGCTGCGCTAGCGGCCAGCCTGGTTGTTCAGTCCGGAGTTCTTGCAGATAACTGGCCGCAAGCCGGCGGGCCGAACGGAACCTGGCGGTTCGATCGTGGAGTCGCACCGTCAAAGTGGAGCGCGGCCCTAAATCAGCATATTAAATGGCGCACTACGCTGCCAAATGGCGGCCAGGGCGGTATTACCGTATGGGGAGATCGTGTCTTCCTGACTACATTCGAAGAGTATAAAGATGGCGATCCAAAATTCAGCGCCACGATTCTTGGGCACTGTCTGGACGCAAAAACGGGCAAGATCCTCTGGTCGGTGAAGCTCGTTGGCGAAAACGCAAGCCCTCTTATGTATGCCTACAGCGACTCAACCTCATGGACCCCGGTTACCGATGGCAAGCACGTATGGTTCTTTAACTGCAGCGGCGAGATGGGATGTTGGGATTTTGCGGGTCACGAGGTGTGGAGACGAAAATTTCTGGCGCCCGGCGAACCCTTCAACAAACAGCACGAGCCCATTCTCAATGGCGATACCATCGTCAGCCTGGAGCCGCTGGCAGCTTCGGAGCCAGGGTACCGGGCCGATCGCGCCTTCTGGCACTTTCTCCGAGGGATCGATAAGGCGACAGGCAAAACGAAGTGGATCGCGGAGGACGGCACCACCTACTACTGCACTTCGGTAATCGGCAAACTCGCTGATGGCAGAACTGGGATTGTTAGCGGTCGCGGCGGTCCGCACGGTGTGCCCGAACGGCCCATTGGTATTAGCATGACCAGCCTGGAGCCCGGCAGCGAAGGCAAAACCATCTGGCGGTGGGTTCCGGAAGATCTTCCGGGCGGTCCTGTTGATGGCACAACCTTCAACGCTCTCTACACGATGAGCTGGAACCCACTGTACACCTGCTGGTTCCGGCATGCGCCGGAAGAGTCTCATCTCGTATTCGATAGCAGCACCGGCAAGCTGCTCAAGACTCAGCCACTCTATAAGAATGTAGACTATCGACAGTGGGACCCTAACAAGGGAGCGTACACAACGCACCTTAATGTCAACATTCGGGACATGCACGATTTCTCGCCAGCCGTGCAGCTTAAGCCGGGTGAAGTGATCCATGTCTTCCCCAACTGGGCGTCCAATATCGTTGCCTACGGCTACCATTATTTCCTCACCTCAACTGGCCATCGCCGCAACGGCTATGCGCCTCCGGGGCTCAGCGGTCCGTCTCATTGTGTCGGCAGAGTGAGTATTGAAACTGGCAAGGTGGAGTTTCTGGAGGTTCCTGTGAGTGTTGTGCGAGAGGCAGGCAAGCCGGAGCATTACATTTATGACGAGCCGTTAAGAACCAAACCGCTGGACTACAAGGGAAGAGATGTCGCGGCCGAAGATAGATCCCGAACCGATGGATGGACGATTCCGGCGTTCTTCGGCAGCCCTATCGCCATAAACGGCAAAATCTACATCAGCACCATGCTGGGAATTACCTATGTTATTGATGGCAGGGCAAAGAATCTGGATGAGAAGGCGCTGCTCGGCGTGAATGATCTCGGGCCCTCCGGCGAAACATGGAGCCTCAACTCGCTGAGCTTCAGCAACGGCAAGCTGTTTAATCGCAGCCTGAAAGAGGTGGTGTGCATTGGAGACTAGCGTCGGCTTTTCGTCAACGCTTTCCACCTCAAGATGAGCCCGTCGAACCAGATATCCAGGATGGTATAGAGTACCCAGAGACAAAATGCGAATACTGTAATCGTGATCACGAGATTGGGAGTCGTGACGGCGTGCTTGATGGTATGCAGCACATAATGGGGGTGGGTCGCCAGGTCCCAGGAGTTCAGTCGAACTACGAGGCCCAGGTAAACACCCATCGAGACAAGCAGGTAGAAGATCGAAGCGCATGCCACTGAAACGATGTTCCACCTTTTCACAAGCGCAGCCATGGGACGGATGGAGAGCCCGAAGCTGAAGGCGCCTGCGGCAGAGTAGATGATGAAAACGATACTCTGCCTGGCCATCGAAAGCACTGCGAACGCGTCGTCGCTATTTGTGCTGCGCTGCAGCCTGTAGTCCGGATCCAACAGGAAATGGCGCCACTCTGTGAACAGATAGCAGGCATTTGGCAAGAAGGCCAGCCATACGAGAGTCGGCAACAGCCACAGGATTAACGGCACTTTACGCTTTTTCCCAAGGCTAAGGCGTTCGATCGCAAAAGCGAGCGGGTATGCGATCAGAACCGGAATAGCCGCCAGTAGGATATTCCATACAATCCAATGAAGAGATTGAAAACCAGTAAACTTCAAGATGTTATCCGACCTGTGTCATGCGAATGGAGCGTTTGAATAGCAACGACTTCCAATACGCAAATATAGTGCGGTCGGTTCCGCGGATATGCGTCAATCTCGGCATCGTTTTGGCCGTGCGCACGAGCTAATCAGGTGGTAGGGTCGCTGCTTGCTGCGACCGCGCTTCGCACAATCGAAACATGCGTTCGTGCGACGATGTGTTCATTACGAGCACGCAAAGACGCAAAGAAATGAAGTTGTTTGTGAAAGGCAACTCGCACTCATAATTAGAATGTATCACCGGAACGCTCGCGCAATGGCCATTCAGTACCATGAATTGACCTGCAAATAGCAGGACGCTTCAATTTAAACGCATCAACAAGGAGCCAATATGAATACGCGCCGAACAGCAATCGCATCTGCCGCAGTTTTCTTGTCTCTAGCGGTATCGGCGATAGGGCAGACTGCGACGAGTTCTGCACCTCAAACAACCGACCCGCAGAAGTCGCTTGAGTTCAAGAAGCAGATCGTAAAGACGATCTCGCTGAAGTACCTCCTGTACGCGCCCGAGGATTATGGTAAGGACCCTCAGAAGAAATGGCCCCTGATACTCTTCCTGCATGGTTCTGGCGAATCGGGGGACAACCTGGATAAGGTGAAGACTCACGGCCCGCCGATGCTGGTTTCACAGGGCAAGAAGTTCCCTTTCATCATCGTCTCACCGCAGTGCCCCGATGCCAGAACTGGATGGGACCCAGAGGCGCTTAATGGTCTGCTAGATGAAGTGGAGGCCCACTATACTGTAGATCTGGATCGCGTCTATCTGACTGGGCTTAGCATGGGTGGCTATGGCACCTGGGCGCTGGCAGCAGATTCGCCCCAGCGATTCGCAGCCATCGCGCCGATCTGCGGCGGCGGCACACCGCGCCGAATGGCTCGCAGACTGCGGACCATGCCGGTATGGGTTTTCCATGGCGCAAAGGACGGGACCGTTCCGATAAAAGAGGATCAAGATATGGTCGACGCTCTGAAAGCAGTTGGAAACGATGTTAAGTTCACGATCTATCCCGACGCTGATCACGATTCCTGGACCGCAACCTACAATAATCCCGAGCTGTTTACATGGCTGCTGGAGCACAAGAGAGTGGGTAAGTAGGTAATAGGGCGCCTGCAGGATGAATGCCCGGTGTTAGGTTTGTGGTTAGCCCTACGCCCTCCTCCGCTAATTCTTCGCGCGGGTGAGGGTACCTGGGTCGCTGCTTGCTGCGACAGGGAGCTTACAGTTGCAAACCGCTCCATTGGACAATGAAGCGCCCCCACCCCACGTTATTTCGACGACAGCCTCCCAAACCGTCATCTCGAAGGAGCTAAAGCGACTGGTGAGATCCCCCCTCCCAGCCCCTACGCATGTATCATATCTCGGCCTATGTCCGGAGGCGCGCGCAGTGGTCCCTCTCCCTGCCATATCTTGATTCATAGGTGAAGTTTGCGCACGACGAGCCAACAAGCGGTAGGTGATACGCACGAATTGGTCACGGCGTGCGTGCTGGACCCTCACCCCACCTCTCCCTTCTCCGCTCGCAAGCTCGCAGGGAGAGGGGCCAATGCACCGCCTACCGGACACCGCCCGATTATCTCTAGCGCTATGAAACAAGATAAGCTCCCTGCGAGGCACGAGCGGATGAGGGAGAGGTCCCTACTCATCGAGTAGGCGGGGTCATCACTGGCCC
>CAIXIX010000286.1 GCA_903919615.1 uncultured Chthonomonas sp.
CGGTGCGAAATCTGGTAAGCGCTGCAGGAGCAATTACAGACACTTATATCTACACCGCCTTCGGCGTGGAACTGCTCACCTCTGGCTCAACCATAAATCCGTTCCGGTATGTGGGGCTGCTCGGGTACTACCTCGAATTCGTTAGCCTGTACTACATCCGTGAACGTTGGCTGGATGCGGTTAAGGGGAGGTGGGATAGCAGGGATCCGATTGGGTTTGACGGCTGGGATTGGAACCTATTCCGGATTGCTGCAAATAACCCAGTGCGCCTTGCGGATCCAGCCGGACTTAGGGTTTGGATATGCAGGGAAAATCAGATCGTTATTGGCGCCCTTGGCCGGTACCCTATTAATATCACTATTCCGGATCCGTTTCAATTCGTTGGTGGCGGGCATACGTTTATCTCGACTGGGTACTGCGGTGCTGCTGGCGCCCACCCAAGCTTATCTTTTATAGGTTTAAGGTGGGTTCAGGGCAACGAATCGGACTATGTACAGTATCCAGGACACGGCACGACCGACAAATACCATTCCGTCAAATGCACTGAGCTCCATGTATCGCCGCAATTTGAAAGGGCCCTTTGTGGCTGCATGAAAGAGGGATCGACTTCTTCATGGTTCAATAAGTTGATGCGAAATGGTGTGTATACGTGCAAGGCATTTGTTGGAGAGATGTTGGATTGCGCGTGCAATAAACAGCTTGCCGGGTCGCAGTGGAACGGACATGGATGCGTTATAGTGCCAAGTCCGTTTATATACAGAGGAGGCGGGACCCCTTGAAGACAGATGCTTGCATCACAGGATCAGCGATCGCTCGTGTCATATCGCGCTTCCTCGTTACCGCGCATCTCTTTACCCTGCGTTAGAATTCCACAAGACGTGGTTCAACAGGAAGCTATCATCATGAAGATTAGCAGTCTCTTGCGACGCTACGACCGAGATGTGTCACGGAGTCAGCTTGGTACACCAGACTGGGGGGATCGATGCCTACCGATGTATACCCAACCTGCAAGATCCGCCGTATTTGCAACAATATCAATACAGAAAATCCATATAGGGTAGCTGCCGAACAGCTACTTGCCGACAAATGCGGCAGATTAAACCCTCTACTAAATATCACGTATCCATTTGACGTTCGTTGCGAGTGTAGCGAGGATATGTTCCTTCTCGTTATCTGGATCATCGAGCATTCCACTCTAGACGAGGCACAGCATAATGCGGTCTTAGTTGCCCTGCACCATTTTGTTTCAAATCGAATCGCAACGTTGGGCCCCATATCGATCCGGTCACTGTCGTGTGGGACAATCGGGCTGATTACGGCCGCAGTTTTAGCCGTACTGCTCGTAGCTATGGCAATTGCGGCAGATGGGAAGGGCATGGACCTGGCAATTATCGGACTTTTCATCTGCGGAATTGTGACAGTACTGAAGGGCATAACATCAATTGTGCCATATTCAGATCGCGTTAGAGAAAGGCGATGTGTTCGGCTTTTGCCCGCTATAAGACTGCTTGGCGCTGTAGGTACTGCGGAGAGTGCCGGAATCGTCGCGATGGCGCTCCGATACCCTGCCGCACATGATACAGCTCTGGTCGCGCTAGGGAACATCGTTGAGCGCCTCGTTCCAGAAGACTTAGGGACGGTTTCATCGAGATCTCTGTTAAACATATGTGATGCGTTGAGTCGAGTTGACGATACAGCGGCGATCGTTCTTTTACGTGCTCTAGATTCAATTGGTGACGGATCATGCATACGGGCGGTGCTCGGGGCTGAGGTGCTTTATTCAGGCACGGAGATTGCGTCCGCTGCCGCGCGGTTGCTGCCCGTTCTACATGAACGCTCGGAGCAACGTATCCAGTCGACGACGCTGCTGCGCGCCAACACGTTACGTGGCACCGCCAAGGCTGAGCTACTCAGGTTAGTATCCCAAAACCACAAAGACGATGCGGATGTACTTTTGAGGACATCCACCGGAAACAAAAATCAAGAGATTAAAACCAAGACAACGATGGGCGAGTGAGCAGGCACAACGCGGTTTCGAGCGTTTCGCACATCTGGGACCATCTTGAAAAACCGTACTGGGATGCGATTACATCTTGCGCGTGGTGCAGTCGAACGGATGATGCAATCTCTGAGATGCCTTGAACGCGGAACTCTGGAAAGTGCCCACAAACTTGTGAAAG
>CAIXIX010000287.1 GCA_903919615.1 uncultured Chthonomonas sp.
ATCGGCATCTTCAATCGTTCGTACTACGAGGAGGTTCTCGTCGTGCGCGTACATCCGGAAATCCTGCGCGGCGAGGGCCTTCCGGCCGAGATACCTGACGAGAAAAAAACGTGGAAGGACAGGTATCGTTCAATCACTGAAATGGAGGAGCATCTGCACCGAAACGGCACCCGCATTATAAAGTTTTTCCTCCACCTATCGAAAGAGGAGCAGCGCAGTCGATTCCTCGATCGTATTGATGAGCCGGACAAAAACTGGAAATTTAATCTCGAGGACATGCATGAAAGGAAATACTGGGATCGGTATGTCGATGCCTATGAAGCTTGTCTAAATGCGACAAGCACGCATAACTCTCCCTGGTATGTCGTTCCTGCCGATGATAAGAAGAATGCTCGATTGATTGTTTCTCAAATCGTCCTCGAAACGCTCAGCGAACTCAAGATGGCTTATCCCAAAGACACTCCAAAGCGTGAGAAGGAGCTGAAGGCCATGCGCAGACTGCTGGCGAAGTGAAGAGCAAGCACACCATTGGCGAGTATCTCTGCGTGGGTTACAGTGGACGAGGTGGACCATATGGACATAGTGGACGTCGTCCACTTTGGGGCGCCCTGGGATACCACGGGCTAACACCCTAACCTGGAGTAGTCCGAACCAACGCTTACCAGTATCTGCGCCTCACCCTAAATCCCTCTCCGTGTTCTCTGCCGCGCCCGAACGTGCCTCTTTCCCTCTTGATTCCTTGCTGCGCTGTGGCCTCTTTCCGCTCGGACCCTCGTTCCTCGGGCGCGGCAGAGAACACGGGTAGAGAACACGGGAGGCAAGCGGAAAGAGGCGCAGTCCGCGTCACATACGTACAGGCTAAGTCGCGCATGTAGAGGGACTTCCGTCGCCTTCCGGTTGTTAACCTACCTTCTCACTGACATGTGAAACAAGATAAGCCCTAAGCCTCCCGTGATTCGCGCGCACCGATCGCTGATTCCGTGCGATATTAGCTCGATTTCGCCTGCCAGATGCTAAATCCCAAGCTCATTCTTAATGAAGGCTCTTGAAATCGTTGCGCTTTCGAGCGCGGTGAGCGCGGTGCTGTCCTGCTCTGCAGTGATCCAGGTGGCACCAGCGGCTACCGCTGCCGCGTATGCGACTTTGAGGTCCACGTCACCGGTACCGAGTTCCAGAAAGTGCGGGCGGGTCTTGCCGTTTTCGTCGATACGGCGCTTGCCATCTTTAAAATGGAAATATCCGGCGCGATTGGCATGATCTGCGATAAACTTTGCGGGGTCGTGATTTCCATACCAAACCCAGAATACATCAATATTGAACTTAACCAGCTCTGGGTCGGTCTCCGTGGCAAGGATCTGCATGCCGTTTATGCCGCCCAGGTCATCGAACTCCCAGGCATGGTTGTGATAGTTGAACGCCAGACCGGCATCCTTCGACTGCTTGCCAATCTCGTTGAACCGTTTTGCACTCGCCTTGTATCCCTCAACGGTTTTGCTATCGGCAACGCCGGAGCACATCAGGTTGGTGATGCCCGCCTTCACGCAGTAGGCAAGGTGTGCTTCGAATTTTGCGTTATCCGCAAAGTCTCCATATCCAAAGTGCGCTCCAGAGACCGCCAAACTGTTTTTAGCCAACAGCTCCCGCACCGTGCTCTCGCCGAAGCTGGCGTACAGATTACCCGCTTCAAATGCCGGGAAGCCCGCTGTGGCGACTTCGGAAAGCACGCCGGGGAGATCTGTCTGGTTTCGCTCCCCAAAAACGATCAATTGTATCGATGCAGTAGGATTAGTCACGACTCTGTCTCCTTAGAAACCGGATATCTTTGCTGTTAGCCATCAGTTCTTGCGAGTAAGTACAACGATAGAGGCGTAAATCCCTGCCAGTTAGCATTCTGCTCATTCCATAAAACGACAGCGCTACCTGTGGAACTTTATTAGAACCTGAATACGCCAATTTCTGTGTTAGCGGGTGGATGTATCAAATGATTGATGCGCCTGTTATACGTGAGCGCACTGCTGTAAGTAAACAGGCATTGGGAGGTCGAGAAATGGGCCTACAACTAAAAGGGTTTGATCCGAAGGTTCAACTATTCATGGGGCTAATGGGGGCTCTTGTTTTACTACCGAAGCCGACGAACGCACAGACTGTCGGCGCAAGCGGATACCGAAATTCGGAGATATCTTCAACGGATGCGAGTGCGGCAGATACAGGATATTCAGTTACCGAAACTAACGCCATTCGCGCCGCAGACAAGGGAGACCTGAAGTCTGAAGGCCCCGTACGCATGGCAAGATTCGCCTATGTCACGGGCAAAGTGACATGGAGAGATGGGGATACTGGCAACTGGTCACAGGCAACGGTGAATATGCCACTTCACCAGGGGACGGAGGTTTTTGTCCAGAATGGCGGACGCGCGGACCTTCAATTTGACGACGGAAGTGAATTGCGGTTGGGCAACGGAGCCTTGGTGTCTTTGAAAACGCTGTTTAGCGACAGCAAGGGTGAATTCACGCAGATTGACATGAAACAGGGGTTGGCGACCCTTCATTCCCGTCACCAGGATTCGGTCTACCAGGTCGATACTCCTACCGTTTCCGTCAAGTTTGCGGGGCTAACGCAGGTGCGTTTTGGGGTGGATGGTGGATCTGAGATCGCAGTTCAGACAGGCAGTGCGAAAATCGAAGGCGCCCAGGGCAAGCTCGATGTGCCGGAGGGACGCTATCTGTATCTAGCCTCCAGTGAGTCTGTTTATATGATGCGTCCGACACCATCACCGGATCCATGGGACCGATGGAATGGAGAGCGAAACGAAATATTGTCCGGCGGCACAAATAGCAAGCAGCACGTGCCATCCAATGTGGGCCTTGTTGCGGGAGACCTCGATGCCTATGGCAACTGGCATCAGGATCCTACAAATGGGTGGTCTTGGTCACCTAAAAATCAACCAACGGGTTGGCGTCCTTATTCGGATGGACGGTGGGTGTGGGACGATGCATTTGGGTGGACATGGGTCTCGAATGAACCCTGGGGCTGGGCGCCCTATCACTACGGCACGTGGTTTCAATCTGCAAACGGATGGAACTGGTGCCCCGGCCCATACAGCCAGTACTGGTCGCCCGGGGTGGTGAGTTTTGCCGATACAGGTGGCGAGATAAGCTGGGCTCCACTCAACCCCTGTGAGGTCGTGTACCCTGCTTTCTGCGGCCTCGGGCTGTGGGGAGCAAATTGGGGACTTGACTTCTCCATCGGTTGGTGCGGCTGTTACGCGCCATTTGGCGGCGGGTTTTGCGAAGGGCGTCGCTGGGACAATGGCTGGTGCAACGGATTTCGCAATCCTGGCGGTTTCGGGTATCGGGGTGGGCCTGGATTTGAAGGCAGGAACGGTAACCATGTGGGATTCGGCCTGGCGGGTAACGGCGGCGGCGGATTTAACCCGAGAAATGCCGTAAATGGTACAACCGTGGTCAGCCACGATGGGTTTGGTGGCAACGGCGCGTACAAGGCGGCTCATAATGGATCGACTCTGTTCGGCTCCGGACGCACACTAGGTGTGAACAGCAACGGCATGATGACTTCCGGCCCGGCCAATATTACTCCCACAGCAGCCAGTCGAACTGCAACCAGATCGTTTGCGTCATCCCAGCCCTTATCGAGTGCACTGGGTCGAGGCACCTATCAGGGGGCGTTGCCTTCGGACGTGCTTCACAGTTTGAGTGTACAGCGGTCCCTTACGTCTTTACGAGGTGGCTTCCAGAACGGCGCGGGCATGGGCGCTTCTGAGGCGGCCAGCAGGGCCCGCAGTTCGCTAAACTACTCAGGATTAGGAGGCAGCGGGTATCGCAGCTTAAACTTCAATTCTGGCACGACACGCGGCTTTGATGGATTTGGCGGCAGGTCTGCCGGAAGCAGTGGTTATAGCAGCGGACGCACCTATAGCGGTGGTGGCCGAGGCTACGGTGGCGGCGGATATTCTGGTAGTGGGCACAGTTCAGGCGGCGGATATTCTGGTAGTGGGCACAGTTCAGGCGGCGGATATTCTGGCGGTGGGCACAGTTCAGGCGGCGGCCATGGCAGTGGCGGCGGCGGCGGTGGGCATCGGTAGTTGATGCAGTCAGCTTGAAGTCAATGTGTCACACAGAGCCGGGCCGGGACTGCAAAGTCGCAATCTCTGGCCCGGCAAAACATGTGAAAATGCTGCCGTAGCACTGACATTGGCTAGCAGAATTACAAAAAATGCTATTTTTGGCGGAACTATATGCCCGTTGGCATGCGCATTTAGACTAAGGAACATTAACTGAGATAATAATATACGCCGAAGCCAAAGGAGGTTCTTCCGTTGCAGCCAACGCAAAAGAAGTGCGCTCGTCCACATTTACAGGGAACAGATTCATGGCTGCTGAGGCAGCTCATCTGTTTAACCTTCGTGTCAATAGCTCTTGCACAATTGTCCTCATGTGGCTCAAGCTCAACAGGGTCGCACACTACCGTCGTAACGCCACCTCCTAGTTCGCTTTCTATCACAACATCCACCACTATGTTTCCCGCGTTCGATCCTGCAGTAACCGATTACGCCGTTTCAAGCCCTTCAGGATCTCCGCTGGTAGTGTCGGTAATCGCGCCCGAAGGAACCCGGGTGGCTGTCGATGGCAAACCATCACAGACATCCACATTTAATACTAAGGTCACCCTTGCACCAGGGCAGAGCTTTTCCTTTGTCGTGCGGAACTCCAGTTCCGTGACAACCTATTATGTACGCTGCCTGCCGGACGACTTCCCAAGATGGACCGTTGATCGGCAGGGAACTCCACAATCTGCGTTTTATGCCTTCGAACCAGATATTCCGACTGAGGCAGGTTCGAACAAAAACTACTTCATACTGGCCGATAGCAACGGCGCACCAGTGTGGTGGTGTAAGAGCGCAACGCAACCATTCAATGCCCTCTTCCTGCCGAACGGCGATATCGCCTGGACTGTCTTCGCAAATGGAATCGAAGAGCATCAGCTAAACGGGACCCTGGTTCGTACTACTCCCATCGCATCGCCAAATGGCGAGGCATCCAATACCCATGAGCTACAGCGTCTTGCGAATGGAGATTACATCATCATATGCGACCTGGCGCGCGGCCCGGTAGATATGTCCGCATACGGCGGCAACAAAATAGACTCCGTTATCGACAACGTGATTGAAGAGATCACCCCGAGCGGAGCGCTGGTGTGGCGATGGTCGGCGATGGATCACATTCCGTTCGCACAAACGGATGCTGTCTGGCTGAGCCAATTTGTCGCCGGCACACATCCCACAGACCCATTCCATATGAACTCTGTTGAGCCGGACGGAAACGGTTTCGTGGTCTCCCTTCGCCACCTCGATGCCATAATTCGCATCGACAAAGCGACGGGCAATATCGTCTGGAAACTGGGTGGCGTGCCAACTGCAGATAGCCTTACATTTATTGCAGATACATATGGCAATTTTGGCGGACAGCACGATGCGCGAATTCTGTCCGATGGAACGATCACGCTTCATGACAACGGTACGGATAAGGGGCGCGCGCCGCGTGCGGCACGTTATAGGATAGATACGACGGCACGAACAGCAACGCTCGTGGAGCAAATAGTTGACCCGGATATTTCGAGCTCGGGATGCTGCGGTAGCGTCCAAAAGACTTCAACAGGCAATTGGGTTGCGGCGTGGGGGATGAGCCCCGTCGTAACAGAGATGACTCCCTCGGCCGGCAGAGTCATGCTGATGACCTTTAAGGATTCCTATTTCACCTATCGTGCAACGGCGGTGCCGCCTGGTGTCCTCAACGTTGCCGCGTTGCGGGCTGGTATGGACGCTCAATATCCGCGCTGAGGTGTGGGATTTTAACCACAAAATGGCGTAATCAGACCAGTCTCCCCCGAATAGAGGATAGTCTAAATATAGGAAAAATGCAATATATCTATAACCGATTTTAACGCAAGGACCTCAACGGTATCTCCTCAATAACTCGGGGTAACGACGTCCAGGCAAGCGACTTCCTCCCAACAACAATTGTTGAAATTGAAGTCGCTCGCCCGTTAGCAACATGCGATCTGGTCGTGTACTGAGGTGCGAGTATGCTTTGTGTTAG
>CAIXIX010000288.1 GCA_903919615.1 uncultured Chthonomonas sp.
CGAGCAAATGTGGGAGGGGTCGGGGAGGGGGATAAGATCTATTCCGCATCGCTTTGTGCCTGCAAGTGGTCTCCAGAGATATGAGTCATGTGTAGCGAGCTTGCGAGCGGAGAAGAGGGTTCCCTACCGCGCCCGAGGGTGGTCTCCGCGCGTTGCGAAGCAACTAGGGCGTGGAGGAGGGACCCAAGCGGAAAGGGTAGGTGGGGTGAGGGTCCAGCACGCACGCCGATAACAAATCACACGTAAAACCTGCGAAACTGGGCGAGTCTGGAGTGCCACCATCATCACAAAAGATATGAATCATGATTAGGGTTATCGGGAGAGGGGCAATTAGCACACCCGATTGAAGTGGTAACTTCGCTGCGTGGTTAGATGGGCCATTGAGCTCTGCGAACTTGAAGACTTCAAGGACCTCAACGACTTTAATTTCTTCAAAGTCCTAACTGACCTCAAAGACCTCGAATACCTTCTTCTGCCTTACAGCGGGCTCCCATTTGCTCGCATCCACGGCGTGAACGCCCCAATGCCGTGGATCTTCACCTTTCTCTTCCAGATCGTGTTGCCGGAGAATGCGTAAAGCGTGTCCATCTCCTTGCCAGCGAGGCAGATACTCGCAGGCGTCGTCTGAGTTGGCAAGGGCAGGATTACCTGGGTGGGACCATCGTCCGCGCAGATCTGGACGCCAAACGAAGTGGCGAACAGGATCTGCCCCTCTTTCGCGTAGCAAACCTGATGCGTGTCGGCATCGTCCTGCCAATCCGGAACATGCAGCCAGAAGTAGCGCTCGCCGTTTGTCAGTGTCCCATCTGGCTCAATCTGATAGCTGGTCGCCCACTTCGATCTGCGTTCCGCCACATTGAGCAGCCACTGATCCGGCCGATACGCCAGCCCGGCGGCATGTTTGAGCCCATTTGCGACGCGCGTCTTCTTCCCATCCTTGATGAGCCACACTTCTCCACCTTCCGCTGGAGACAGAGTGGAATTCAGGGCAGTGGCGTGGTTGGCCGTAACATAGAGCGATCCATTCGGCATCGCGACGATGTACTCGCCACGGATGGAGTCCGCGATCGGAAAAGCTTTGCCCGATGCATCGTATCGAAGAACTTTGCCGGTCTGTTCCGATACGGCGTACAGTTCGCCCTTCGGGCCAGCAGTTAGGCACGAGGCATGGCCCGCATCGGCAACAAACTCATGAACCACTTCGCTCGCATCGATACGCAGGATCTTGTTGGCAGTGTAATCGATGAAGAACACCTCGCCATCCGCATTAACCGCTGCTCCGCCTATAGTATTAGGCCCGGCGACTGTTGAAGCAGCGCGCCAATCTAATGTCTTCCATGGCTGATCTGGCAGGATCACGTCCCGCACGCGAGGCGCTCCCGTTCCGGGTTTAACCGGCGCCGGCCAGCCTTTCCAGATGTAGGCCATCGCCTCCTGATAGTAATCGTAATAGCCCGCAACGTGGCCGCCATTGATGATGCGGAAGAAGTAGTCGTACCCAGAGAACTTAAGCGCCTTGTCCATCTCCTGATCGAGCAGAAACCAGTCGCCCGCTGCATTCTCCATATCTCCCGTCCCGGTGGTTAGATAGGCTCTGATCGGTTTCGGTTCGAACTTACGGACAAGGGTCGGAAACTCGTGTCCGCCGCGAAATGCCACGAAGCTGCCACTGTTCGCATAGACGCGGCTGAAGGCATCCGGCCTTTCCCATGCCGCATTAAATGCAGCAATGGCGCCGCTGCTGCCGCCGGAAATACAGCGGTCGTTGCCGCTGGTCGACAGCTTGACACCAAACTCACGGGTAACAAACGGGAAGATCTCCTCGGTCAAGAATCGAACGTTCAGGTTTCCCATGCCGTCGTATTCGAGATCCCGGTTGCGGCGACCCATTGTGTCTTTGACATTTGCCGGCGTATCGCCGGGAGTGATGAAGATCCCGATCATTACCGGGACCTCCTTGGTTGCAATCATCCGCTCGAGAAGCTGCTTCTCGTACGGGTTGTAACCATCGGTTTTCACATAGACGCAGGCGGGTTTGCTCCCATCGTACTGCGCAGGAACAAAGACGGCAACCTGGCGTACGGTACCAGGATAGATATGGCTCTGGTTGAAGGTCAGTACTTTGACCTGCCCTTCGAGAATGGCAGAAGGTTTGATTTCCGGCGCCACATAATCGGTGCCCTTCTCCACCACACCGGTCGAGACCGTGCCTGCCAGTGGCCGAAAAAACCACATAAGATGGGCGTCGCCAGGAGAGTTGGCCCAGAGATCCTGCTTGGAGCCGGGCTCGCGGTGCCCTCCGAAATCGTCCAGACCCTGCATAGGTGCGTGTTTCGGGATCACGCAGTAGCTGCCATTCTCATTCTTCTTCAGATTCCAGAGCTGCCACGGCTCCCCCCTATCCTCTTCAAGAACAATCTGCGTGCCGTTCTCTGTCCCGCCCTTTGCTGCTGCAAGCAACAGCTTGTTGCTGTACGACGGATGGATGGCGTAGAGGTCATTGCCTTTCGGCTCAATGGTCCACTTTTGATTCGGAGTGTTTGCCGCGCGGCCGATTGAGACAATGGCGCCGTCAGTTTTCGCGCTTCCAACAACCTCCAGGGTCATCCCCGGCGCGCTGGAGGGCACGATGGCATAGGCGCCCCAGTCATCGGCATGGGCACGCTGATTCGTGGCAGCGAGGCAGAAAACGACTCCAATCGCGAGCGTGTACCTCCGCAAATTCCAACACTCAAAGTCACAGTGGAACTTCATATGGATATCCTGCTCCCGATATGCGCAACGAACTCGCGGCCCGGATAATCAAGCACCGGTAGGGTCGCTGCTTGCTGAGACCGTGCATGCTGAATTGGTGGGTAATCTGAGCGATGCTCGCAGCCAATCTACAACTGCACAGTTAGTTAGTGAGCAATATGCGAAATTCCTAACCTGGCATAGCCAGAACCAAAGTGCGCTTGATGCATATTGAGGCACGCATCCGCAAGGCGCGCGCGGTGGTCCCTCTCCCTGCCTTATCTTGTTTCATAGCGCTAGAGATAATCGGGCTGTGTCCGGTAGGCG
>CAIXIX010000289.1 GCA_903919615.1 uncultured Chthonomonas sp.
CTTTCACAAGTTTGTGGGCACTTTCCAGAGTTCCGCGTTCAAGGCATCTCAGAGATTGCATCATCCGTTCGACTGCACCACGCGCAAGATGTAATCGCATCCCAGTACGGTTTTTCAAGATGGTCCCAGATGTGCGAAACGGTCGAAGCCAGCCGCCGTGCGGCAGCAGGGCTCTCCGCAGCGATGGAAGATTCGCGAATGCTGGATCTTGATTACCGCGCTGAAGTCGCGCAGCGCAAGGGTTTGCCGGCGATCGGAACCAGCAAGGTCAGTGCCCATGGGATTCGATATGAAGTTGTAGACTTCTTGCCCGCAGTATCGCAGGCTGGTGCGGCCAGGGTACGCTCGGGCGGTCGTGCTGCTCATATCAGCGATCTACTTCCCGTGATCTCTTTTCCGGAGATGTCTGAACGGCTGTATGAGCTTTACATCGAGACCGATACGGTTACATCCAGGCCGATACTGTTCTTTGATACTTTGCCGGACATGCATCCTCACATGGCTGCGAAGGGGATGCATCAGGTGATTTCGCCAGCCCAAGGCGAGACGCACTGTTTTCATTTCGACGCCTCTGACGCTCACGAGACGTTCATTGCTCACGAATTGGGTCACATCTGGGTGGAGATGGTGGAGCAAAAGGAAGACTTCAGGCATCCGAAAGATCTATCGGATCTGTCTAAGGCGACCCAGTTTTATCACATCCAGTCTTTCGTTATGGATCTATGCGTGAACGATCTCCTTGCGCGGCGCGGATTCGACATGTCTGTGATCGCATCAGACCAGGCGCAAACAATCGTGAATTTTGCCGACAACGTTGCGAATAAGCGACCCATGAAGGGTAAGCGCGTGCTTGCTGGCGTAATAAACGCGCTTGCCGGAACGCTGATTGAAATGGAACGGTTTCCTGATGAGTGGAGCGAAACGATAAAGGCAGCCCTTAAGGTAATCGAGACTGGATTGCCGGAAGCGTTTGAACCTGCAAAGGGGTTTGTTCGCAGTGTGATCCGGCACGGAATTGCAAATAGCGACGCAATCCGACGGGTCGTAGACGATTGCGCCAGAATAAGCTTCGGTGTTACCAGCGAGTCCTATGATCCAGAACACGACCTTGTAACTGTCGAGCACAACGAACCTACCTGGGATAAGCGGCCAGGTTTTCTTACCGGTATCCCAAGCTATGCAAAACGAGAGGTGTTTCGTGCTGCGGCAGCCCGCGGCATAACCGGCACGGCCAAGTACAATGTGTTTGTTCACGGTGAGGATGGCAGCATTTCTGTGGCGGATCCTGCTGGCTTAGTTTCAGAGCCAGTTCGAATCGCTTTCCGACTGCCTTACACGCCCGTATCGCGTCCCAGGCCAGCAGCACCTACTCCGCCGCCTAACAGACATCATGGCATCAGCTCGATACCTGTAACGATCGCGCCTACTATTCCTGATAATGGCTTTCCTCCAACTCCGCAAAGTCACGGTTTAGGAGGATTCCAGTCTTTTGCAGATGCCGATCCTTATACCGGCATGCCTGGGCAGCTTACATCACGGCGAAGCACATGCCAAAATCCCGATCCGTTCCAGGAAGAGCGCGCACGAATCGACAAGTTGAACGCGGAGTTCACGCGCCAGCTTGAGGAACAGCAGAATCGCATCCGCCAGCAGAACGAGCAGATCCAGCGGGAGTATGAGGAGCGGCAACAACGGATTCGAGAACAAAACGAGATGTTGTCCCGCAACCGCAGTGAATCATACGATGGCAAAGACCTAAAGCCCTGCCTCACGCCTGCCGGGGAAGAGCATGCGACGCTGCGGCAGCAACCGTCCGAGGCTATCTCTCCCGGTAGAAACTACATGGGACGCGTTGGGCTGTGGTTGAGCCAGGTAGGATGGGAGCAGGAAATGGCTGGAGAGTCAGCGTACGGGTATGCGAATAATAACCCCAATATGTTCGTTGACCCCAATGGTATGGCACCTGTCTTTGGCCCAGGTTATTCGTGGGGTAGCCAAGAACTTCAGAAATGTCGCCAACAACCCCATTCAGCGGCTTCGTGTTTCGATTGTGCATACGGTTATGTTCGGGAGTCTTTAGGAACCGGGCATCAAAGCGATTACATAATCTGCGTTCGGACAAATGCGTTTTGCCATTCGCATATTAATTGCGAGAACGGAGCATACGGTCGAGGAATGTTTCCCACGCATCCTGCAGGTCCGCTGCCGCCGTCAGGAACTGGTATGCCCAAGCTGGGTTCGCCATTCGATCGGCTCATGCCAATGTGCCGAATAGTATGGCCTGGTGACGTCGGTGACTTTAGCGACTTTAACTGGTGTGTTCTGGCTTGCACGAACACAGTCAATCGCATATTGTATTCTCCTGCCAGGATAAAAACGCTGTGCCATTCAATGTGCGCTACTGCGAGGGGTTCTGGCTGTGAGGCACTGGAAACACGCTGTGCTGCTCTCGGAGATACAATCAATGGCCAGGCTTGCCAGCTGTTCTACAATGAGGTCTGTGTCGACGCACTTAAGCCAGCCTAACGCCACGAAGTGACTTTTGGAACCGCCTTTGATTGGCAGTTCGCGCGATAAAAAGTTCCGGCTGAGAACCGATAAAATGGTTGAAACTCAATCAGCAAGCAGCATAATCGCCGGATATTCGCGACGCGAGCCGCTGTATCCGTTCTTGAGACTGGCATCACTTTTGAGTTCCGCGTGTATATGGGTGATCAATCTCACAGCAACATCCCTTCGATTAACACATAGTCGATTAGAAATCGGCTCGGGTGGTAAACTATGGTGAAGCAATTGGACTTACTTAAGCTGCTCCTCGAAGCGACGAGGCGTGGAAAACTTACATGGCGCAACGTGCCTAATGCAGACCGATACGAGGCGGATTCTGGCGGTTATCTTTACGTGATCTCGTTTGAGAAGCCGTCACTTGACGATGGCCTGTCCGCCAACACTACGCTTTATAGCGTTAGCGTCGCCGAGGCCTTAATTACGTTCGCCGATGGGGTGCCCGCTTGTAGCTGTCGTTGAGGAGATACTTGCCGCTGGCGTCGACGAATGGAAAGACCATAAGAAATGCGTCCAAGAGGACATGAATGCTGCAAGTGCAAGACTGATTTCGCTAATTGATGGTTGACAGTAGCCCAGTCTCGAGTTAGTTGCGGTGTCAGTTGGTGGGCTGTGCGCTTTCGGCGTCGCAGCCTTCATTTGGTCAACATTCCCGAGACTCACCGATCGGCGCCCGTCTCTTATTTTCAGCATGCTCAAACTAAGTGAATGGCGAGTCACGCCCGTTATTTACTGACACAAACGTTGGCATGGAATACGGTTAACGGCGCATGAAACGACCCCGATCGATCTCCCAGAAAGCGATCCTTATGGATGTCAATGGATGCTTCTCGGGGTTCTCGCATTATTCGTTGCGGTATTCTATCTCCAGGGCAAGTGGTAATGCGGGCACAGGCTAGGGAAGAGAATCTATCAGCCATTGGGTATCGCGTGTCGGCTGCGGAATTCAGCAAACTCCTCTTCGGCATGGCATCCTTCGCCGCGCTCCATCTGCTCCAGACGATCTAACATGCGTTGATAGCTCGACGCGTCCTGCATAACCAGCTCGGTCTTGCCGTTTTCCGTTAGGACAACCATCGCGCTACAGCCGGATATCAAACGGCAAAGCGACCTTCACCACAAAGGCTGGTTGGAACTTAACGGCGTTCGGATCGCCAACAATGAGGTAGTACTCCACTCCTTTGTTGCCGGCTCTGCGAAAGCTGAAGTAGATGTTTGTTCCGCTGCTGTTCTGGACCAATCTGGATGAGACCGAAAGGTTGTGGTGCATGTCGTAGTTTACAGATCCAATAAGCTGCGTTTGCCATGTGTCGTGCTGGTTTATCTGGTAAGAAAGTGTTGTGTACAGGTCCTTTCGGTGCCTGTAAGACGCGTTTAGCGAGAGATTGTTGTAGTGAACCAATGCAAGACTGCCTTTGCTGAAGCTGAGCGAGATGCTGCGACTGCTGTCCAGCGCGCTATAGCCAAGACTTCCGGAGGCAAGGTGATCGTGCTGCCCTTCAAAATCCTCTGAGTACATAGAGCCATTAAACGAAATGTGATCTCGCAGTGAGGCAGAGCCGCTTATCGACTGCCTGCGACGGTACTGGCTTCCATCCAGATGCTGCAGGTCGGCATAGGTACCGCTAACGGAAGTGGATGAGACGGGGCCAAATTTGTAAGTTCTGTAGGTGCCCACATAGGTCGAAAGGCCATGCATGTTTACTTCCGGAGCATATCCAAGCGCCGGAGCAAACCGATCATCCGTGTACAGATAGTTAACCCCGCCGAAGAAGGTCTTCGTCTGATAGTATCCGGAGAAAGTATTGCTGCCGCCGGTTTCTTGCTTCGAATCGGTTGATATTGCAGAGTCGGTTGAAAGC
>CAIXIX010000290.1 GCA_903919615.1 uncultured Chthonomonas sp.
CCGTCATTAGGCACCTAGCGCTGAACTTGTTGGGGCGAGATACAACAACAAAGGCAGGGATAAAAACAAGAAGGCTCAAAGCTGGATGGAATGAACCCTACCTCGAACACCTCTTACTCAATTAAGATGCGTTCGCCCTGCTCGCCCGCCAGGTCTGATGGAACCGGAATATACTGCGAGAATAGTTGATATGACTGAAGTTCAAGAGTTTCCGATAGCACATTGGGGCAACACACGCGCGCAGTTTATCCCGCATGAATGCCTTAGGGACGACGCAATTTATGCGTCGATGGCATTCGTCTGCTACCATCAATTGCTTCTGCTCGCAAACATACCGGGCCGCGGCTGGTCCATCCCAGGTGGCAGAACGGAGCCAGGCGAAAGTGCGCTTGATACCGTGATTCGCGAAGTGTATGAAGAGACAGGCGCAGAATTAAGCAGCAGCGAATTAGCGCTCCTCGGAAGCTACCTGCTTACTGAGGATCGAGGAACGGAAACCAATCGGCGCGTCGTAACAGTTTATATTGCCCGGGCAGAGCGCATCTCTGATTTTCCACCACAATCTGAGTCGTTAGGATCGAAATTGGTAACATTCTCTGAACTCCCAGAGACTTACTATCGATGGGACAAACTGCTAGAGGCCGTTTGCAACTATGCTCAATTGAGAGCATCCGAATGTGGCTGGCTTTAATTGTGCCTGTGATTGTGATTGTAAACGGCTAACTGTACACGATCCTGCATATGCAGCTTTTCCAGAAGATGGCTAATGTGGTTTTTGATGGTGTGCGTTTGCACCCCGAGTCGAGCCGCGATCTCCTTGTTGCCAAGGCCTTCGGTCACGAGGTCAAGTATTTCCTGTTCTCGCGGAGTTATCAACTGGCTCCTGGGTTTGTTCAGGCAACGACCATTCACACCTTGAGATTTGAAGTATACGGCGCTTGAAAGAGCCTCTCGGAAGGTATCGGCACTGCTATCTGCGCTCAGAAACAGGCACCCAGTTTGCGCCGTTACTGGTTCATTTTCACCTACAATCGCAGTCAAAACACCCGGAAATCCAACGCTTGTGAGGCTTGGATCTGTGCCGGTTCCCGCACACGCCACTTCAAATGCGGCCGTATCAAGCAATATCACGTGAGCCTGTTGATGTAAAGAAACTGCTGTGATTAAACACTGTGAGACATCGATCACACGAAATCTGGAATTTGGATCGGCTCGAAGAATTGCGGCGAGACCTTCGCCAAACAGGCGATTAGACGCGGCGATGACAATGTTAAGCGGCATATGTGCTCCTGTGCTGACTACGTTGTACTGCTCAGGGAAAACTTTCTAATTGCTGGGAACATTACGTTCAAACAGCATTCTCAGGCCATCGATTGTCACCATCTGGTCAACTACTTCAATTGTGGAGCTTTCGTGATGGATTAATTCTGCCAGGCCACCTGTGGCGATTACCCGCGTTTCCGGGCCTAACTCCGCCCGAATCCGCTGTACCATGGCATCAGCCTGGCCAGCAAACCCGTATACGAAGCCACTCTGCATCGCGTGCACTGTGTTTGTGCCTATTGCAGAAGGAGGCGCGGCTAGCTCAACCCGGAACAGGCGTGACGCCTGTCTAAACAGCGCGTCCATCGAAATACCGATCCCCGGTATAATTGCTCCACCGAGGTAATCGCCGTTTGCCGCAATCGCATCGAAAGTTGTCGCGGTTCCGAAATCGACCACAATTGCCGGGCCGCCGTATTTTGCATACGCTCCTACCGCGTTGCATATCCGGTCGGCTCCAACATCCGCTACCGGATTGTAATGTATGCATATGCCTGTATCTGTGCCCGGACCCACGATAAACGGATGCGTTCCAAGATACCGCAGGGAGGCTTCTACGAGCGTCTCATTAATAGTGGGAACGACGCTGGAAATTGCAACATGGTGCACCGCAGCAAGATCGATGCCTTTGTGTTCTAATAGGTGTTGGAACAGCAAACCGTGTTCATCGACGGTTCGATCCCGATCAGTTCGAATACGCCAGTCACCTACGAGGGTCGCGTCAGCGCCACGACCTTGATACACACCTAAGCCAATGTTCGTATTGCCTGCATCAATCGTGAGCAGCATAAGAGGGGGACCTCCAGCGAGGTTGAGGAAATAAAACTCGAAGCGTTCTTGCTTCGTATAGGGATACGATTATACCACTCGCAGAGATAATCGTCAGCTCATATGGTGAAGTTAAGATAGTGGGCTGGACGGGTAAACCAGGGCAGGGGGCATCGGATGGTGACAAAACGTAATGCGACAACCAGTAAGACTATGCTCCTGTGGGCTTCTGTTTTTGCGCTCGCGATCTATTTCGTGCCATATCCTTACAACGTATTTGCTCTCTATCCGCTGCGTCTATTCATTACGTTAATCCATGAGTCTGGCCATGCGCTGGCCGCGGTACTAACTGGCGGTTCGGTCAATTACCTTCAAGTGTTCACTAATGGTGAGGGAGTTACCTGGAGTCAAACGTCTCTGTGGGCGCAAGGCATAGTTATCTCGGGTGGCTACCTTGGCACAACCATCTTCGGCGCAATACTGTTACAGCTTGCGCGCTCACCGAAGTGGAAGACAACTCTGGCCGGAATTGCACTATACGTGCTGGCCGTCACGCTCATTTGGGCACACAATCCTTTCGACAATCTATTTACCTTGGTGGTTGGCATTGTGCTGGGAGCGATACTGTTAGGGCTTGCCCGTGGGTTGCCGCCGATCGGCGCGTCGTTCGTCGTTACCTTCCTCGCTGTACAGTGCTGCCTGAATGCCGTTGGCGACCTTAGAATACTTCTGCAGTTAACAACAACGATGCCAGGCAAGGACAACGATGCCGTGTTTATGTCGCAGCACTTCCCCTTCCCGCCAACGTTCTGGGCGATTGCATGGGCCGTGGCTGCAGTTTGCATACTCGCACTATCTCTAAAAAGCTATTTAGGGCGAAGTCCGGCAAGAAAGCAAGCGTGACCTTGCCAGGTCTGTGCGATAAGGAAATCGATACGTGTATCGCGAATGCTGAGTCGCCCCACGCAACGTGGATTGGCCACCATAATTCGATCAATGGGCAACGGCAATGACGGATACCAGGCAGAAAAGTCTAAAATCGAGCGACGATGGCGCGTGTCAGCACTGTGGCGCATTGATATATGGGGACTGCTCCCGGTGTCCGCAATGCGGTAAATTCCCCGTAAAGCTTCATCGCTGCTCGCAATGCGGCTGCATTTCTGCAGCTAGCGAGTCAACTTGCTGGCGCTGCGGCCGAGTCTTTATGCCTGACGACGATTTTCTTTAAACGCCTTGTGATCAATTTCACACGAATTATGCGACCTATTGGCTTGACCGGCATTCCGTCATCTTCTATAATTACCCCGTTCAAGGCCACATCTGTACTGTTGATTTTGGTACAGGATGTGTCGCTGGTCATCAATCGTAAGTCGCGGTGCGGACGGTATTCGTCTGCAGCATGGTGCGCGGGGCAGTTGCTGAATGAACGTGACATTGCTGGGAACGTCGTCTGCGGAGGGATGGCCCGCTCTATTTTGCGGTTGTGGCGCCTGTTTGCGTGCGCGAAGGCTGGGCGGCAAAGATATTAGAACGCGCTCGTCGGCGCTTATTGATGGTGTATTAAAGATCGACCTACCGCCTGACATTCATGCGCAGGTTATTAAGAACGACCTTGACCTTCGGAAACTGGAAGCTATCCTGTTCACGCACGCTCATGACGACCATTGTGCAGCCGCTGAGCTAATCTATCGAGGCCACTATTTCACGCCAGAGCCGTTAGGCTCTTCGCTTCCAGTTTATGGCAGCTCTGATGTTATCGATAGGGTGAGGGGCGCGCTGGTGTCAGATCATGAAGAGCTCGATGAGCTGCGGCACCCCGTTGCGTTGCATGTTGTTAGAGAGTTTACAGCCTTTGACACGGCGAGTTACGCGGTAACGCCGATTAGAGCGAATCATGATCGGTCTCAGC
The DNA here is from genome assembly GCA_903919615.1 of uncultured Chthonomonas sp. Classification (GTDB taxonomy): domain Bacteria; phylum Armatimonadota; class Chthonomonadetes; order Chthonomonadales; family Chthonomonadaceae; genus CAIXIX01. The sequence continues at coordinate 4,001 of CAIXIX010000290.1, forward strand.
AGTGCTTTAACCTCATCATCCGCGATCGGTCCGGTGCGACATTGCTCTATGCAACGGATACCGGCTGGTACGACGATGAGACGTGGCAGTATTTGAGCACTTGCACTCTCGATGGGGTAGTTGTGGAAGCAACACGCGGAATGGAGCACGACGGCTATGAAGGACATCTGAACATTCCGCAAGTGATTGAGTTTCGGCAGAAGCTCATGAGATACGGTTCGTTAAGGCCCGACGCACCCGTTGTAACCACGCACCACAGCCACATGGCCGGGTTGATGCATGAGGAGATGCAAGAAATTGTTGCGCCTCATGGTATTCAGATCGGATATGATGGAATGAGTTTTCATGTAACAATAGAGGGCAGACGTTCTGCGATTGACGAAGCAGCCCTTCTTGCATCTACGGTGACCCCTGCCAGGTTATAACGGTAAACTCACCCCTTTCGCGCAGGCGTCCTTCAGTCTGAGGGCGCTTAACATTACCCTGGCCCACTATCCTCGCTGCAAAAAACATCGCCGCACCCTGAATACCAGACGCCGCGCACGCGGTGCGTACCCATTATCTTGAGAAAGTGAGTCCCACAAAGGTTGAACGAGATCTCTCTTGACGACGCAGCCATTCTGTTGCGTGAAGGCGACGATGTGGCTGTCGCAAAGCGTAAGATTGGCGCCGGTACTGTTCTTTCAACACCAAATGGAACGGTCCAGGTTGCTACGGACGTACCCGCAGGTCATAAGTTTGCGATGCAGCCCGTGAAGAACGGCGCGCCTGTGGTTAAGTACGGACAGATTATTGGGTACGCGACGACAGACATCCGCGCGGGAGATCATGTTCATACCAAAAACCTGGGCTTCGGAGCAGGGCAGGGAAGTGGGTCTGGGGATGCGCTTGCATTGGATTACGAGTACTGTACGGCGATTCCAACCGTCGAATACTACGGAGCAGATAGGTCCAGAACCTTTCCCGGATTTCTGCGTAAGGACGGCCGCGTGGGCACCCGAAACTACGTCGGACTTGTCTCCACGGTTAACTGCTCGGCATCGACGGTGCTGGCGATTGCGGATCGATTTCGAGGTGACGAAGCGCTTAAGGACTTCCCTGGTGTTGACGGCGTCATACCGTTTGCGCACAAGGGTGGGTGTGGGCAGCATCTCGGCGGCGCCGACTACGTTCAACTGCAGCGCACCCTCGCCGGAATGGCGGATCATCCCAATGTGGGCAGCTATCTGATTGCTGGCCTGGGATGCGAAGTGAACCAGGCAATGGCAATGATGCAGCATGGCGGACTCATAACCGCAGAACAGCTGCTTGCTGGCAAACCGGAACTGCCAACGACAATCATTATTCAGGACGAGGGTGGATTTCGCAAAGCCGTTAACCGCGGAGTCGAAGAGACGCTTAAGCTGCTGAAAAGAGCCTCGCAGGCGAAGCGCACTGAGCAGCCCATTGCAGGCATGGTGGTTGGCACAAACTGCGGTGGCAGTGATGGAAACTCCGGTATCACGGCGAACCCCGCCGTTGGCGTCGCCGGGGATGAGTTTGTGCGGCATGGCGCCGGCTGGGTGCTTGCCGAGACATCTGAGACCTATGGCGCAGAGCACCTGCTTACGCGCAGAGCTGTCAGCAGAGAAGTCGGCGAGAAGTTGGTTGCCCTGATGCGCTGGTGGGAGTGGTACACCGGGATGTGGGGCGCAAGTATCGACGCCAATCCGTCGCCTGGTAACAAAGAGGGTGGGCTTACTACAATCTACGAGAAATCGCTAGGTGCGCTTGCAAAGGGTGGCTCCATGCCTCTGGTCGAGGTCTACAAGTTCGCGGAGAAAATCGATAAAAAGGGATTCGCCTTTATGGATACACCTGGGCACGATCCCGTTTCCATCACTGGCCTTGGCGCCGGTGGCTGTAACCTCATTGTCTTTACAACCGGCCGTGGCTCCTGCTCAGGATTCAAGCCGGCCCCAATTTTGAAGATCGCGACCAATACTGCTCTCTTTAACCGCATGCCGGAAGACATGGATATCGATGCTGGTGTTGTGTTATCCGGTGTCTCAATCCATGATCTCGGGCTCCAGATCTTTGAAGAGCTTATTGCTGTCGCAGGCGGAAAGAAGACCTTAAGCGAACAACAGGGTCTGGGCGAGGCAGAGTTCGCTCCATGGCTGCTCGGGCCGGTAATGTAAAGATAGGTCTTTGAAGTCTTTGGGGTCAGCGAGGTCTGAGAAGTTCAGAGGCCGTAGGAGGCCAACCATGATGAGAACTGCCTTACTTGCGGTGGAGATTGCCTTAAATTGCGCCGTGTTGCCGCTGCCACTGATGGCGCAAGCCAAACCACAGGTAGCTGGGGAGGCGCGACAAAGCGCAGCGAAATCTTTGGATAAGGATTCCATCGAGATGCTCAAGGATTTGAACGCGAAGTACAAAGCGTTGCCGTCCTTCTCTGCTGACCTTGTTTCAGGCGTATTGAGTTCGGATGGCAGTGTAAAATCCCCGCGTTTCATTCGCATCGACTATAGGTGGACGCGCTACTTGAGCTTGTCTGTGCGTGATGGAGCCAATTGTGATGCGATGATCACAGACGGTACGTTCGCATACTATATGCCCGAAGGCACGCCGCACGAATATACTTTACTGCCCTACCAACGGACCGAGAGATCTCCGTTCGAAATTGCAGAAGTGCTCGGCGTTGGATCAGACATAGAATGCCTGAAGGGCCTCCTAACAGGCGCAGGGGCAGATCCGAACTTAGCTGAATTTGAACTGCAGTCGGTTACTGTTGCGAGGGAAGGTGCCCAATCTGTCAGGGATTGCCGAAGTGTCGAGACCAGGCATGAGTCGACGCGGAAGGGATCCAATCTTTGGCTGAATCGCACGTTTACGATTGGGAACCGCGATCGCTTGCTGTATCGGTCTACGCAGCAATCAAACTCTGATTCCGTTTCCCGGGTGGTAGAGTATCGTCATCCTCGCCAAGATGCAACCGCATCTGCCTTTGCTCCACCAATGCGCAGTCGTCGCCTGCCTGTCATAACAGTGCTGAATTTCAGCGGTAATAACATTATCATAGATAAGGGTAGTCGCGATGGTGTTGCAGTAGGTGATGAACTTCGAATTTATACAGATACAACACTTACAAATTTCGCCGGCAAAGCGCTTGTAACGCAGACGTATCCCACTGATAGCGAAGCCAAAGTGACACTGATCAAATTAGAGGTTGATCCTGAGTACATCGGTATCGTCGTCAAGCATGCAGCCGGAACCAAGGGCAAGTCATGATGAACTGGTGTCAGTTAAGAGCATCTGCCCTATGCCCTTGAATTACTCATTCTTCGCGCGGTTGCAGTGATCCCGGACGCGGCTATTGCAGTTTGCCATCCAGAGCGTTTCACAATCTACCGCGCCCCCTACAGAATGCAGCACCAGCAGGTTGACTGCTGACATTTCTATTCAGATTAGAATCATTTCGGTGTCGTTTTCTAATCTGGCTAGAATCGGCTTCGAATCGTATTGACTAAGCTGCCGGGCGTATGATACGATAAGACCGCCGCGGGTTTTCGGACCCGATGCATTCTTCACTCCCCCGTGATCCCCCCATAGAGGCGCGTAAGAGCACGCATCGATATGGATCTTAGTACTAAACAAGGCAGACGCGAACAGGGTCTGCGCATTCAGCGTGCTGTCGAACAGGCGGGACTATCTATTGAAGAGATAGCGGGCCGTATCGGTTGTTCACGCGCCCTGATCTATCAGTATCTTTCTGGTTCCACGCTGGCGCAGCCTGACCGACTTCAACAGATCGCGGCTGAGTGTGGGGTTGGTCTTGCCTCGTTTTACCAGGATTCCGACTCCAATTCGGCGTCATCAGAGGGCTCCACAATCCCAGCCGTGCCATTTGATACGGATGATGCGGCAACGCGGCTATCTGAGACACTGCGCTGGCTGCAAGATCTGGCTACAGCTCAGGAATCCCCGCCAAACCCCACGTCTCTTGTAAGCACCTGTGAGCGAATTTATGGGATCGCCGGCCTGCTTGGTAACCGAGTGCTACAAGCACAGACGATGCTGCGCCAGGGCAATGCCTCCCTCCGCATATCGGACTACTCCAGCGCATCTGATTCTCTGCGAACCGCCATACGGCTTGCGACCGAGATTGGTGAACCGCGGATTGAGTTAGACGCCAGACAGAGCCTGGGACATGTGCTCGTCTCGATGGGAAATCTCAACGAAGCCCGCCAGCAGTTTACAGCGAGTGCAGCCAGCGCGCATGTTGCAGCGCGATGGAAGGGAGTGCTCTCGCTCGGTAGTGTCCACACCATGCTAGGTGAATATCGCGAGGCAATGGAGAGCTTTGATCGAGCCGCCGCCATACTTGAGACGGCTGAACAAGATGGAACCTACACATTGCGCGAAGCAGAAATTGGAATGTTGTATGTAAATGGCAACCGTATCAACGTCTATCTTAATGGAGGCGATTTTCGTGGTGCGAGGCCGCTTATCGATCGATGTGTTCAACTTGCGGAATCTTACGGTATAGCAGACGAGCATCTAGAGGCGAGATTCGACCTTGCATTCTGCCAGTACAGCACGGGCAACTGGTCAGATGCATACTTAACTTTGAGCTCTGTGATTTTGCTTGCAAGATTTGTAGGGCACAAGGGCAAAGAGGCGATTGCAAGCGCATGGTTGGGGCAGCTTCTGGCTGCCGCTGGCGACTACTCGTCGAGCCTTCAGTACGGCAAAGATGCGTTGGCTGCGGCCATGTTGAAGCGAGACAGGAGAGGCGAACTGTACGCTCAGCTAGCTCTTGCAGACGCGTGCCTCGGACAGGACGGCAGGGAGAGCGAAGCGCGGTACCATGCCGGGCAGGCGCTTGCTGTAGCGGCTTCGATGAGGATGGAGCGCGCCGAAATTGAGTGTCGACTGAGGCTCTGCAGAGTTGCGGATCTAACCGGCGACAATCGGGAACTAGCAGATCACTCTCAGCGCGCGTGCCAACTTGCGAGCAAACTTGGCGCGCGTCATCTGGAAAGTGTCTCACTCGTTTACGCATCACGAGCCTATGTTGCCGTTGGGGATACGCAAAAAGCCGTGAAGGCGGCAGAAGCAGCCTATGGGCTGGCAGCCTCAGCCGAATATGCTGAGGGCTTGTGGCGCGCTGCAGGCGCCCTGGGCGCTCTGACTGGAGACGAAGGGATGTTGCGATCCGCGATTGCAGTGCTGGACAGGCTACGATCGCAGTTGATTGAATCTGGCCTAACCGATTCTCTACTGGAAAATGTCGATTGTAGACAGGTCTACATCGAATTGATAACTCTGCTCAAACGGGAAGGCAAGCTCGAGCAGGCGGCAGAAGCGGCAGAGTTCGCGAACTGGCCTCCTTTCTCGGCGTTGCTGCGATAATAAATAGTACCGTCCCGCCAATTGAACAAAGGACGCCATGTCTATCCGTTGTAACCAGTCTTTACGAGTTAATGCACCGCAGCATAAGAATCGCCGTGCATCAGGTCGCATCAGTTCTGTTATCTATCGTTTGGCACTGTTGTTTACCGCCATTCCTGTTTCCATGTTTGCTGTGGGCTGCGGCAATGGCTCGACAAGTTTTGACGGCGGGCACATTCCGACGGGAAATTCCAGTGTAGTTAGCATCTCTGGTAAGTCATTTAATGCCGAGAGTGTCACGACGCCGGTTGCTGGGGCTACCGTTTCCATTACGAACCTCTCCGTTCCTTCATCTTCAGTACAACTGGCTCAGACGGGTTCGGACGGTTCCTTCGTAGTTGCGCTGCCGGATACTCTGGCAAAAAGCACGGTACAGGTTACTGTCACTCCGCCGGTTGGCAGCGATAGGCAGCCGCAAAGGTTAACCATTCCTGCATCGGCAGGTGTTCCGCTAACCGTTCTGGTTAGCATGCCACAGATTGGTTTTGATGTAAGTTCTGCGGTTTCAGTAACCGTTGTTTCGAGCTCCCTGTCAGTTCATTCTGGAGATACCATAGCAGTCGGGGCGGAGCTTCTCAATGCTCAGGGCAAAGTTCTGCCAGATGCGCCAAGTATGGTTTTCAGCGGTTCTAACGGAATTTTGCAGCCCGATGGACTCTTTACAAGTACAAGTGTCGGAACAGGTTCGGTTACGGCTTACTGGAATAATGGATTGTCACAGCTTCAGTCGACTGCCAGCATTACGGCGGATACCAAAACAACAGTGAAGCCTCCTCCTCCGCCTGTTGGTCAGCCTGGCGGTTAGCAGGCCTGCCGCCAGCAGCTGTTCACTGCCATGCTATAATGTTGCATGTTGAACGATACGATGCAATCCATCCCAGAAGCCAGAGATTACGATGTTCTGGTTATTGGCGGCGGGCACGCAGGCTGCGAAGCAGCGCTTGCGGCTGCTCGAATGGGTTGTCGCGTCTGCCTCGTTACCCTCAATCTAACCCGAATTGGTCACCTTCCCTGTAACTGCTCCATTGGAGGCCCCGCCAAGGGTCACCTCGTAAGAGAAGTCGATGCGCTTGGCGGCGCAATGGGTTGGCTGACAGACCGAACCCTGACCCATATTCGTTATGTTGGGACAGGTAAGGGGCCGGCGGTTCAGACGCTGCGTGCACACGTTGATAAGGATGCCTATCCCGCCGCAATGCAGCAACTGATTGCCTCTGCGCATGGGCTTACACTGATCGAAGACTCCGTTGAAAGCCTCCTCCTAGATAATGGAACAGATGCAGTATTAGGTGCGCGGCTTGCTTCCGGCAGAGAGCTGTATGGCGCCTCGACGGTGATCACTACCGGCACTTTTCTGAATGGCCTCATGCATTGCGGTGAAACTCAGACTCCCGGCGGCCGTCACGGTGAGGCGCGATCTGTTGGACTGTCAAGTGCATTTCGGGAGCTCGGTCTTAGAATAGGGCGCTTCAAAACAGGAACCACACCCCGTATCAACCGCTATTCAGTTAACTTCGCTCTAACGGAAAGTGTGCCATCCGAGAATACTTCCAGCTTCTCATTTCTCCACGACCAGATCGCGCCACAGCGAGATCTGCGAGAACTATTGCCATGCTGGCAGACACATACGAATGCGGCGACACACGACATTATTCGCACGAACCTCAGCCGCTCGGCAATGTACGGAGGCCGGATTTCTGGCATCGGACCACGCTACTGCCCAAGCATTGAAGATAAGGTTGTGCGATTCGAAGACAAAGATGCCCATCCTGTCTTTCTGGAACAGGAGACGTGGGATGGCAACTCGCTCTACGTACAGGGTATGTCGACAAGCATGCCCGCAGATGTTCAGATCGAGTTTCTGCGCACGCTTCCCGGTCTTGAGAACGTTGAGATGCTGCGTCCCGGTTACGCAGTTGAATACGACATGGTTTTCCCTGATCAGTTGAAGCGTACTCTAGAAGTCCGAGACGTGGCTGGTCTGTTTCTTGCCGGGCAGATAAACGGCACGAGCGGCTACGAAGAGGCGGCTGCCCAGGGGATTGTCGCCGGAATTAATGCTGCACGCCGAGCAAAGGGATTAGAAGGCGTAACGTTTACGCGTCAGAATAGCTACACCGGCGTACTGATCGATGACCTCGTTACCCGAGGAGTATCCGATCCGTACCGCATGCTGACATCTCGTGCGGAGTACCGGCTTCTCTTGCGACATGACAATGCCGACATGCGGCTAACGCCGCTTGCCTATGATATCGGGCTACTGGATGACGAGCGGTGGGCGAGTTTTGAGGCAAAGCGGCTATCAATTTCCGGGGAGACAGAACGGCTAGCGAACATCTACGTACAGCCGCGCCACCGGGACATTGTCGCCGATCTAGGTATGGCATCAACGGGTGAAAACCGTGTCTCCCTCCTTGGACTACTGAAGAGACCTGAGATGAACTATCAAACGGTGGTTCAACTCGGCCTGCAGCTCTATCCAGAGTCGATGGCAGTGGCAGTTCCACGAGTCGTAAGCGAGCAGGTTGAGATTGTCGCTAAATATGAAGGATACATCGCCAGGCAGAATGAGCAGGTTGAGCAGAGCTCTCGCATGGAATCGCTCGCAATTCCATACGATATCGACTACGAACGAATCGTTTCGCTGTCGTATGAAGCTCGCGAAAAGCTGTCTCGATTGCGTCCGGAGTCACTTGGGCAGGCGTCTCGCATCTCAGGATTGCGTCCAGGCGATGTGCAGATATTAATGATCCATATAGAGAAACAGCGCAGGATGTCTCTTGAGCAACCTGTAGCGGTAGTATAGGTTGCCTGTTTAGCGCTGATTATTGTGAGTATAAAAACGTCGCGGTCGCAGCAAGCAGCGACACGGAGGTTGTTAAGTTATTTCGGTTGAATATTGTCCAGTGAATTTTGCCGCTATCACCTCGGGGAAGGATCTCGGCCGCATGTCGCCGCTGCCAACGAGAAGCTGCACGGTTTCGCCGGAAGCAAGCAGAACGTCGTTACGCAGCGCTTCGTAACCTATGTGCAGAACGCTCCGCTTCAGGCTTATGACCCAGGTCTTAATCGTCAGCTCATCCTCATAAAATGCGGGCTTCAGATATCTACAGTGCGATTCTGCCATCGGCAGAATGAGACCGTCAGCTTCCATTTGTTTGTAATCAATACCCTTAGCACGGCAAAACTCGCTTCGAGCTGCTTCAAACCACACGAGGTAATTCGCGTGGTGAACAACGCCCATCTGATCGGTTTCGGCATAGCGAACCCGCAGGTCAAACGCTACGGCATCTTCTGGAGCACGTCCATGTTTGGCAGATGTACGAATATCTCTTCTCCCACTATATTGATGAATCAGATGATATCATGCGGAAACACTGCGGGTCAAACGCAATTTGGCGCCGTTTGCAATATAAACTCACTCTGCTGGGCCCGCCGATGATTAAAGTGAATGTCCGCCGAGTTGCTTCTGTCAGCGCGGCTAAACGCTGGTTGGGGAGAGGTGCAAACGGGCTAACGAGACTAGTGTAATTATGTCTGCTTGTCTGTTGAAACTAACTTATCGGGGTCGTCGTACTATGATATACTGACTGTGCATGCTTTTGCCAATGTGCGCACTGCTTCAGCGAACGAGATACAGAAAGTAAGCGTCAATCACGCTAAGGAGAAATAGATGCGCGGCGATCGCAACTCGAACAGGGGCCGATCAGGCGGATTTGACGACGACGATACCTACGAACCCAACGCTGACCAGAACTCTTCGTATGCCACGATACCTGAAATGCAGTTAAAAGCGACCTGGATACTCGATGAGATAATCCAGATGACAACACGCAATGACGTGCGACTTGGGTACCTGATGGCGCTTCGTGAGCAGCTCGAAACTGACGAATCGATGCTTGACGAAGCCCGTAAAGTTATCTCTGAGTTTGAAGAGGCCTACACCAAGCTCACGGCGCCGGCGAACAGAATTGGCGTGTACCTTGGCTCCGTTCCGGCTACTCAGAAACCTTCCTCACAAGATGCCGACCCTTCTTCCAGCGACTACATACGAATTGCCTTAGGCGAGCAGGAGTATGTAACCAACCTCGACCCGAAGCTTGAAGACGTTAACCTTGCCGTTGGCACTCAGGTTAGGGTCAACGAGGCATTCGTTGTCGTTGGAGAGATAGGAAGCACGGCGGGTGGCCACATCGTTAAGGTTAATGAAGCTCTTCCAGATGGTAGGTTGCGCGTTTCTATGGATGCGCAGGGCACGCAGTCGCGCATTGTGTATCGCGGCGATGCCCTGAAGGATACACGCATTAAGAGCGGCGCAGAGGTAAGGGTTGAGCCGAATTTTAAAGTTGCTCTCGAGTATTTTGAAGCCAAGGAGGCTGGAGATTACTACCTTGAAGAGGTGCCGGAACTGCCATGGTCCAGCATAGGTGGGCAGGAGGAGGCGATTGGCGTCATCAAAGACGCAATCGAACTCCCGCTGCTGCATCCCGAGCTGTTTGCACGGTTCGGTAAGCGGCCACTCAAGGGAATATTATTGTATGGCCCTCCAGGCTGCGGTAAAACGTTAATAGGCAAGGCTACGGCTTATAATCTCACTCAGGAGTATCGAGAACGCACGGGTCAGGATGTACGAGAGTATTTTATGTACATCAATGGACCCAAGATCCTGAATATGTGGCTCGGCGAATCGGAGCGGATGGTGCGAGAGATATTCGCTCAGGCTCGCGAAAAATCAAGCGAAGGACGGCTTGTATTCATCTTCATTGATGAGGCCGAATCGCTGCTTCGTACGCGTTCCTCTGGCAGATGGAATAACATCTCGAACACCATTGTTCCTCAGTTTTGTGCAGAGATGGATGGCCTCGTTGCTCTCGACAACGTTGTAGTGATGATGACGTCTAATCGACCCGACTACATCGATCCGGCAATCCTACGAGCGGAGCGTATCGATCGCAAAGTGAAGGTGGTTCGCCCAGATCGGCGGTCTACTCGCGAGATTTACCGCATCTATCTGAAAGCCGTGCCGCTCGATCCTTCCCTAATTCGCGAGCATAAGGGCGATAGTGAGGGACCTCTGGATGAGCTGCTCGATCTCATCACTGAGTATACGTTCCGCCGTGATGAGGAGACGGAGTTTATAGAGGTGCACCTGAAAAATGCGGGCACTGAGACCCTTTACTGGAAGGACTTGCTAAGCGGCGCTATCATCAAATCGGTCGTAGAGCGCTCCAAGGATTTCGCAATTAAACGGAGTATCGAAAAGCGAAGCGATGTCGAAGGCATTACGCTTGACGACTTGCAAAGAGCCGTACGTTTGGAGTTTAAGGAGAACGAGATCTTCCCGAAAGGTGACTCTGTTGAGGATTGGCTCAAGCTCCTCGATTACGACCCTGAGAATGTAGCTACAATCAAACCGATGCGCGGACGGCGACGGCATTCCGAAACGAAGCGTCGAAACATCATCTAGACGGGCAGTTCGAATCATACATGCACAGACTGTACGGCATTGAGACGGAATATGGCATCGTCGTTGACGGGCTAACTGCGAGTGACTGGATAGCCGAGAGTATCGCGGTTGTAAAGGGCTATGCGGGCAAGTACGCAACTGGCTGGAATTATGCAGGCGAAGACCCACGCAGAGACATGCGTGGGTTTACGGTGAAAAATCTATCCAGAAATCCGGATGATGCCGTCTTCGATAATCGCAAATCGCACGCTTCCAAGGCGGAGGATGAACGCAGTGATCGTGTCCTCACCAACGGTGCGCGTCTGTACAACGACCACGGTCATCCGGAGTATGCAACTCCGGAATGTGCATCCGTTCTATCGCTCGTCGCTCACGATAAGGCCGGCGAACTGGTCGTGCAGGAGGCAGCCGCAAACCATTCAGCAAAGTCCGGTCGTCTGGTAACGCTTTACAAAAATAATACGGATTATCACGGCGCCAGCTATGGCACGCACGAAGGTTATTTAATGCGCCGGGATGTGCCCTGTGAAGCCCTCATTCACGCGTTATTGCCGTTCTTTGCTAGCAGGCAGGTGTATGCGGGCGCGGGAAAGTGCGGAGTTGAGAACGATCCGTCGATCGACCCAAACCTCTTTCAACTGTCACAGCGTGCAGACTACTTTATGGTTGAGGCGAGCGTCGATACGCTGCATAACCGGCCGCTTGTCAATACCCGCGATGAGCCACATGCGACGCCAAGTCGTTTTCGAAGGCTGCACGTTATCTGTGGCGATGCAAATATGAGCGAAACAGCGACTGCTCTGAAAGTAGGAGCGACGAGCCTGGTCCTTCGCCTGATTGAGGATGGAGCCTCGCCAGCCATTACCCTTGAAAATCCGGTTCGCGCAGCCAGGAAGATCTCGAGGGACGTATCGCTGAAAGCCACTGTTCCGCGTGCCAACGGTGACAAGATCACAGGGCTGGAGATTCAACTGCTCTATCTGCTTGCTGCTGAGAGCCGTTATGCGGGTGAGAGCGATGAGATCGATTGGATACTCGATCTGTGGAAACGAACTGTGTATGGTTTAGGCGAAGATCCACTTTCACTGGCGGATGTACTTGATTGGCCAGCGAAACTTGCGCTATTCAGTGAGTTTCGAGAGACGCAAGGGATCCACTGGGACGATCCATATATGCAAAGCCTCGATCTCGAATATCATAATGTAGATCGGGAAGCTGGCCTGTACTATGGCCTGGTTAGTGCCGCAGCAATGCAGACGATTCTGTCAGACGCGGTAGTCGGCGCGGCGCGGACATGCCCGCCAACGGATACCAGGGCAGCAATTCGTGGTATGTTTGTTGAACGATTCGCCTCATCTGTGCGATCCATTGGATGGAATGGCGTTGCGTTTCATCATGCCGGTGAAGATCTCGTGTTCGACATGAATCCGCTGGTCGAAAACGATGTGCAGCCATTATGTGAAGAGCTCTGCTCTGCAACATCCCTTGACTCTCTTGTAGCATCCATTAGAAGTTCCAGAGCATCCTGAAGCTCTCGAACTTCCCATTGGCCATCCGATCTGAAAGGATTCCAGTACCATGATAATTCGAGGAGAAGAGCGCAGACAGCAGCCGACCTCGCCTGTAAGCCCTCTGCGCAAGGATGGTGACGGCGGCGGCCCCGGCAAGCCTGACGTCAAGAAGCCAGACACAAGCGATCTGTTGAAGAGGATGCAACGAATTGATCCAGATAAGGCCAAACGGTATCGGCAGCGGAGCGGCGAATAGCATGGAACCTGCTGGAGATCTATGGGCTCTGCTCGAACGGAGCGGACACCCACTTACCCGCAGCAACACGCTGGCGACGAACGTGGGCGGTGCATCTAGTTTCGTGGATACCCATGGAACCACGGTCATCGCTGTCAAGTTTAAAGGTGGAGTATTAAATGTGGGAGACCGCAGGGCGACAGCCAACTTCGCGGTAATGTATGACCGTGCAGAGAAGGTCCTGCCCATCGATGACCACACCTTACTCGCCATATCCGGCTCGTTCGCGCGAGCTATGGAGGTGGTACGCTACCTTAGAACATCCTTCAAGCTCTTTGAGCGAACCTACCTGCAACCGATGAGCCTGGAAGGTAAGCTCGCTGAACTTGCGAAAGTGGTGAGGGCCGGCATCCCGGAGGCTCTTCAGGGCATTGGAGGTTTTATACCCATCCTGACAACTTTCGATCACGACGAGAACGAAGGCAGAATCTTCTTTTATGATGGGATGGGAGCCCGCTTCGAAAGCGCCGAATTTGGCGCGGCAGGCAGTGGCTCCATGCAGATTCGCGGAGTGTTCGACTACATCGTGAAGACGCGAAAACCGTTTCATGAGATGACTCGCGAGGAGGCATTGCGCGAAGCGCTCTACCTGCTCGATATCGCAGCCGATCTGGATGCCGCGACAGGTGGCTGGGCGAAGGTGCTTCCACTCGCGACGACTATTACTGCACAAGGCATCGTGGATGTTTCCGAGGATGAGTTGAAACAGGTGATCGCTGAGATCGATGCCGCATCTCCAGGACGAGGGCTCTCACTCCGATAATCTCACCATGTGCGTGTCGCGGTTATTCACCTGAGTGTAAGCGCGACCGTACTGCCACCGACAGCTTCCTAAGGCTGTAACTGAGGAATATGTACACACCTTTTGATTTCAGCGAGGCGCTCGGCCATCGCAAAGATTACATTGAAGACCGGCTGCGAGAAGGTAGCCCGGTGGTCGGAATAGCTTACGATACGGGATTGCTGCTGTTTACGATTCGCCGTACGCAGCGGAAGGTCTACGAAATCTACGATCGCCATATGTTTTCGGCCATTGGCAACCAGTCGGATATCGAAAATGTGCGGCTTGCCTCGATTAATATGGCACATCAAGAAGGTTTCGAACGCTCGCCAGACGACGTGTCTCTGCAGCGAATGGTCGGGTTCTCATTGAGCCCAGCGCTCAAAAAAGGCTACGGCGATCAAATGACGGTGCCATTCGTGATTCGGGCGCTCTTTGCAGAGCTGGGAAAATCCAGCTCCGCCGATTGTTTCTTTGTCCTCAACTTCGACGGTGAGTATCGCCGAGCTGCAGACAATGCGGTTGTTGCCGGTACGCCGAGCGCAGAAGATCGAATGTTGAGTGTCATTGGCTCACCCTTACGAGATGAATTGCCGCTGGCAAAGGCGCTCAAACTTGCAGCCGAGGCATGGGCAGCTGGCGCGCGAGACGCTCACAAGCGGCGCAACATTGCATCTGATTTTGATGAGAGCGATCAAGGTTCTCCATTGAAGGGTGTTGATGAAGGTGACGCGGATGACGTCTTCTTGCGCGACGAGCTGAAGGTTGGCACGATCGAAGCGGCAGTGCTCGAGAGAAAACCGGCACAGCGAACCGAAGCCAGGTTTCGACTTCTCTCCGAAGTTGAGATCGCAGAGGCTACAGCAAAGTAGCTGCCCAACATGATGAATTAGATCGGAACAGAGCGGCCAGATGGATAAACGCATTTTCGGAATCGAAACTGAATTCGGCTGTATGGTTAACGACGGCGTAAAGGCTACAGCCGAAGAAGTTGTCGAGATTGTAAAAGATCATGCGTTTCTTAATCGCAAGCTTGGCGTAATTGATTTGCATGCCCGCGACATCGCATTTGAGCCAGCCGGCGCAGGCGGTTATCTGACAAATGGCGGACGGCTGTACATAGACGCGGTTGGCAGCCACGAAGAGTATGCTACCCCCGAGTGTACCGATCTGATCGATCTCATCGCACACGATCGAGCCGGGCGGCAGATCTTATCCGACCTTGTTACCGACCTTGAGCTGGATGATGTCGTCAGCTTCCATAACAACAGCATCGATCATTTTGGTGGTCATACGTTTGGCTGCCATGAAAACTACCTCGTACAGATTGAAGATCGATTCTTTTCTGATGCTTTGAATCACCTGATGCCATTCCTGGTCACTCGCCAGATATTCGCAGGAATCGGGAGGGTTGGCGGGCACAGGCTAGTTCGTCCTAATAGCAAGAACAACATCATGACCGTTGGCGAGCACGAGGTCGATTATGTTTGGATTTCGAACTACTATGGGGTGGAGTTAGACAACAGCGTTGATTTTCAGCTCTCGCAGAGAGCAGATCATATTGTTAAGACCGTCTCGACGCGCGTGCGTTTTAACAGGGCTATCATCAATCCCAAATGGGACTCCTACTACTCGTACAGCAATCTTCATCGCCTTCACGTGCTCTTTGGCGAAAGCAACATGAGCGAATATGCGTGCTTCCTGAAAATTGGAACAACCTCACTTGTCCTTGATCTAATTGAAGAGGGAGCGCAGCCCGAAAACGTACAGGTCGAAGATCCGCTAGTGACGCTGCGGGAGGTTTCTCGGGACCCAACGATGAAGTGGCCTGTGCGCCTTGCTAGTGGAGAGGTTATCCCTGCAATTGAGCTGCAGCGACGATACCTGGATGCGGCAAAACGGTATCTCCACCGAAAAAGCGACGAGACAGACCTCGTCTTGAAGGAGTGGGAGCGCACTCTGGACGACTTGGAGCGAGATCCGTTATCAACATCGGACAGGTTGGATTGGTCCGCGAAGCGTGTTCTGTATCAGCAGTACATTGACGAGACCGGCAGTGATTGGCATGACGACGTGTTGCAGAGCCTCGACCTTGAGTACCACAACATAAGTCCAAACAGCGGACTCTTTTTCGGCCTGGAAGCGGCTGGTGCGATGAATAGAATGACAACTGCAGGGCAAGTGGCCGACGCAATGACGACTCCGCCTGCAAACACGCGTGCTCTCGCTCGAGGATATATCGTTAAACAACTGCTAAACCGCGCTGGCGCTCGATACGTGATTGACTGGGATGCCGTGTATATTGAACGCAATCGGCAGTTGGACTTGAAGAACCCGTTCCATACCTATGAGAAAGAGGCGATACGATTTATGAAAGGTGCGTAGGGGTTAGGTTCCAGGCGAGGAGACTGCAACGTGACGGAACTTACGATCTATCTTGGCCTTGGATCGAGTCTTGGCGATAGAGCAGCAAACTTGCGGGCAGCTCTCGAGCGTCTACAATCATCACAGTACATAATGTTTGTTACAGGTGTTGCGTCGATGTATGAGTCGCCGCATATGGGGCTAAAGGCGGAGGATGCTTGTACGTATCCGGCGCATCTAAACACAGTAGTCCGGCTGGTGACGAGCCTGGAGCCGCATGAGCTGTTATGCCGGATAAGAGAGATCGAAAATGCTCTCGGCCGAATCCGAGATGAGCGATGGGGACCACGGCGCATTGATATTGATGTCTTACTTTATGCCGATAGGCGTATAAGTACCAACGAATTGACTATTCCGCACCCACACATTGCGGCCAGGGCATTCGTTCTGGTTCCCCTGAACGAATTGGACCCGAATCTTGAAATCCCAGGCCAGGGGCTGGTTTCTGCCCTGGTTGACGCTCCGCACATTGTAAGCCAGCAAATAGTGAAGGTGGCCTCAGCCGATGCAATATTCTTATGAAGGAACCGATCAGACAGGTGTAAAGGTATCTGGTGTCGTCGATGCGACAACATTTATAGATGCCCAACGTCTTGTCATCTCGCGTGGTGTTACTCCCCATTCTCTGGCGCCCTCCGTAACTGCCGTTGCAACGCCAGTTCCTTCTGAAAAGACAGTTTACGGTTCGCTCGCTTCAATGCAGTCTGCGGGATCTCAAATTAGCGTTCCGAGCGGAGCACAGATTCAGCGTTCCGGCGTTTTTAATCGGGCTGAGCTTGCTCCCTTAGCGCCCATCCCGGTTTACGCTTTACCGGTAACCCCAGTGGTCCGCGCTGCGCCAAAGCCTGTAGTTTCCGATCTCCACGGCGTGAATATCGCTGAACTTGCGCTTTTCTTCCAGCTATTGGCCCCGCTTGTAAAGAGCGGGATGACGATTCACGAGTCGCTCGACAACGTCGCCGGGCGTACTAAAAACGCAAATTTGTCTAAGGTCGCCCATGAGATGGCCAACGCCGCTCGATCTGGAAATCGCATTTCCGGCGTGATGGAGCGTTACCCAAGGATATTCCCGGATAACATCGTTGGCACAGTTCGGGCGGGAGAGCTTGGTGGTTTCCTCGAGGTAGTGCTTGCTGAGGTGGCGCTCAATTTCGAACAGAACATCGCCCTGTACAAAGGCTCATGGATGTGGAAGGCCATGGTGATTCAGGCTCTTATAACGCTTGCTGTCGCCATACCGCTCTTTACAAGCCTGTTTAATTCTATGGACTTTGCCGCCAATATACGCCTTTACATAACTCGGGAGATGGTGCTCCTGCCTATTGTAGCGCTCATATGCCTCGCGACCATTCCAGCCACGAAGTTTCTAATGCTGCCAGCCAACAAACGCTGGCGCGATACTATGTCGCTGCGCATTCCTGTTGTTGCAAATCTTCAGAGGCAGGCAGCGATATCTGCCTTCGTGCGAATGCTTCGACGCCTTTATCAGGCAGGTGTCGGTCCCATCAACGCCTGGGATGCGGCTATGTATACTGCGGACAATGTCGTTATCCGCGAACAACTGCAGCAGGCCTATCCGCTTGTACAGCGCGGTGCGTCACTTCCGGATGCCTTCAAAGCGACGGGGCTCTTTAGCGACAACATCGAGCAGATACTAATTACAGGTGACCTATCTGGTTCAATGGTGGATGCGTTGGATCAGGCGGCCACTGTATATCAGGACCGAGTTCAGGAGGCGCATGTTAGATCGCGCCAGTTCATGTTCCGCGCAGCCCGGCTAACGATGATTGTTCTAACCGGAATAGCGCTGGTTTGGTTCATGCACAGCTATTTCGCTGGCATTTTCCGTTTTGTCGACACTAATTTCAGCGAGTAGATCTGCCACAGCCGTGCGCGTGCCACGGTTAGTGTCAGGGAGCCTGAACAATGCCTCTGTTCACATTTAGAGCTATGGATCGCTTGGGAAACACGGTTGATGGCAGCATTGAAGCCGTTGATCATAGCAGCGCTATTGAGCAGATTATGGCCCTGGGCTATTCTCCGATTGGGGTTCAACTTGCTGGTGTGGTTCTGCCAACACAACAACCTGCCGCGCCTCAGCCATCGCCAGCAAATGCCACACGACGTGGCCCAGTGGATCTCACTCAGCCAGTAACCGAAATGCCAGTTGCAGCGGTAGATCTTTACGCTACATCCTCTTCCTTGCCCGAGCCAACACAACAGTTTACGCCCCCATCACTGCCACAACAGCCAACCGTTGCAGTATCTCCACAGGGCGTAGGCGGGCCAAATGGGGCCTCAAGCGTGGACAATATGACAGCAAGAATGGAACGACTTGAGCCGTGGGAGAGGACAATACCACTATCGAGCGAAGTCAATCCGATTACTGTTGCGATGGCGCCGCAGCCGATGAGGCACCGCAATGAGATCGCTCGGGGGTTGGAGAATATCCCATTCGGCGCGAACTCGCTGCGTTCGGTGCCGATGTCGCAGCGAGCCAAGGAGGTGCTGCTCTACCCGATCATTTCAGGTGTGAAACTCAAGGATTTGGCTCAATGGTATCGGCAGCTCGGAACTTTGATTGGCGCTGGCCTAAATTTCAATCAGAGCCTCGTCGCTTTAGCAGACAACACCAAGAATGAGCGCCTTAAAGCGATCAGCGAAGATGGTGTTCGCCAGGTTCGTGCAGGTGGCTACCTATCCGATGTGATGGCGGCCTATCCATGGGTATTTCCGCCAATGCACCTTGAGATGCTTCGAGCTGCGGAGCACGGCGGGTTGATGGAGGACACGCTCCGGCAGATAGGTGATTACGTTGAGCATGAGATGGCGGTTCGGCAGCTCATTTCTCGTGAAACCCTCTACCCTAAGATCGTCCTGTTCGTGCTGGTCATGCTGATGGGCAGGAGCGGAATTTTTGGTGGAATGCCTGCAATTGCGGCGCTGGTGCTCGGTGGATCGGTGCGTGCTTACTTTGCTGACACTGTATTGTTTGCACTTGCGATTCTAATCCCAATCGCGGTATTCGCCGCTTTCTGCAGGTTGTCGTTGTTTAATAGCCGCGGCGTGCGTAATATGTACGATGCGGTGAAGATCAGGCTGCCAGTACTGGGTAAAATTATCAGGAATTACGCGATTGGGAAGTTTGCACGTACCTATGCAGCGCTTGCTAAGGCCGGCTTCCCAACAAGCTCAGCGCTGCAGATTGCTGCAGACGCGTCAGGCAATGTGGTTATTGCGAGGGCGGGGCAGTCCGCTGCGCTTCGAGCGGAAAATGGCTTTCTTCCTTCACAGGCCCTAGCAGAATCCGGGCAGTTTACTTCCGTTTCAATCGACATGTTGCGGACTGCGGAGACATCCGGTTCAGTCGATGAGATGATGTATAAGGTCGCAGATTATCATGAGCAAGAGGCAAAGGCAGCCACTCACACTGTAGCCATGATCTTCAGCGTAACTGTGTTTCTGATCGTAGCTCTGATCGTGGGCAGCGCAGTGATTGGCCAGTATCAAGGAATGGCTGGCGCTATGAGCCGTGCAGCAAACGACTAGGTGCCCTATTATTGGGTCATAATGATTTTCGGCACGCCTGTGGCCCTGTGGCCGCAAAGATTTTGAGCGTTTAATTTCTATGAGCAATCCAATTCCGGACTACTATGCGGTGCTGGGACTTAAGCCCTCGGCTACCCAGGAAGAGATCAAAAAGCGCTATCGCGAGTTAGCACGTCAGTTCCATCCAGATGTAAACCCAAGCCCAGAAGCCGCTGTAAAGATCAAGAGCGTCAACGAAGCAAACCGCATCCTTGGCGATGTTGACAGACGGTCGCGATACGACGCGGAAGTCGCACTCAATCCTCCAAAAACTACTCAGGCGCCACCATCACAGGCTGCGAAGCCGCAGAAGGCGCAGAAGCCCACGCGCGAAACCGCTAGGCGAGCAGCGCCAACACAGCCACCACCTCGCCGTAATGCAAATCCTTTTAACAGAACTGCGCCGGGCTCAACAAGTTCAGAGCGACCCGCTCCGACGCAAACGAAGGTAGAGTTCGATGGCTTTGGAAGGACGTACACGACGCAGGCTTCTTCTGCGCCTCGTACTGCATCAGCCGCGCCAAACAGTTCGAGCCAATCTAACAGTAGTGCTAGACCTGAGCGGCAACACTCTGCTCAAGCGAATCGTACCGCTGCCCATGCGCTCATTTCGCAGGCGGAAGTTGCATTCCTTACACGGAATTATGGCGACGCAGAGAGGCTCTGCAGGGCCGCGCTGAGCATTGATCGAGCGTCCTCTGCGGCGCACGAAATACTGGGCGACATCTTCTCACTGCGAGGCGAAATTGATGACGCAGTCAAAGCGTACTCTTTTGCCATTCAGCTTAACCCTCAGAACTACAGCATTCAGGGGAAGCTAGACAGGTTAATCGGCCGCGGACCAACAAGAGTTCGTCCTTCCCATGTTTCAGGACGTGGGGCGACAAAAATACGAAACGAGTCTGGTCGCGCACGTGTAACGCGTGAAGTACTAATGATGTTTATTAGTATTGCGCTATTTGCTGGAGGCTGCGGTGCGCTAGCGACATTTGCTCAGAATCCCGGATATCCGATCGGAAGTGCGATTCCATGGATAACGTCGCTATCCACAAATCTGATCGTAACCCTTGGAGTTCTGGGGATTGTAGGTGGCGTATTGCTCGCCTTTTACGGCAGACTTCGGCCTATTACGGAAGAGATATCGGATCGCAGCATGAGCCCGAACCCAAGATCAGCTCCTCTGCTGCCGATACTTACCATTTTATCTATCGTCTGGTTCTATGGATCTCTAATGGTGTACACTGGCCTTACAGTGCGCCGGAACAGATTTTCCATGTCGATCGTACGTATTTATGCTCTCTCATTGGCCATTACGGCTCTGGTAACGATTATGGCTGCCACACATGACACAGCCAGTATTGGCTGGCTGGAGACCGCCGCGTTTTCAGGCAATATCGTGTTTTCAGCGGCGCTAGCAGGTTGGTTTCTGGGAGACTGTGTTAGGCTGCGTGTACGTTAATCAGCGGTCACGAACGGTCCCATGTGCGATTGAAGGATATTCGGCAAGATCGGCCCGACACGACAATATTACCCTTTCGCGTCGCTGGCGACGAGACTGTTAATTGCGAGCAAAACTCGACGCAAATGTGCTGTCAAACCCGGCCAATGAGGTCCCGGAAATGTCGAACGGCCCCATCATGCGGCTCGATTCGATCGATTCGCTAAGAGCGATGGCAATGCTCATGGTGTTTACTTATCATGCCTGGGCTATTGCTGGAACTCCTCGTTTGGCTTACAGCATTGGCCCAATTCGCCTCCAACTCGGTGATGTGATAGGTAAGTTATCCAATGGCGTCGACCTGTTTATGGTGTTGAGTGGATTCTGCCTCTTCTGGCCGGTTGCCCGCAGTAGCGAGCGTATGGCGAGCTGGAATGCGAGTCAGTACCTGCAGCGTCGGCTTCGTAGAATTGTTCCTCCGTACTACTTAGCGATTGTTTATGTATCCTTACAGCCGCATGTTCTGGTAGCTGTTTTTCACTTGCTGGGAAAGGCCGCCAATTTACAGCCGGGCTTTACTGCATGGCAATATTTCACTCATGTCCTATTTATTCACACACTGTTCAACAGCACATGGGATGGTATTCAGGGTTCTTTCTGGTCTCTGGGGTTAGAGATGCAGTTCTACCTCGCTTTCCCGTTTCTAATTTGGGCATACCGGAAATATGGAAAGCGAACTTTGTTCGGTATGGTATGCATCGCCTTTGTTTATCGGTATTTTGCAGCCATCGCAACTTCCGGATTACGCGACTTCAGACCGTATCTTGTAACGATATTCTTTCTCGGCCGTTGGGTTCAATTCGCAGCCGGGATGGGAGCCGCTCTTGTCGTTGCGCGCATTCAACATTCGAAGAAGCTCTTGTCGGGATCCACGGGAGGTTTGCTAATCGGGGGCAGCGTCGTAATGTACGCTATTGCGACGAGCCGGATTATGCGGATAGAGCTGTTGAGTAGGGTTCCGCTCGGCGACCTGATTCTCTCGGTGGCTTTTGGCGCACTGATTGTGGGCCTATGTGCAAGCACAAATAGGATAAAGCTCCTCTTCGAAGCGCGGCTCCTCGGATGGATCGGGTACATTTCATATTCAGTGTTCTTGATCCACCAAAACACTCTCTACTATCTTGGTGAATTCTTCCGACGGGTTCATCCTGTTCCGGAGCCGGAACGGTTCATTATTTTGGAGACGTTTGGCTTCTGTGTAATACTCGGGATAGCGTACGCGTTCTTTCTAATGTGTGAGGCGCCTTTTGTAAACGATCCTCGCAGGTCGGGTCGGTCTCTCACTAAGGCGCCGCCTTAGTTTGTACAGTTGGTGTGGCGCTTTGGCAATCTAGCCACCGGGCTTGGTTAGCGATCGACCTATCGCAATCTGGCGGATAGAACATGATG
This sequence comes from uncultured Chthonomonas sp., assembly GCA_903919615.1. Classification (GTDB taxonomy): domain Bacteria; phylum Armatimonadota; class Chthonomonadetes; order Chthonomonadales; family Chthonomonadaceae; genus CAIXIX01. Next base: position 26,390 of record CAIXIX010000290.1, read on the forward strand.
ACCGGGGATAAGTAGGAGCTAGGCACGAATGGCTGGTGCAAAATGAGGAACTATTCAGGCGGTAAATCTTTGGCAAATGCTCCACTCTTCGACCCAGCGGAGGGCACTCTTGTTCGTCAGGCTCCTAAGGCTGAACCTGGGTGGTGGGCAGGGGCTCCAAGCGCAAATTTTGATGCCAGTTCAAATACTTTTTATCTGGTTTACCGATACCGGCAGCCTCGTGAGATGGGCCGGGGCGTTGAATGCAGAATTGCAGTTAGCGACAACGGAATCACGTTTACGGATATCTGGGCGCTGCCGAAGACGTCGTTTGATGCTGTATCGATCGAACGGTGTTCTCTTACTCGGGCACAAGACGGAGAATGGATACTCTACATTAGCTACGTAAATCCCGTAGATAATCGCTGGCAGATCTCGCTTATAGAATCTTTTGCGCCAGATACGTTTGATGTAGGTAACCTAAGGCCCTTGTTCACCGCAGAGAGTACTAGAACGGATGGCGTGAAGGATCCCAATGTCTTTTTGATCGGACCTATGTACTATATGTTGGTTAGCTATGGGCAAATTTGCGACAGCACAGGCGGTGCCGCGCATTTTGAAAAACACGGAACTGGTGATGTTTTTAACACCGGACTGACTCTTTCACGCACGGCGGCAGCAATTAGTGGGGACGGGCGGAACTATCGGTGGATTGGAGACGTCTCCCCTAAAGGTGGATCGCATCACATTGCCAGTTCACAATCTGATCACATGGAGATGCAGTCCGCGTGGGACTGGTATTGCCGCAGGACGAGCACGCTCGTTTCGCTGGATGGCGGAGGGTACATGGCGCTATATGACGGTTCCGCCTCGGTAGCGCAGAATTATGAAGAGAAAACGGGCCTGGCTCTTTCACACGACTTGCGCCAGTTTATCTCGGTCACGGCAGATGCACCAGCGATTATCACATCAAACGGAAGTGGGTCGGTTCGATACACGGATGTGTTGCGCGTTGGACGTGAGTTATTCTACTACTACGAGGTTACGAGGGAAAACGGTTCTCATGATCTGTGTGTAAACGTTGTCGAGACCTAGCAAGCGATGGCAGAGCCAACAGTAAAATCAGTCCGGCCAATGATGCTCATGATTGCATGTTGAGCGTTGGGTTGACATCTGTGGCGAATTGATGCAAGAATATCTACGTGTTTACCGCGTCGTCAGGCGTTGGACTCGTCCGCCGCGCCTCAAGCCACACCACGCTCTGCTGCGTCCCATTTACATGTTAACAATGCCTTCATGTATGGAATTTACATCGACGCGCGTTTTTCAACCATCGTCTGCCTGGTATGGTGGGATTCTGTGTGGTGCGGTTTATGCACCTAACAAAAGTGGAATTATCGTTAGCACCGTCTAACTAAGCTCATTGTGGTCGCGGGCAAGCATGCCCCCGTAGCCTATAGAGAGAAAGAAGCAGCCTCGTATGCAGGAAGATATTCCAGGTCAAACACAAGCCACTGAAATGTCGCTACGCGACTATATTGACCTGTTGCGCCGTCGCAAAGCAATTATTCTGCAGACTTTTATGGTCGTTTTCGTTCTGGGAATTGCGATTACTTTTATGGCAAAACCAGTCTATCGAACGACAGCCAGAATTCTTGTGGAAGGCAAGTCGTTCAATATCAACAGTCTGGATTCCAATAACCCGCTTTCGGCGCTTTTTGGCTCGGATACCGGACACGATATTAATACTCAGCTCGAAATCCTTATGGGTGATCACGTATTGGCCGATGCCTATAAAGATGCGGACGTGCCACCCGGCTCTTCCAAACTCGCGGTCTCCGAAATCAACGGCACCGACGTTATCGAGTTAACTGTTGAATCTAGTACGCCAACTTATGCGGAGCGCCTCGCGAAGGCGCTGCCCAACACGTACCTGAACTACGTCACCGGCAACAGAAAGACAGAGATCAATAATGCCTTTCAGTTTGCGAATAATAGACTTAAAGAAGAGGACGACAAGCTTGTTGAGTCTGAAGTCCGTTTGGAACGGTTTAAGACCGCTGAACATATTACAGATGCAGTACAAGACAGAGACCGCCGACTTGCAGAGGTAAACGGAGCAACCGCGGAGTTGCAGAAGGCTAGGGCTGTTCAAGTAAGCAATGGGGCTATTCTTGCCCGAATGAAGCAGATTCTGAAGGAGTCTACTCCGCAGACGAAGGTAGTCGAACAGGTCCCGAACCCTGCCGTAGAGAGCCTGAAGGGCCAGGTCGAACAGCTCCAGATGACTCGCAAAAACCTGCTGTTTCTGTATAAGCCCAATCATCCAAGAGTACGCGAAGTTGACTCTCAAATTGCTGTCCTGCAGGATCGCGAAAAAACGCTCCCGGCGTTCCTGGAGAGAGTTACCTATAACAACAACCAGTCGATTCCGTTCATGAAGCAACGAATCGAAGATATGGAAACTCAGGGAGCCGCTAACAACGCGACAATTGTTGATTTGAACCATCGGGTCGAAGCGGCTGAAGTCGGCATCAATAACTTTGGACCCCTTGAGCGTAAGCAGTCTGAACTGATGCGAGATATCGAACTGCACCGCGGCACGGTGAGCCTGCTGGTAAAGAGCGTTGAGGATCTTCGACTCCGAGCCAAGATGACACACGATCCTGTGCTTGTTATCTCTCCCGCAACGGCCGCAATTCAGGTGGCGCCAAAGAAAGTTAACAATGTCGTCTACGCGAGTTTGATAGGCATAATGCTGGGACTTTGCTTTGCACTGCTGCAGGAGTTCATGGACGATCGCATTAACTCCCCAGAAGATGCGCGGAGAATTGTTGGTACACCAGCCCTCGGCTATGTGCCAATGATTGAAAATGAGGACTCTCGACTTCTGAACGGTTCTCGCGGAGGTGGATCGGTGCTTGAGAGCTACCGCGTTCTCCGATCTAACGTTCGATTCGCAGCTATTGATACTCGAATAAGATCTATTCTGGTTACTTCGACAGTGCCAGGAGAAGGCAAGTCGGTTACCGCATATAACCTTGCCGTTTCGATGGCGCTTGACGGCAGAAGCGTAATATTGGTAGACACTGACCTTCGGCGACCAACCATACATGAGAAGGCAAAACTCAGCCAGCAGCCCGGACTTACGAATGTACTTGTTGGCCATACAGAGTTTGCCGACGCAGTCAAAGAGACTGGTATCCCCGGTATGCGAGCTCTTACCGCAGGCCCACTGCCGCCAAACCCTGCAGAACTGTTGAACTCGCAGGCTATGCGACAACTTCACCAAACGCTTAAAGAGAGTGCAGACGTTGTTATCTTTGATAGCCCGCCATGCCTCGCAACAGCAGACGCGCAGGTACTTGCTGCAGAGTGCGACGGTGTTCTGTATGTTGTACAGTTTGGCGAAGCGAAGAAATCCGCGGTCAAGCACGCGATTGCCATGTTGAGGCAAGCTAGGGCACGCGTGCTCGGCGTTGTGTTCAACAAGATCGATCTCACCGCAAAGCGCGACGCATACTACTACGGTTACTACGGTTATTACGGTTACTACCAAACTACACAACTGGAAGATGGTCGACCGCGCCGCCGCCGCTCTACTGCTGAGTTTGAAGCGCTGCTACCTAAGAATCAGCCATCTTCAGAATCCGAGCTAGCGGATGCAATCGATCAGCGTGATGTGCCACCGGCTTCCAACCAGACTGCGCTGGGCGAACGCCGCGGTTCAGTCGAATCGCTTACTGACCTAGATGATGATGATGATGAGG
>CAIXIX010000291.1 GCA_903919615.1 uncultured Chthonomonas sp.
CCGTCATTAGGCACCTAGCGCTGAACTTGTTGGGGCGAGATACAACAACAAAGGCAGGGATAAAAACAAGAAGGCTCAAAGCTGGATGGAATGAACCCTACCTCGAACACCTCTTACTCAATTAAGATGCGTTCGCCCTGCCCCCTACCCGGCCTTCCCCCGAAAGGGGCAGGAGCAAATGCGCGCCTGACGGATGGGTGAGCAGTGCGAATTCGTAACCCTCGGTCATAGCAAGCAGCGACCCAACCCTTTGCCAGCCTTGTACACTTATTCAACTTCTATTAGCAAAGCGAAGCGTACTTCCCTCGCAGCTTGCGGCATAGTTCCCTATGCGGTCGCTCGCGGCGCCGCGGTTGAATGCCTCACCATGAGCTCAGCACGGAAAACATCGGTCTGCATTTCGACGGGCTCGGTTTCCGCAACAGCATCCGCTTCAGCCTGGTCATCCTGCTCTCCATCGCTAGCGATCTGCTCCATTACGAGCTGTACCGCCTGGCGGCCCATCTCGCGGAACGGCTGTTTTACGGTCGTCAGCGGCGGTGAGGTCGTCCTTGCGAGGATGGTATCGTCAAATCCAACGACCGATACGTCCGAAGGCACATTGAAGCCTCTCGTAGCCAGTACCTCCATGCAACCTGCAGCGATTGCATCGCTTCCACAGAAGATAGCCGAAGGGGCGGACCTGCCCTCGTCAAACCAGGTGTTCATGCTATGACGCCCGGTCCACTCGCTGAATCCACCATGAACAATCAGGGCGGGGTCAACCTCTAATCCGTTGTCGTGGAGCGCGTCAATATATCCTTCGGTTCGATGAACCGAGTTTGTGATTATCGTTCCTCCAGAAATATGCAATATCTGTCGATGCCCCAGTTTCACCAGGTGATCGACGGCGCGATAGGCGGCCTCTCGGTTATTGACATCCAGATTGTGAGCATACGGGATATTTGTATCGCTGTTGATGGTGACCAGCGGGGAGTGGTGCGGCAGATTGTCGGCAACGCTTTTAGTTAGCACCGGGGCGATGAGAATTAGGCCGTCAATTCGCCCGTCACAAAAATCGAGAAGCCGGTGCTCCTCGAGCTGCCAGCTCTTTATCGCGAAAACCGTACAGTTTTGCCCTACCGCTGCCGCGCTCTCAAGAATGCCGTTCAGTAGCTCAAGTACGTAGAGGTTAACCTCGTACCCATCTATCGTCGCAACCACACCAATGGTGTCCATTTTCCGTTTGCTCAGCCCGACGGCTGCGGCGTTGCGACGATAGTTAAGTCTTAATCCTGCTTCCAGGATCTTTTCACGTGTAGAGGCAGACACGCGCGTTGTTGAACGCGCATTGTTTAGAACAACCGATGCAACCATGCAGCTCACACCGGCGGCGTCTGCAACATCCTGAAGGGTTGTTTTGTTGCCTCGTCTCATGAGTTGGCGTCAACCTCACTGGCCCGCTTCTGCGACTGCTGGCGCTTTTTCTTAGAGTAGTGAAGCGCACGCAGCGAAACGGCGATTCTCAGCAGGCCAAATATCGAGAGAACAAATGCGATAGGCCCCATCATCTTGTACGGAGGGCTGCCTGTGAGGCTGTTCACATAGAACATGTAGAGCCCGACACAAAGACAAACAAAGCCTATTCCGATATACAGGCGGCAGAACAAAACGAATAGTTCGTACCGGTTCGAGGGAAGTTTCAACTCTCCTCCTGCTTCTCCTTAGCGGCAGACTTTTTTGCTGGGGACTTTGCCTTGCTCCGAGCGATCGCTGCCGATACTAGCCCACTAAAAAGAGGATGCGCCCGGTTTGGCCTGGAGAGGAACTCCGGATGGAACTGTGTTGCAATAAAGTAAGGATGCGACGGGATCTCGACGATCTCCACCAACCGATAGTCTGGCGATAGTCCAGAACAGACCAGTCCCAGCTTCGCGAGCGTCTCACGGTAGTCGTTGTTGAGCTCATACCGATGCCGATGCCGCTCTTCTATTGAAGACGCGCCGTACAGCTTCTCCGCGAGAGTTCCGGCAACGAGCTGGCAGCGGTATTCTCCAAGTCGCATCGTGGCGCCCTTGTCCACAATGTGCTTCTGTTCAGGCAGAATGTGGATTAACGGATGGGGAGTGTCCGGCACGACCTCTTCGGTGTGCGCCTGCGACAGTTCTGCAACGCTTCTGGCAAACTCGATTACTGCCATCTGCATTCCATAGCACACGCCAAGAAACGGCACGTCCTTTGTCCTTGCGTAGTTCGCAGCCCGAATCTTGCCCTCAACGCCGCGTCCGCCAAATCCAGGCGCTACCAGAATGCCATCCACGCCGGAAAGTATGTCTTCTACATTGGCGCACTCGAGGTCTTCGCTATCCACCCAAACAAGATTTACCCGCGTCTCATTTGCGATACCACCATGCTTAAGAGATTCCGCGATGGAGATATAAGCATCGCCATTCTCGTTGTACTTACCAACGACGGCGATATTAACCTCGTGTTTCGGATTCTTGATACGATCGACGATCTCTTTCCACTCGGCTAGGTCAGGAGGAGTCTGAGGCAACTTCAACCGTGTTACTACGAGATCGGCGAGGCCCGCTTCCTCATACAGCAAAGGAACTTCGTAGATCGTCTCCACATCGTATGCCGGTATCACGCCTTCGGGCTCTACATCGCAGAAGAGCGAGATCTTGTTCTTCATCTCATCCGGGATATGGTGCGCAGAGCGGCAGATGAGCACATCCGGCTGAATTCCGATTTCGCGAAGCTTGATGACGCTGTGCTGTGTTGGCTTGGTTTTCACCTCGCCCCAGGGTCCAACGGTTGGAATCAGCGTTACGTGAATGTACATCACGTTTTCTGCGCCAACATCCTTCTTAAACTGTCGAATCGCTTCCAGGAACGGCAGACCCTCGATATCTCCAACCGTGCCACCAACCTCTGCGATGAGAATATCGATATCCGGTTCGCCGTTTTCACCCTTCGCTGCAGCTTTGACGCGATCTTTGATCTCGTTGGTTACATGTGGAATCATCTGAACGGTGCCGCCGAGATAATCGCCGCGTCGCTCCTTCTCGATGACGGCACGATAAACACTGCCTGTGGTTACGCTTGCGCGGCGCGATAGCGCAATATCCACAAACCGCTCGTAGTGCCCCAGGTCCAGGTCAGTCTCAGCGCCATCCGCGGTGACAAACACCTCCCCATGCTGGTAGGGATTCATCGTGCCTGCATCGACATTGATATATGGATCGAGCTTCATTAGCGTGATGCTGAAACCACGATTCCGCAGCAGGCGACCCAGGCTAGCTGTAGTTATACCTTTGCCAATACTGCTGACAACTCCACCCGTAACGAAAATGTACTTAGTCATAGAACTCTTCTCAACGCTCTCCAGAACAGGCAAGCAGCATCGCTACTTCTTGTCCAATCGCTCATATTCGATGCCTTCCGCCTCAAGATCGGGCAGCAGCATTTCGTCAATTACATAAGTATCCTGGGGTAACGCCTGCATTTTGCCGCCAGTTTTGCGCATGAGCAGGATATATGCCCTTGTTGCATCCTTCGAAAGGATGCGAACGCGCGCCTGATCTTTCCTCTGCTGATAGTACTGCGGCATCGGTATTCTCCCGGAATCTCAAAGCCAAATAGTTAAAGCGCAACAGGGGTTGGTTCCTGTTGCGCCCGGACCTAATTATAGCACTTTCTCGGTATTGTGAACAACCGGCTGATTATTGCGCAACAAACTTCATCGTTGGATGGCCCATTCTTGAGGCGTAGAAGATATTGCCAATAGGATCCCAGCCGAAACAGCAAAACCAGCCAGCCGCCCACTGCTTGCCAGGCGTCCAGTCTGGAATGCTCTCCTTGTCGAAAGTAGGGAACGGCGCCGCGAACTTCCACGTTGCGCCGGAATCGTCGGAGCGGTAGATGCCAGGAATCTGATTCACCCGGCCAACAACTGCGATCTGTTTCGTACTCTTGCCAAAAAACGGTCCCCAGGTAGCCTCAATGGCGCTGCCGAGGTGGCTCCAGGTCTTTCCCTTGTCGTTCGAAACGAGCAATCCATCTCTTGAGAGCCAGTAGCCTTTGCCCTCGAGGACACATACGACACGTCCCGAGGGTGTCAGATCCGAAACGGTAGTCCACGTCGCTCCAGAGTCTGTGCTCCGCAGGATTCCCTTACCTTTGGTCGCCACAAAGGTATGGTCGTCAAATACGCCAAGCCCCGAATAGTCTGTCCCGATAACGCTCCACGATTTACCGCCGTCTCTGCTCAGGCGAAGATCCGCTCCGGTCTCGTGATGCACAGCGAGCAGCGTTTGTGGTTCGACTGCGCTCCAATCGGCAGCGCCATAGTCCCATCCTCTGCCCTGCTGTTGAATCGGCTTCCACGTCTTTCCTGCTTCGCTCATCACGACGGCCTGGCCGTCCAGCATAAAGGCTGCCAGCCTCTTCCCGGCAGGGTCCGGATTTAGCGCAAATCCGGTCTCACAACGCCCGCCTAGCGCGCCGCCATCCATACGTTGAAAGGTCAAGCCGCGATCCGAACTCTTCCAGATCCCCTGATCTGGCACGATCATGTAGACCGCGCCGGTTGTGCGATCTACACACACACCGGCAGTTCCACCCGGGTATCCGATCTTCTTGCTCTCATCGGCAAGTGATTTCATCACCGTATCTGAAACAGGAACCCAACCAGCCTTCCCAGAATCTTGAACCGGTTGGCGAAAACCCATGGTTGAAAGGAGTAGTGTCAGGGAAAGGACGGCGGAGATTTTATTGTTAAAACGCTTCACGGATCACCTCTGATCGAAGATGCGGTATGATCACGGCATTCAATTAGTCACAAAGCTCAGTAATGCCTGCTGGTAGATGAAGGGGATTGGGCGTTGGGTCGGACAAAACGCCTCGCGGATGGAGACAGTCTCCCTAAATGAAACTTACACAAAATTCACTACTAATCACAATATTGCTTGTTGTCGCTCTGGCGACGGCCCCTACATGGGCACGGGCCCTGGAAAATGAACCTATGAATCCGTCTCATAAAACCCATGATTATCGAGGCAGATCCCTTGTCGTACTAGATCATCCGGATCGGCTGCCGACATCTATTGGGGAACATCCTGGTGAACTTGTATTGACAACGCCCGTAATCGACGTGGGATTCGCAGCTCACGAGTTTGTGGTTTCGTGGAATGCCGACGCGTCAGCCGGATCGGCAGTCAGAATCGAGGCGCGAGCGATAGCAACCGTCGGCGGCGCGGAGCATGCCTCCCGCTATTATGTACTGGCAAACTGGTCACCGGATAACCATGGAGGTTCTCGAACAAGTGTGAATGACCAACAGGATGAAGATGGCGACGTGCAGACCGACACATTGGTGTTGAAGCTCGCATCACGAAAACTGCAACTTAAAATCACCCTTGTGCCGGCTTCATCTGCCTGCCCTACCTTGCAGCTATTAACGGTTGCAGCTGCCGATACCACATCACAGTATCCAGAGCTGCCTTCAGATAAGCGTGCGTGGGGCAAAGAGCTGCCGGTTCCGTATCGCAGTCAGGTAGGCTGGGTGAATGCTGCGGGGTGGTGCAGTCCAACGAGCACGTGTATGGTGCTTTCCTACTGGGCAGAGGCGTTACACCGGCCCGAGATGAACCTTCCGGTTCCCGATGTAGCTGGAGGCGTATTCGACACGGTATATAACGGAACGGGCAATTGGCCGTTCAACACAGCTTTTGCGGGCTCATTTCCGGGAATCCGCGCCTATGTTACGCGATTTTCGGATATTCGCGAGCTCGAGGAGTGGACTCTCGACTCGCTGCCGGTAGTCGTTTCTGTCAGCTATGATCTGCTGCAGGGCAAGGATAAGCCGAGGGATGCTGGGCACCTCATGGTGTGCGTTGGGTTTACTCAAACCGGGGACATTATACTAAACGACCCGTTTCACTTTGCCGACAAGGGCGAACCTTGCCGTAAAGTATTTCCTCGATCAAACTTCCGAAAGGCCTGGGCACACTCGAAACAGGCTGTGTATCTCATCTATCCGACAGGTTCAAAACTTCCGGAAAACCGCTACGGGCACTGGGCCGATTAGCTAATAGTAGCAATTATCAAACTTCGCGGCATGGCCACGTGCTGAGCGACTGGCGCAATCGTAAATGCCGCTCCAACGCGAGCGGCAAAGGCAGCAGCACCTGGTCCTCCGCCAGCTTTCAAGTGCAATCTGGCGATTCCATCACCAATTTGAACAGACTTGCCGGGTTTCACGAGCAGCTCAATTCCTGCTGCCGGGTCTATCGTATCCGATTTTCGAAACCGCCCTGCTCCCATCTCTGTAGCAACCCTGCCAATCGTCTCAGCGTTTATGCCTGTCACGAAGCCAGCAACATCAGAAAGCACATCGAAGGTCTCGCTCGCGACGGGCAGGGCATCCAGTGTCGCACTTAGGGTTAAAGGGCCGCCCTGAGCTGCGATGATCTTCTCCAGTTTTCTCGCGCCTGCTCCACTCTGTAAAATCTGGAAACAGAGGTCTTTTGCTTTGGACTCGGACGAAGCGACGCCGTTGGCAACCAGTCCGTGTGCAGCGAGCGTGAGGCAAAGATCTGTAAAGAGCGGATCGCGTCTGAAGTAACACTCCGAGCCAGGAAGCTCATCATCTGGGAGCAGAGTTTCAATTGCCTCGCGAACTTCAAGCGCATTGCCGATCATAAAGCCGAGCGGAGCTTCCATAGAGGAGATCACCGCGTAAGTCGGAACTCCTGCGCCATTGCCAACCCTCACGAGCTCCCGGGCAAGCGCCCTGGCGCTTTCGGGAGTTTTCATAAATGCCCCAGAGCCGCACTTTACATCCAGCACGATGCTGCGTCCGCCTGCCGCAAGCTTTTTGCTCATAATGCTTGCAACAATAAGAGGGATGCACTCAACCGTGGCAGTAACATCACGCAGCGCATACAAAGCTTTATCGGCAGGGGCTAGCTCCGCACTTTGACCAATAAGCGCGGCGCCGGCATCCGCTAGCACACCTTTTGCTTCAGCGACCGATAGATCCGTTCGAAAGCCGGGAATCGACTCTAACTTGTCAACCGTACCTCCGGAGTACCCGAGGCCCCGGCCACTCATTTTCAGAACAGGAACCCCCGCTGCGGCTAGCAGCGGAACCACAACCAGGGTGGTTTTGTCTCCCACCCCACCGGTACTGTGCTTGTCCACGGCCGGAAGGCCTGGCAGATCGGAAAGATCGATCGTCTCTCCTGAATCGCGCATTGCCAGGGTCAGATCGAGCGTCTCGCGATGCGATAGTCCCTTAAAATAGACTGCCATCAACCATGCCGAAGCCTGATAGTCCGGAATCTCTCCAGTGGTAATGCCCGCTACAAAGCTGTAAATTTCCTCCGTGGTAAGTTCGACCCCATCTCGTTTCCTGGCGATGATCTCTACGGCATTCATCGTATGAGTTACGCCTCGAGCTTCGTCTTGAAGTAGGCGATGGTCTCAGATAGGCCTTGCTCAAGCGACACTCTAGGCTCCCACCCCAGCAGCGACTTTGCCTTCGTAATGTCTGGCTTTCGCTGCTTCGGGTCGTCTGGCGTGAGCAGAGGCTTGAATACAATCTCGCTGCTGCTTCCCGTAAGCGCTTTAATCTGTTGGGCAAACTCGAGCATGGTCCGCTCTGTCGGGTTACCAATGTTAATGGGACCGGTTTGATCGGACATCACCAGTTTGATAAAGCCATCGATAAGATCGGTGCAGTAGCAGAACGAACGCGTCTGTTTGCCGTCTCCATAAACGGTGATCTCATCCCCCCGCAGCGCCTGGCCAATGAAGTTAGGAACCACGCGGCCATCACTCAGCCTCATCCGCGGACCATATGTGTTAAAAATCCGGACGATCTTGGTGTTCAGTCCATGATAGCGGTGGTACGCCATCGTTATACTCTCTGCGAACCGCTTGGCTTCGTCGTAGACCCCTCGAATGCCGATCGGGTTTACGTTGCCAAGATACTCTTCAACCTGAGGATGAACGAGCGGATCGCCGTATACTTCCGACGTAGATGCCAGGAAGAAGGTCGCATTCTTGGCGCGCGCAAGGCCAAGCGCCTTATGGGTTCCAAGCGCATTCACCTTAAGGATCTGAATGGGGCGGGTGGGAAAATCGATCGGGCTTGCAGGCGAAGCAAGATGGAAAATGAAGTCGACAGCGCCATCGAGGAAGAGATATTCGGTTACGTCATAGTGAATGAAGCGGAATTTTGGATTGCCGATCAAATGAGCAATATTGTCTGTGCTTCCAGTGATCAGATTGTCCATCACGACGACGTCGAATCCCTCAGCGAGCAGTCTATCACAGAGATGCGAGCCTAAGAATCCAGCTCCACCAGTTACGAGGGCGCGTCCCATTATTCTCACTCCTTTTAAACTCAAACAATCGGCTGTAAACAGACTATTCTTCAGATCTAGCCCAACCTGTCGGGCGGCCGTCACGAGTCTTACCGCGGGCAGGGCTAAAACAAGACGTCTTACGCCGTCAGCGTTCGCCTTTTCTAGTCCGGAGTATAGCAGACGGCGCCACAAAGCGTCAATCGAATGTCGCGCCTTATGGCGGTACACAGAGTGCCACCAATCAGTATCGATGGCGCCAGCATGCCGCCCCCTGTGGCTGAAAACCGCCGAAGCTGTTTGACGGTCGCAGGGCCGTGTGATATAATTGCCGCAGCTTTATTACTTAATTTCGGGGCGGTTGAGAGCGTTAAACACTACGGTCGTGTGTAGTAACGGAAACTTGACTGTCGGGAGTATTGCTGATGTCGGGACATTCAAAATGGCACAATATTCGCCTGCGTAAGGGCGCGCAGGATGCGAAACGCGGCAACCTGTTCACGAAGCTCGCCAAAGAGATAATCATGGCGGCAAAAAATGGCGGCGGTAATCCAGACTCAAACCTGAAGCTGAAACTTGCTATTCAAAAAGCGCGCGAAAACTCGATGCCAGCCGATAACATCAAGCGCAGCGTTCAACGTGGCACAGGCGAAATCGAAGGCGCGGTATTCGAAGATATTACATACGAGGGCTATGGTCCCGGCGGGGTAGCCGTGCTTGTTGAGGTTGCAACAGACAATAAGAACCGAACTGTAGCAAACATCCGCAACATCTTTACCAAAAACGGGGGCAACATGGGTGAGTCCGGCTCCGTGTCGTACCGCTTCCGCCCCGTGGGTCTCATTACAGTATCGCGCACTGCGACCGATGAAGATACGCTGTACGGAGTAGTGCTGGACGCCGGTGCAGAAGATGTGCGTACTGACGACGAAGAAGTATTTGAAATTGTGTCGCTGCCTGAAGATTTCGCAAGTGTTAGAGAGGCAATCGAGGCTGCTAATATTCCGATACTGGATGCTTCGTATACAAAGGAACCGACAGACACCGTTCAACTTGATGAAAAGCATGCGGCCCAGATGCTTCGGCTCATAGAGCGCATGGAAGATGATGATGACGTCCAAAACGTTCACGCGAACTTTGAGATGACCGATGAAGTCATGGAAGCAGCCAGCCGATAATTACTGCCGTCCGCAGTGAAACCGAGTTAAGGCGATTCCGTCTAGGTTGTGTGTGGCAGCGATGCCTGCCAATGTTA
>CAIXIX010000292.1 GCA_903919615.1 uncultured Chthonomonas sp.
AAAACAAGAAGGCTCAAAGCTGGATGGAATGAACCCTACCTCGAACACCTCTTACTCAATTAAGATGCGTTCGCCCTGAACACGCCGGCGATAATTTTAAGTATGTAAATAGGAATGCGTAATGCCACTTCAGCGCGCACTACCCCGCAATCTCAGCGAGGCTCAGAATATTTCCGTCAGGATCATTAAACCAGGCGACCTTATCCGCATTAGGAAAAGTGCATATCCCATCGTCATCCTGGCCCGGAAATCCATAGTGCATGAATTTCACGCCTCTCTCGGCGAGAGTTTTGCATATGCCCACAATTTCCGAAACTTGCCAACCAAAAGAGGTGAATGGTTGGGGTGTATGCGTTTCCAACTTTTGGACGCGCAGTACTTGCCGATCAAACACTTCAAATACCATCGCGAAGTCGTCATCATGAATTAGCTTTAATCCAAGCACCGTTGAATAGAAATCCCGGGCTTCTTCGTGCTTGGCCGATGCTACGAAACCCATGATGCGATGATTATTGAGTATCCCGTCCGCCATTAGTAATTCCCTCCCTGCTTCTGTTTTACCCGATTCTTGCAGCAGGATTTCAGCCTCCCAAACCTTAACCGTGATATAACGCTTTGAACGCGTACAGTGTGAAACCGGTTTCGCATCGCACCGGTAAACGGAACTGAGGCAATCGCCCACAATCGCCGAAGGGAGATAACGCATGTTTGGGCTAATGAAGCCAGCCGGATGTGGACACAGCAATAATAGAGATGCGGCACTGCGTCGCCGGGCGCACTATTGCGGCACTTGTAAGTCGATGGGCAAGATGTATGGTCAGCGAAGCCGAATGCTGCTGAATAACGACTCGGTATTTTTAGCAGAGCTATTGACGGAGCTTGGCGGCGAATCTCCTGTTTCAGAATGGGCCCAGCCGCTCCGATCCTATAACTGTGCGTCGATGCCCTCGTCAAATGCCGACATTCCCATAGCTTTAGCCTATGCGTCCTCTGCAACGGTTCTACTGACAGAGATGAAGGTGCGGGATTCACTGGGCGAAGTGGGATCAATGTCGGCAAAAGCCGCGCCACACATTGCGCGCAGGATGTTTTCTCTGCAGTTTGAAACAGCATCTCGATGGCTCAAAGAGGCGGGGCTAGATGTCGATTCGGTCGCTGAACACGGTGATCGACAGTTTGAACTTGAGGCTCAGACCTTTTCCGGATCCGACTCCGCGACGATCTTACACACACTAAGCGATCCGAGCGCCAGAATGACTGGTCTTGTATTTGAAGCTGGTGCGAGGTTCTGTAACCTGCCTGCGGAAGCAGAGCGAGCTATGGCGGATCTCGGGTCGGCTTTTGGAGAGCTTGTCTATCACATCGATGCGTTGGAAGATGATCGGGCCGACGCCCGCAAGCACGCCTTTAATGCGCTTCACGCCGCCTGGAACACCGCGGGATCGCCGCTGACAGATGAGCAGCGCGCCTGCGCCACCGATGAGGTTATGGCGACCTGCGACAAGGTTAAGCGATGTATTGAGGCGCTTGGCTTAAGCTCAGCCTCGGTGCGCAACTACCACTCGCGGTTGGAGCACAACGTGTCACGGCGGATAGGAGTTCAACTGGAGGCAGCTTGCTGCTCGCGTGGAGCCAGTGCGAAAGTTGCCGAAAAAGCGGTTAATGGTCGCCGCTTTCGTAATGCTTCGGATGCGGGAGCAAGATTCGTTCGTGACAGGTCGCAAGAGTGTTCAAGCCTCGTTAATGCCGCCACTGCGCCGTTTGTTTTTCTCGTTGTATTTATGGCAGTGTTACTGTTCCCAAAACCAGCGCTTTCTGCACAAACCTGGGGAGAGTGTGCTGGCGTGCTGCTGAACCTGATGCTCTGGGGCGCGCTTGCGAATGAAGTGATCAAGATGCCCGGCAGCTTGGTAGCGGCCAACACGACGGGCCAGTCAAAGTTGATGGATGCGATGGAAAACGGAATTCCATCATCTTCGTCCAGACGTGGCAGATCGACCACAACGACGGTAACGCGCGTGCGTCGTGGACCGAGTTGCTGCGACGGATGCTTCTGTGATTGCTGCGACGCCTGTAATTGCGCGTGCTGTGCACTGGACACCTGTGATTGTGCCTGCTGCGCCTGCGATGCCGCGAATTGCGCATGCGGAGATTGCGCAGGATGTGGGTGCGATGTCTGCTCTAGTTGCGGCTAGTGCAAGGACGCGACTCGTAAAGCGGACGCTGCCGACGGGCAGCGGCGCTAAAATGGTTAATAAGGAAGACAACGAAGTTGAAGATTGACACAAGACGCCACATTTCTGGCGAGCTTCAAGGCCAGCCCGCTGCTGCGCTGGCATCGTGGCGGAGCAGGATTGAGCTGCAACTGGGGTTCGCGCGTAGTTTCGCCACTTTGCAGAGCGATGCTTTATCAAATGAATGGGTTCAGCTTATCGAACGAGCCGAAGGTGAATTCGAAAAGTATGATACCGATACAGGCCTTCGAGGGTTGATCGATGCGATCAGATCGGCAGAGCAGATCCTTGCGCCGATAGGTGAAGAGGCTAAGAAATACACGATACAGTGTGTGGGGCACGGCCACATCGACATGAATTGGATGTGGAGCTGGCCGGAGACAGTATCCACAACCCACGATACCTTCGCGTCGGTGCTTAGCCTGATGGATCAGTACCCGGAGGTTACTTACTCCCAAAGTCAGGCATCCGTCTATGCGCTAATCGAACGGCATCATCCTGATATGTTCGAGAAGATCAAGCAGCGCGTTGCCGAAGGACGCTGGGAAGTGACTGCGGTCCACTGGGTAGAAGGCGACAAGAATTTATCTTCTGGCGAGTCGATTGTGCGCCACATGCTCTACACCCGCGATTATTTCGCAAATAAGTTCGGGCTTACGCCTGAACAGGTCCCGGTCGACTGGGAGCCCGATACCTTCGGTCATGCCGTTTCGATCCCATCCATTCTTGTCCAGGGCGGCGCAAAGTACTACTACAGCTGCAGACAGGGCGGCGGTTTTGAGCACGCAATCGTCGGCTCTCCGCGTCCTCGACTGTTCTACTGGCAGGCTCCTGATGGATCGCGTATCCTGGTAAATCGAGAGTCGACTTGGTACAACAGCTACGTCAATATAGGCGATAACATCGCATTGCCTATGGTTGAATTTGCTCGCGAAACCGGCCTCCAACAGTGGCTGAATATCTATGGTATCGGTAACCATGGCGGCGGTCCAACCCGCAAAGAGATCGACTATTTCCTTTCGCTTAGAGAGTGGCCAATCTATCCCAACATCGCCTTCGGTACGGCCACTGCCTATTTCAAGTATGTTGAAGATGCCATAAAGAGCAACGGCAAACAGCTGCCTGTTCTTGATCACGAATTGAATTTTGAGTTTACTGGCTGCTACACGTCGCAGAGCGCGATCAAGCGTGGGAACCGGTGGGGCGAGAACTATCTGGAGGACGCAGAGACACTCTCGCTAATTGGAGATAGGCTGCTCGGCGTTCCTGAGCAGACTAATCAGCTGCGCGAAGGCTGGCTCAACGTTCTTTTTAATCAGTTTCATGACATATTGCCAGGTTCAGGGGTACGTGAAACGCGTGAGCATGCCCAGGCCCTCTTCCAGGAGGTCGGCGCGATTACTGGAGCTATCAAACGATCCGTCGGCAAGGCGCTTGCCTCGCAGATCAATACACTCTCTCTGCTTCCCGATACCCACGCTGGAAGGGCAGAAAGGGAGTTGGCGCAAAAGGGGTCGGTCAACACTCCTTTCGTGGCAGGCGCTGGAATTGGCGCGATGGAGACAGGATATTCGCAGAGCAGCGGCGGTGGAAAGCAGTTCCTGCCTTTTGTAGTGTATAACCCGAGCACATGGGCTCGTTCTGAGCGCGTTCAGGTAGCGCTTTACGACACGAACTTTGATGCCGGCAGCGTAGTTGCACTGGATGAGACCGGGTTCGCGAACCCTACCATGGTGATTGGCAAAGGGGGGGACTGGGGCCATGAGAAGATAACGGTAGCCTTTGATGCGATAGAAGTTCCAGCGCTCGGGTATCGAACCTATCTGCTCTGCGAGGGTGATGCCGACAACTCCAAATCAGGAGTTGTTTACCGTAACGGTGATTGGATCGAGACACCTTACTTCCGCATTAAGCTGGATCGATATGGTTCTGGCCTTACGCACCTCGTAGATCGTCGAACCGGTGTTGAGCTTGTGGGGCCAGAAGGGTCAACCTTTGGAACGTGGCAATTGGTTAACGAGCGCCCCAGAGGCATGACGGCCTGGGTCCTTGGGGAAGAGATAGACTTGCCGGTTAATCTCAAGGCAACGGGTTTCGGCGTGCATGGGGTTCGTCGTAATGAGGGAACCTCGGCGCCAGAAAGCTCTCCGGCGCTGGGATACCGCGCAGAGTGGCGCCTGGACGTTCCAGGCACAAACAGCAAGGTTGCGCTGCACCTGATGGTTCACGCACTGGAGCCGAGACTGGATTTTACCGCCGAAGTGGATTGGCGAGAAATCGGAGACGAAGCGCGTGGTATTCCGGGCCTGGTCGTCAGCTTCCCACTCAAGCTCGATAACCTGCGCTCACGTTACGAGGTTCCATTCGGAAGCATCGAGCGCGATCTATTTCACGGTGAAGAGGTGCCCACGCTCCGGTATGCGCATGTCAGCGGTGAGTCCGACAGCGATTTTGCTGGAATAACACTCATTCAAGATAGCAAATACGGGCACTCGATAAACGGCAATGTGCTACGAATGCGCATTGTAAGGTCGTCTTTCGACCCTGATCACGCTCCTGAGGTTGCAAAATCGACCGTGAAGTACTCCGTATATCTCCATGATGCAGAGGCAGATCCCAGCGCCCTTGCGCGACTTGGTTCGGCTGGCAACCATCCGTTCATCATCTTTCCTACCGGGATTCAGTCTGGCGAAAGAGCCGCAACAGGCAGTTTCCTGGAGGCTGTGAGCGATAACATTGCTGTAACGGCAGTGAAGGCTGCACTCGACGGCAATGGGATTATTCTGCGAATCTCTGAGCTTAACGGAGCAGGGGGTGACGCTGAAATTACGATTTCTAGCGAATTCGCGGCCGGCCTAACCACAGCGACGCGTACCGATCTGCTCGAACGACCTGTCCAGGGCGTGGTTTCCTGGGACGGCTGCAGTCTTAAGCTGCCACTGGCCAAACACGAGATCGCCACAATTCGCCTCAGATAATTCGTGGCAGGGGACCGGCGGAAATATCTTCCGGTCCTCTCTACCCTCTCAACCAGGGCGAACGCATCTTAATTGAGTAAGAGGTGTTCGAGGTAGGGTTCATTCCATCCAGCTTTGAGCCTTCTCGTTTTGATGCCTGCCTTTGTTGTTGTATCTCGCCCCAATAAGTTCAGCGCTAGGTGCCTAATGACGG
>CAIXIX010000293.1 GCA_903919615.1 uncultured Chthonomonas sp.
CAGGTTAGCCCGGAAATTGTGGTGCTTACGGACAGGGCAACCCAGGTTGATGCGCAAACGGTAGAATTTCCAACGGGAGCCTGGGGTGCGGAGTCTCGGGATTACTATGCGGCATTCGAAATGGCAGCCGGCGAAATTGGCGATGAGATGCTCGCGTGCAGGCCATCGATCGTCGTTTCCGAAGCAGGGCAGGACATCAAGACGGCCGGCCCGCCGATCGTAGCTACGTGGACAGACGATGAGGCCCTTTCTACTCGAATTAATGAGCAGGTAGCGCATTATACTGGCCAGGAAGAGCTTGCCGACGCGATCCAGCAGGGATTGGAGGCTCGCGACAAAGGCGATGTGGACGCTGCAACCCACCTGCTTGGCAAGGCAGCAAAACTGGCGAAAGACTCGGGCAACGAAGATACTTACCGAAAGATTGGTAAAGTTGTTGACGTTGTCGATGCAGACAGCGGCACCGTGCGCCTTAAAGCAACGGTCGATAAAGCTGACGAGATGGACCTGGATCTTTCGTCAACAAGAACTTCGCGCGTGCGCAAGCCATAACAAGGAGCCTATCACGTGTATTACCAGTGTTCAAAAGATCCGATGCATCAGAGCGAAGATGCGGATTACTGCTCCGTATGCGGCGCAAAAATCGTTGGCACGCCTTCCGCCATCTCTTCACCATCAGCGCCGGTCACTGCGCCAGCGCCAGCTTCGGTATCAGGAGCTGAGACCTGCCCGGACTGTGGATTACCCAGAAGGCCAGGTGCACGATTTTGCGAAGTCTGCCGATACAACTTTGAAACCAGAACTTCCGGCACCATTGGAGGTATTACTCCCACAGCAGCGGCATCCACAGGGGCAGCTTTACAAGCGCCAGATCCGCCCACCGCGCCGGCTGCGCCGCCAATTGTAAACCAGAATGCAGATGCTTCGCCACCAGTTAGCTTGCCGGTACAAGACGCAGGATCGGCACCACAAAGTTTTATCTGGGAAGCGCTTGTTCAGGTCGATCCAAGTTTGTACACAGATCCCGATCCGTCCGCACCCTGCCCCATTGGTGATCCCGACAGGACCTTTCCGCTGGACCTCCCGGAGAGCTTGATTGGGCGACGTAGCGATCGGCTTGATATTCATCCTGAACTGCCATTGACAGACCCGGGAGTTTCGCACCGCCACGCAAAGATTTATCGCCTTCCGGATCGCTCCCTGGCCTTTCTTGACGTTGGCTCAACAAATGGCTCTGCCATTAACGGTGCAGAGGCTGCCGCTGGTGTAAAGATACCTCTTAAAGATGGCGATCAGATCACGGTAGGATGCTGGACCCGGATTACGATCCGTCAACTTGCATAGGAGACAGTAAAATCAATGACAACCTCAGCTGTTTCCCTCCCATCATCAGCGGCACGCGCTGCCGCAATACAACAAGCTGGCACAGAGCTTCTCAGTACAACGCCCGGCCGTCTTAAGGCTGCTGGCGGAGCAATTTCGTTTCTCGCCCTGTTTCTCTGGTATCTCGCTCACTCTGCCATCGGAATCGCATATACCGGTGTCCAGACTATCGGGAAGGACTCTGTTCCAAGTATTGTGGCAGCCCAGCAGCTAGAGGCTAGCCTTGCTGATATGGATGCAAATGCAGACAATGGTTTCTTCTCTAGAGGCACAAAAGCTGCGCTTGCAGCCTACGAGACCGATAGGCAAAAAGCCTGCAGCATGCTAGTTAGCGCCGCAAAGAACATTACCTATGGCGACGAAGAGCAAACGCCAATACTTGCAATTCAGGACTCGCTGCAGATTTACATCGGACTGGTCGAGAGATCGAGAACGCTCGGATACCCGAAGGGACTGGACACACTGCGCCAGGCTTCCGATCTGATGCACTCGAAGCTCATCCCAGCCGCTGAGGCGCTTGATGCTGCTAACTTCAGACACTTGAACTTAGCCTATGGGAATGTTCAAAGCGGACTGCCTGCGGCGCGAACTATTCTGTTGGCGGTTGGCTTCCTCACTCTTCTTGTACTGCTCGCTACCCAGGCTTTTCTATTTGCGCGAATGAAGAGGATTATCAATCCAGGACTTGCGTCTGCAACTGTCGTTCTCTTAATCTGGCTAATGGCAACATTTAATACAACGGCCGCAATTCAGCATGACTTGAAAGTTGCTAAGAAGGATGCCTTCGACTCAATTGATGCCATGATGCGTGCCCGCTCGGTCGCCTACGATGCCAACGGTGATGAGAGCCTATATCTACTCGAACATGGCAGCAAGAGTTCGCCAGACGTCGTGCAGAAGCTGGAAGCGTCTTTTCGTCAGAAGTGTGCGATGATCGCAGACACACCCTTTACGCCTGATGTGATTTCTCAAGCGCAAGAAGGAAATGTAAAATTTAAAGGCTACCTGGGAGACGAACTAGCCAACATCACCTTTGATGGCGAAAAGCAGGCTGCCATAAACGCGGTTACGACTTTCGCTGCGTACATCCAAATGGACGCTCACCTGCGCGAACTTGAGAACAGCGATAAGCACCAGGAGGCGGTTGATTTCTGCACGGGTACCCAGGAGGGTCAGAGTAACTGGGGATTTGCTCAGTTTGATGCGGCTATTGGCAAGGTAATCGATATCAATCAGGCGGCTTTCGACAACCAGATAACACGCGGTTTCCGTGCATTAAGCTGGCTGCCTACAGGGGCGATAATTGCGACCTTGCTCATCGCTCTTCTATCGTGGGTGGGGCTGACGCCTCGTATTCGTGAATATGCAGGATAAGACAGACGCTGACGCATTAGACTGAATTCGCTGTCCAGGCCCGTTGAGATTTCGCTCACGTCCGCGGGGCGCCGCTTGCCGCCCCTAACACTTGTTACCGCGCCGAAACTAGCGGATACTTACCCCTGCTCCCACTGCATGCTGAATGGCAGCGCGGTATTGCGGTATAAGCGCGAGCGTATTGACCTGATTAGAACGGGCATTCAGGAGAAACGCCTGTGCGTTAATAATATCTACGAACTGACCAACCCCAGTCCGATACCGCATCTCAGCGACCTGGACATTCTGTTCGGCATTCGCAACCTCGGCATTTGCGACTGTAACGCGGCCTTCCACACTACGCAGGTTCACAAATGCAGACGACACATCCGCTTTTATTGTCTGCTCAACCGCAACAAGCTGTGATTTAGCAGCAACGATGTTTGCCCTCGCCTCCTGCGTTCGTCCTCGTGTCAACCCACCATCGAAAGCGCTCCAGGACAAAGTAACACCAACGGTCAGGTAGTCGTTTTGAGGAACAAACTGATCGCCTTCTGAGATCACATTCATCGCTCCACTTACGATTGGTGCGTTGGTCGATCTCGCTGCACTGAACGCATAACCTGTTGCCCGCAGGGTTTCGCGAGCCTGCAGCGCCTCGGGCCGCTGCTTTAGCGCCATTGTAACTAACGCGTTAACATCGGTTGCCGGCGCCGCAGGCTCGTCAACCTCCGCAAGCTGAATGGGCGTTCGAGGATCGATCCCTATAGCAAGCGTTAACGTAATGCGGGCCTGTTCGGCATTGTCACGGGCCACCTGGAGGTTTAGCACCGCCTCCGATTTTGCAGTCTGAGCGCTGTAGACATCCACAGGCTGGCCAAGGCCGACATTATACCGGGATTGCGCGAGATCAAGCTGAGACTGGCGGTTCTGCACTTCCAATTCATATACTCTTGCAAGGTTCAGGCCCTGGCGGTATTGGTAAAATGCCTGCTTCACTTCAAAACTAGCGTCAGCAATCGCCTTGGCGAGGTTTTGGTCCGCCGCTCTGTCGAGAGCCCTGCTTTGTTTAACCAGGTCGCGCGTGTGGTTAAAGTCGAAGATCAGTTGCTTTAGCGTCGCCTGAACATCGGCGCCGACAATGACGCCAATACTAGGCACAAAGTTCGTTGTTGATGTGGTGGTTGCCGTGGTGGTCGTCGAAGTGCCAGTACCACCGGTCGTGGTTGTCGTCGATCCAGATGAGCTTGTGCCCGCGGGCGCTGCCGTAGCCGCAGCCCCAAATCGAACACCGTTAAGCGTGGTAGCTCGGTTATAGCTTCCCGCGACCTGAACTTGCGGTCGCAGCCCTGCTGAAACCTGCTGCGTACGGCCTTTCTGCGCATTCAGGGCGGCGCGTGCGCTTAGAATGCCAGGCTGCAGCTTTATCGCTAGTTTTACCGCCTCGTCTGCTGTTAGCGGTCTGCTTCCTGTAATATTCGCGTTGCCTTGAAGTGTAGCCGCAGTTACATCGGGCGGAGCCTGTGTATCCGTAGTTTGCAGCGCCTTGAGGCGTGGATCGCGGGGAGGGACCGTCGTTGTTGCCCCTAAATCCTGCGCAGGCGATTGCGCCAGGGACAGCGATATTGGCAGTGCCAGCATAAAGCATCCTGCAGCTAACCTGCCCGTTAACGGAACAACTCTATTTATAGATACCATTCGTTGAGAGCTCCCGGTCTAAGGTCGATTAGTAGGCTTTTCTGTGCCAGGCTTTTGGCCACCGTCTGGTTTTGGCCCAGGTTTCTCGGCTGCAGCTGGTCGGCCAGTGAACGGGATAGGCACCGGGTTCACACGCTCACCATCTACCATTTCATCCGACGGAGCAGCAACAAGCTGGTCGGCAGAGCTTACGCCCTCTGCAATATCGATCGTTTGACCATAGTCTTTCGCTATCTTAACTGGAACGAACTTAAGCGCGCCTTCCTGGTCAATCGCCATAACGCGCGTGCCCATTGAATCATATAGCACAGAGCTAGCCGGGACCGTATACGTGTTGCTGGTGGTCTTGAGGCCAAGATGTACTTGCGCAAACATGCCAGGCAGGATAGCGCCAGACTTATTATCGATATGGATTTCGGTAAGCAAGGTACGCGAATTCGTATCGAGGGCGCCACTAACATGGGCGACCACACCTAGGATTGGTTTACCGGGAAACTCCCGAATCTCAACCCTTGCTGGTTGTCCAGTATGGACCGTCCTCGCAAAAGACTGTGGAACACTAACTAGAATGCGGATAGTATCTGTACGAGCCAGGCCATATAGGCCGCCGCCCGCAGCGGCGTTAGGGGCAGTGTTGCCACCCGTAGCGCTGCCCAGGCTATAAGTCGACCCCTGAGCAGAAGCGGCACCGCCAGCGGCGCCACCGACAGCGCCACCTCCCACAAGTGTGCCTACTTCAATGTTTCTTGCGGTAATCACTCCCGTAAATGGCGCGGTTACCTTTTCAAAACCTGTAAGGATTGCAAAGTGCGACTCATTAAATTTGTTTGCGCGCTCCGCCTCCTGATTGGCTTGTACGGTTGATTTTCCGAGATCCACATTTGCGCGAGCCGCCTCTACGTTCGCGCGCGTCGACGCCACGGTTGCCGATATTGCCGTCAGAGACCGTTCCGCGGCTAGTACTTGCGCCTCGCCGGACTTCACGTTTGCTGAAGCGCTCGCCACCTGCTGTACCGCCCCCTTCACAGATGCGGTCGCGGCCTCTAGATCCGCTTGAGCAGATTGAACTGACGCGGCTGCGGACTTAAGTGCTGCATCGGCTTGATCTACGTCCTGAAGGGCAACAAACCCTCCGTCCAGCAGAGATTTATACCGCTTGAAGGTCAGCTCTGCGAGATGCCTCTGCGTCTCGGCCTGGACGACTGCCGCCTTCTTGATATCGACGAGATGTTGCGCCGCATCAAGTTGCGCCTCTGCCGTTCCATGGGCAGCCGTAAGCTGAGCTAATCTGGCGCGAGCGTCTGCAATCTGCGCTTTTGACTGCTCGACATTTGCTTCTGCCTGCCGCACATTCGAGCTGGTTAAGGATACATTAGCTCGTTTGTTCGCCAGGTCCGCCTGGGCTTGCTTCGTTAGAGCATGGGACTGCGCCGATTGGGCTTGGGCCTGATATAGCTGCTGGTCAGAGTCGGGCGACTCAATGATAGCCAGGACTTGACCGGCCTGAACATGGTCGCCAATGTCTGCAAGCCGCTTAGACACATAGCCGGATGCGCGTGCAGCCACTACCGTGTCTTCAATAGCCTCCGTGGTGCCCGGAAGTACGACGTCGCCACCGACGGATGCGACCGGAGTGATAACCTGAACATCAGGCTTTCTGCTTACCTCCGAATGCGTTACCTGCTTGAGTCTGGCAGTGCGCTTAATTCGTGGGGCCATGCCGTAATAGAATGCGCCACCGATAAGGATTACTCCGAGTACGAGCGCCAGCCCTGTTTTTCCAGTACCCGAGGTGCCACCAGTTCGGCGCGCGGGTAAACCACTATTTGAATTGGGTGAATTGTTATCGTGAGTTGACATCACGCACCTGCTCCTTGATTAGCCGCCTCGGTCAGTTCGCCGGCTCGCTGTGCTTCACGCATCCGCTGTGTCTTAATATCTTCCTCGTCAGCCACGTAACGATCAATTTCAATCTCGTCATCAGTCAGTACAAACTGTTTTCGTCGCAGCCATGAGTAGATGATGGGAACGAAGAACAGTGTAGAGAATGTGGCCACCGACGCGCCGCCAATAACTGCTCGACCAAGCGGCGCATTCTGCTCCCCACCTTCGCCCATGCCAAGAGCCATAGGAAGCATTCCAAGTACCAGTGCGAGCGCTGTCATGAGAACAGGTCGCAGACGTGTAAACCCGGCTGCGATCGCAGCTTGAATAGCAGTATCACCTTCGGCCCTTCGATCGTTTGCAAAGGTTATCAGGAGGATACTGTTAGACGTCGCCACTCCAATACACATAATCGCGCCCATTAGGGATGGTACGCTGAACGTTGTTTGCGTGACGAAGAGCATCCAGAGAATCCCCGACAGAGCTCCTGGCAATGCAGTGATAATAATCAGAGGATCGACCCATGACTGGAAGTTAACGACCATCAGTAAGTAAACAAGCAACACCGCAAAGATCAATCCAGCGCCAAGCCCGGTAAATGAGCTTCGCATACTCTGGACCTGTCCTCGGACGTCGATTGTTGTACCGCGCGGGAGCTTTGGCTTGTACTTGCCAAGCACCTTCTCGATATCGGAAGCTACGCCTCCAAGATCGCGACCCGAGTTAGCGACATAGATGTCGTAAATAGGCTGAACGTTGTAGTGGTTTACTACCTGAGCGGATGTGGTGCGCTCTATCGTAGCCAGGTTGCTTAACAACTGCAACTGCTGCGATGAGCCCATGCCTCCAGCTGCAGGGTTACCGCCAGCGCTCGGTAGGATCGGAGTGTTCTGAATCGCACCGATACTATCAACCTCGCGCTGAGGCGACTGCACTGCAACCAGATAACTCACTCCAGTCTTGGGATCCAGGTAGAAGCTCGGGGTTACCTGCCCGGTTCCAACCAGGGATGCAAGCACGTTACCTGAGACATCGCGTTCAGTAAGGCCGACACTTTGCGCCATGTTTCTGTCGATCTTGATATCCATTTCAGGCACATCGTTGACCTGGTGAACATGTACATCGACGGCTCCGGGGATCGCTCTGATGTCTCTGGTGATTTGCTTTGCCAGCGCATAGTTCATCGGGTCGCGGCCAACAATTTGAATATCGATAGGCGCAGGAAGACCAAAGTCGAGGATCTGAGTCGTAATGTCGGCGGGCGTAAAGAAGAACGTTGCCCCGGGGAACTCCTTTATGAGACGCGTTCTGAGTTCATCGACGGTCTGTTCAACAGGACGATGCTCCGGCTTCAAAGCGATAAGGATGTCGCCGTCCAGTTCGCCAATGGTCGGACTGGCCGAATATGCCAGGTTAATTCCACTTACAGGTAATCCGATGTTATCGAGGATAGTATCGATCTGATTGGGTGGAATAACGTCTCGAATAACACCCTCGACCTTGTGGAAGAAGTGCCCGGTCTCTTCAAGACGCTGTCCCGAGGGCCCCTGCGCATGCAATGCGATTTGTCCAGCATCTACATTGGGGAAAAAGTCCTCCCCGATAAGCGGAGTCAGCGCAAAGCTGCCGGCAAAGAACAGGAGAAATACCAGGAAGACAGGAGCCCTGTGATCGAGTGCCCAACTGAGCATCGAAACGTACTTATCTCTGAAGGACGCGAAATGCTCATTGAATCGGTGATGTATGCGCCAGATGATGTCGCCCTTATCCGGGTCGACGTCATGCGCGGAAATGTCCTCACCCTCCGCATGCTTCATTCCAAGCGAGACATGTCGTCGCTCTTCCTCATGCTCTTCGGCGATAATCCGCGCCATGTCCTTCTTCAACAGAAACTGCACCATAACCGGCACTAGCGTTCGCGAGAGCAGGTAAGACGCGAGCATTGCAAACACAACCGCCATCGCAAGCGGAGTGAATAGAGACTTCGCCGTCCCCTGCAGGAACACCACAGGAATAAATACGATGCAGATAGAGAGTGTTGCGACGAATGTGGGCGAGGCAATCTGTGCTGCCCCATCGAGAATAGCTCGCGTAAGCGACTTATGCCCCATCGCAAGGTTTCTGTTGGTGTTTTCTATTTCGACCGTTGCGTCATCGACGAGAATTCCGACGGCGAGGGAAAGCCCACCCAACGTCATGATGTTGATCGTCTGACCAAGCGCTCCCATGACGATGATTGAGAAAAGTATCGAAAGCGGAATAGAGATCGCAACAGCAAGGGTCGATCGCCAACTGCCTAGGAAGAGCAGGATCATTGTTGCTGTAAGAACGGCTGCGATAGCTGCTTCACGCACGACACCAAGGACGGACGCTTTTACAAAGATAGATTGATCGAACAGGGGCTGGATCTCAAGCTCTTTCGGCATCCCCGCGCGAATCTTTGGCAGCACGTTGTTGATTCGACTTACTACGTCGAGCGTCGAGGCATTGCCACTCTTAAGAATTGTTATAAGGACTCCTGGCCGGCCATCCTTATTTACCATGTTCGAAGTGACGGCATTGCCATCATGCGCATTGGCAACGTCTCCAACTCTCGTCATCACTCCATTCACCATCTTAATGGGAATTTTGTTGTAGTCTGGAATTGAGTCGGGCTGAATATTCGACGTAACCGGATACTCGGTTTTTCCGATTTTCACCGTACCCGAAGGCGCAATGATACTCTGCGCACTTATTGCGTTTATGACGTCGGTCGGCGACATCCCGCGTGCCTGCAGCGCAGGCATGTCCAGATCGACCATAATCTGGCGCGGTGCGCCTCCATAAGGCGTCGGTACACCTGCTCCCTGCACAGTAGCAAGTTGGGTTCGGATAAAGTTGGTTGTCAGGTCAAAGAGCTGACCTACAGAAAGCGTTTTACTCGAGATGCCGAGCTGAACGACTGGTACGCTCGAAGCGTTATATTGCAAGATTAGTGGTGGCGTCGTGCCAGGCGGAAATGCGCGCAGCAGAGTCTGATTGATAGCAGTAACCTGTGCAACGCCTGCCTGTGCATTGGCGCCCGGCTGGAAGAACACCTTGATAACGCCTATGCCAGGGTATGTTTGAGATTCGATATGTTCGATATCGTTAACGGTTGTGGTCATTGCGCGTTCACAAACCGTGATGATACGACCCGACATCTCCTTAGGCAGCATTCCGCCGAACTGCCAGATTACGCTGACAACAGGCACATCGATGTTAGGGAGAATATCTGTAGGAGTTCGAAAAATGGTCAATACGCCGAGAACGGCGATGAACAGGGACATGACCACAAACGTATATTTCCGCCGCAGCGCGAGCTGCACAATCCACATCATGGGCAGTTACCTGTATCTGGAGAGTTAGGCACACCTGTTTAGTACGTTTTGAAACCCGCAGGATTCAGCACGCGGAGACGAGGAGTGGCAAAATAGTTAATTCATATGTATTATATCACGCGAGGCATGATTGGTACAAGAAGCCAACGAGCTAACATCAGACAATATTCTGCTTGCTTATCTGGAACTGCGAGGTTCAGTCACAGTCAAGTAGTGATTCATAATTGGTTTGTCGATGCGCGTTTCGGCTCCATCGGGCCATTTGACAATCAGACGGTCCACATGTTTCTGTCCAACTCCAAACAGAGCCCTCAAATCACAAGAGGCGAGGTAGCTGCGCGCTGCTCCGATACATTTGGACTGGTTGATGCCCGGCCCTAAAATTTGAACGATCGCTCCTGTGCCGTCTCTTGGACTCTTTGTCCCCACCAGCCTCACACCAATCCAGTTTCCATGCGGTTCCGTCCTGTTATGCCACAGCCGGACTTTGCCGCCGTTCTCGAATACCAGCAGATCAGGCCGGCCATCGTTGTCAAAATCACCTATGGCGAGTCCGCGACCTACGATATCACCCGTCAACCCTGCCTGTTGCCCAACCTCTTTGAACGAACCAGACCCACTATTTAAGAAGAGTTGAATCGGCTGCTTATAAGGAACATGCCCGGATTTCACCTTCATATCCGGGTCATCGTCGATGTGGCCATTAACAAGGATCAGGTCTGGATTACCATCCAGGTCGACATCGGCGAATGCAATACCAAACGTTGTCATGGGCTGCGTGAGATCCGCAAGGCCATATTCTCGTTTCTTATTTTCAAAGAGCGGCACCGAATGGCTTTGCGGATCTTGATCACCAGACACAAACAGGCTTGTCTCCTGGGCAGCGAATGTGCCAATGGCGATGCAGGTTCGCCCATCATTATATGGCGTGCCGATATCCACGCCCATACTGCCTGTGGCAAGTCCTTCATCCGCCAGGGCGACGCCGGCAAGGAGCGCCTGATCGGTAAAGGTGCCATCGCGGTTATTAATCAACATTACATTAGCCACGGTGTCGTCCGCAACAAATAGATCCGGCCAACCATCATTATTAAAATCTGCGACAGCGACGCCCAATGTTTTACCCGGGAGGTTGTGCAATCCTGCAGCCTGCGTCACATCTTGAAATGTGCTATCCCCGCAGTTCTTAAACAGGTGCGGCTGTGCACCTTTGTATTGATTGGGAGCACAGTACTGCCTTGCATTTTTCGGCCCGCACGGCAGATCCGTTTCAGCAGTCCAGTCGACGTAGCTGCCAACGAATAGATCCAATTTGCCATCGCGATTGTAATCGATCCACGCGGCGCAAGTACAAAACCCCTTCAATCCCAGGCCCGATCTTGATGTTACGTCACGGAAATGGCCGTGATCGTTATGGTACAGGCGATTGCCATCAAGGGAGGTGACGTAGAGGTCTTCCCATCCGTCGTTATCATAGTCTCCTACCGCTACACTAAAACCATATCCCTTGAAATCTAACCCGGATTCCCTGGTAACGTCGGTAAACGTGCCGTTTCCATTGTTACGGTAAAGTGCGAGCTTACCGGACGTTCCAGCGTAACCTGGCAATGAGGAGCCGTTAATCAAGATGACATCTTGATTGCCGTCGTTGTTGTAATCCAAAAATCCGCCGCCACCACCCACAGTCTCAGGCAGCAACTTCTTGCCAGTTCTGCACGGATTATGCAGCCAATTTATGCCTGCGCGAGCTGTAACATCTTCGAATCTGGGCAAGGGACCTTGCGAGCCAATTGCATGCGGATTCGTTTGTGGCAACGCTGGAAGCTTGGTAGAAGCATTGTTCTGATGGCATCCAGCAATAAATAGCAGCAGCGCGATCCAAATTCCTGATCTGGCAAACGAAGAACTAAAGCCAGCCCGAACCTGAAATTCGCTCTGGCGCTCTCCTGCGCATGCTGACACCTTTGCGACATGGCTGGTACGCATTCGCTGACGTCCAGAGGCGCGCATTGGTCTCATTGCACGCCCCTTTTGCTGCATCGAAATGCCGATACCATTGAGGCTAGGGCTTCATCAAAACGCCCCAACCTTTTCTGGGCTGCAGCGAGTCCTCGCCATGCTTCTGGGCTCGATGGCTGCAATTCGCTGGCTCGAGCAAAGGCACAGAGCGCAATCCATGTTTCATGTCTGCGTAGCGCCAGCGCACCAAGCGCGAGCCAATCTGAACCGTTGCGGACCGACTTTCCGAGTCTTAGGGTCTTAAGAAGCGTTGGCCACGGGTCCTTCAATGCGCGTACGTTTCGGTACCAATCGGATTGAACCTGGCTCTCTTCTGCGTATCCGGCATGCCTGTAAAGCTGAATGAGCACTGCGCAGGGAGCGCCATCGAGCGTCCTCGGATTAAGCGTGAGCGCCTTCAACAACGCGTCGATAGCCTCTTTATCGCGCTTCAGGCTAGCAAGGATCATACCGGCATGGGCAATGGCTTCGGCGTTCTTTGGCGCCGCACGTTCCGCCTCTTCATAAATTGAAAGTGTCTGTTTCAAATTCGCATCATCGCGCCCTTGATTCGCCTGCCACTCAGCAAGATGGAACAACGGTAGTGGCTCTGTAGGAGCAAGTGAGCGCGCCATCTGCACATTTATCTTGAGCAGATCGGGTCTGGAAGCATCAAGAGCTGCCCGGCACATCAGCTCTGCAGCACGGTACTGTTGATCCTGTGGCACTGCGGCCTGATATTTCTGTGCGATGCTCAGCGCTGCTGCAGGCTGATTCTGGCCAAGCAGCGCCTCCGCGTACTCTCGCATGCAGTCGGCATTGCCTGGCCATCGTTTCATAGCCTGCTGTGCATATCGAAGGGCTGCGTCCGTATCAGCGCGCCGGATCGCACTGTTGGATAGTGCAGAGTATATCTGTCGCGCAATCGAGTCTTCTGCGCCTGGGAGCGCACTGAGCCAGATCTCCTCAGCACGCCACGGATCGCCTTCGTTATAATAGGCGAACCCCAGGGCGATGTTTGCGACTGATTGGTGACCTCGTTTCGCCGCGATTTGTGAAGAAACTTGCCAGAAGACAGGCAGCTTACGATCTTCTCCTTGAATTTGATCCAGCAAGTTGTCGGCGCCTGCGAGGTCGCCGCTTTCGGCCAGGAGCCGAGCCAATGCAATAGTTGCTGGGCCGGGTGCGCCAGGTCGGGAAGTCACCGTTTTTAAAACCTGTAAAGCTTCTTCGCCACGGCCAGTAGCTTGAAGCGATCGCGCCTCAAGATACCCGCTCCATCCATCATCTGGTGCGGCATCGTAGGCGATCTTCAACAGTTTTGCAGCCCTGGTGTTATCTCCAGAAACCAGAGCTCTCAGCCCACCAAGAGCGGACCAATCCGGCTGAACCATCGTTGCTTCGGAAACCAGTTTCCCGGGGACAACGCTGTCGCCCGCCAACAGGCAAGTGCGAACAACCATCTGCTGCGACGCTGGAGAAAGCGTGCGGAAGGAGCTGAACAGCGGCTGCATTGCCCGTTCCGAATCGTAGAAATCGCCAAGTTTGAGGCAGATTCTAGCAATCGAAATCGCTGACTTTGGATCTCGATTAAGAGATTTCAGCAGATCTTCAGCTGTTTCCGTCTCACCGACGCTGTCATACCGAGCTGCCAGTTCTTGAATTAACCGTGTTCCTGTGCCTGCTGGTGAGCCCAGTTTTTTCACAATCTCAAGCTGTTCTATTGCGGCAAAAGTGTCCCCGTGCCGAAGGTACAGGTCGGCAAGATTCAGTCGCAACTCGCTCAATTTTGGAGACCGCTGAACTTTAGATCTCGCGACTTCGATCGACTTTTCAATCTCGGTATTGTTGGCGATAGCCGCAGCAGCGGTCCCGTTTGTGGGAGGCTTGGAGTTACTTGCTGGCTGCCGGCAGCCACCAAGTATCCAGCAAATTATTGCTGCAGCAATGGCTGTTATGATGGTGGAGATGCGATGGTTCGAAGCATTACGCATTCTGTGACTTCTGCTTTACCGTAAATAGATGAGCAGGCATAAGCTGCATGAGAAGAAATTCGGCATCAACGCAGCAACGCCCTGCCAGATGCTTAAGGATCTGGCAGGGCGTACACTTATTTATCCGATTCAGACCAGCCTACGGGCATGGATCGCCGCCATTGCTGTCTTCGCTGTTGGGGACGTGGCGCCACCACAGAATACCAGGAACGGGAGGCTTGGCGCACATGTTGCCATATGGCTGGCCCCAGGTCTCCAGTCCGGTCGCACTGTTACCACCGCCAGGACCGCTTGCGTCCAGCTTGTAGTACTTAACATGCCCGTCAGAGAATCCCAGAACCGAGCCGTTACTGTGCGGGTTATACCAGTCTGCCCAGCGAGAAGTACGGGAGTAGACGGGGTCCTGACCGAAGTCAGCGTCGAAACCAGCGCGAAGTCGACCAGTCTCCAGAATGATAGCGCGCTCAGCAGGAGCATCGACTGCTGCCAACGACTGCTGACCGAAATCTCCCTGGAATGCGTAGCTCAGCGCAGTTGGTCGTACATATCCATTACCCGCCGAATCCGTAAGGAACTGCGAGGTGCTGGGGAACCAGAGACCTGTAGTCGGTGAGGGATTGGTAGCGCTGTTGTTTGCGCTCGGGCAGGTGAAGATCTGGAAGTTCTTGATGTATGGATATATTCTCGCCGCGTAGGTCCCAGAACCATCTGGACCAATGCAAGGCCATCCCCAGCAGTTAGCATAGGGTGCATTGCCATACTGCGTCATTCCATTGTTGTACATCAGGTATGGTTGACCGTTAAACGCCCCTGGCCCTGATGTGCCGCCGTCATTGTTTGCCATTCCGCCAGGAACATACGTTTCATCATAGTCCTGTACATACATAAGAATGCCAAGCGTGATTTGCTTAACATTGCTCGTGCAGCTCGCCTGGCGCGCTTTCTCGCGAGCCTGGGCGAAAACAGGAAACAGGATTGCAGCAAGTATCGCAATAATTGCGATGACTACGAGCAGCTCGATAAGCGTAAAGGCTTTTCGGGTGCGGCTATTTCGCATACGGTTCTCCCTATCAGATCTCGGGTGATGCATTCCGCATTCAGAAGATCGGCGCCATTGCATAGGAGCTAGGCACGTCGGCCTGTGCGGTGTGAGTGAAATTGATACAGTACACGTGTGTTCTGTATCGGATGGTTAGACTGTAGGAGTCTATTGTTTGACTCCGGCGGTGTTTACGGGATTGCCATTCGCATCCACGAAGTGGCCATTTTCATCTCTATGAACTCCGGGAGCCTGTACAGCGCCTCGCATCTGTTTCACAGCTTCAATCTGTGCAGGTGTCACCGTCTTAGCTGCAGGATCGCCCCCGAATACCTTGACAGCAGCGAAGGCAATGATTCCGACTAACACTACCGCGATGCCGATGATTACACCGGGCGAAACTTCTTTCTTCACTGAGTTCCCCTTCAATTTCGGTCGGTCAACGATACTCCCAGTGACCGAACGACTAGCGGTGCATCCATAATCACGCTGACGTACGCCCCGTGATCCGGATTCTTCATTCGCTCAATTAGAAGTCGGGCCGCTTCTAATCCCATTTGCTCGAATGGCTGGCGGACAGTAGTCAGGGTCGCTGGCCCAGGACGCCATCTTTCAAGATCGTCGAAACCCGCGATCGCGATATCGCTTGCAGCGTCGGCGTCGATATCGCGAAGAGCAGCTCTTAAACACATCGCTGCATAATCGTTTACAGCGAATACCGCAGTCGGTCGTGGCGACCTGGTCAGCATCTTTCGAGCGATATCGTGATAGACATCAATTTCCGGTTCATTAAACGGACCCATGTAGACAAGGTCTGGAGACAGCTCAACATGGTGGCGACCTAGGGCGTCTCGGTACCCCTTGAGCCTATCGGTTACCGTACACGCACATTCGCGGTTTGTAATGTGAGCGATACACGTGTGTCCGCAAGAGATGAAATGACTAACAACCTGATCGGCGCATTTCCTATTGTCGATCCCAACGAAATCGGCTGCGAATTTCGCGGGCGGCTTTCGATCTACGAAAACGATAGGTTTGCCAGACTCGCGAACAGCGTTAAGCCATCGGAGGTTTGTTTCACCTCCCAGATACCACACCAGAACGCCATCAATATCCGCATCGCGAGCTGCAACCTTGAGAAATCTCGCCTCTTCCCTGAGCGATTCCTCATAGCTGTCTGCGCATCTGCTGGCGACAACCAATCGGTACTCGTCGAACCCGAAAAGCTGTTGAGCGCCCTGAAGAACGGAATAGGCGCCAACATCTGCAGGACCTCCAGAGATCCATATCCCTACATTTTGTCGATCGATATTCTCTGCTGCGGCTTCGTTCGAATAGCTAACGCTCACAATTGGGCGGCAGCCATTCGTGCGATCCAGCAGCCCGTCTTGCTGCAGTGCATGCAATGCCATTCGAACCATTGTCCGGCTCACACCAAACTCAAGTCCTATTGCCCTCTCAGACGGCAGACGCATTCCTGCCGGAAGTTCTCCCGACGTTATTCTCTTGCGGATACTCTCAGAAATATGTGTTACGATTGGTGAAACAGAGGCTGCTCTTTCAGCGGTCTCCGGCATAATGTGCTCCGTCCGTAGAAATCGGCAGCATTGCCTGGTAAGGTCGCAGCCATAGCGACCGATCTAATACCATATAAACCAAGTATACCAAGAGGGAAGTTACGTGTCAACGAATTCTTAAAATATCATAAGGATTCAATGCGTTCTGCCACTATTACTCACTGCGAGCGGCGAACGCCGGTCAGTTGCACTCGGTAAGTTGTAACGGACAGTGGTGGAATGAGGTCTGTATACCGGCCAGATTGAACGATTAAAGGCGGAATCGAGGCACAGTTTAGCAGGGTGCCATCTTCCAGGTCAGCGGTTCGCCACCTGGCAGCCTGTTCATTTGAACTGATGAACTTTGTTAGGTCGAACTTGTAACGTAGCGCTTGAGCTGTATCATTGTGAACGACGATTGTGATTGCGCTCCTATCGGCAGAAATCGCAGCGATCGACCAAAAGTCTCCGCAGGAAACGAGAGTGTCGCCTGGCCGGATGAAAGCGGTGTGCTGACGCATCGCCCAGAAGGCACGCGAAACAACATAGCCGCCGGCGCGCTCCCGTGCTGCGTCCGTGTTCGCGGAGGGATCAAACACCGTCTGAATCAGGCCATAGGTGTAGCCGTACATTTTGCAGTATTCAAGGGGTTCTGCGGGCTGCCAGTAGACCCACGCGCTGCAATGCAGCCGATGGATATCATTTGCAATCGATCGAGAAACGGGCAGCGCTGCACGTATTGAGTTCGGGAAAAACCCTTGAGGACCAGATTCTCGATACGTAACTTCCGACATCCAGAGGTGAGGAATACCGGTATTTGCAGTGAGTTCACGGAGACGATCTTGCCACTCCCAGCCCGTATAGGCATGTACGTTGAGCTTGTCGGGAAGGGCGTCTTTGCCATTTGCGCGTAGGGTGTTCAATGTGTCGAAGGCTTCGTGCGCGCCATTTTCATCAGAGGCTGAAACTTTGTATGCCGACTTTTGCTTATTTAACTCTCGGCGCAAAGTCGTGACAATCCTAGCTTGTTGATCGCCAGGTATCGCACAGCCCTCTTGTCCTTGGGATACCGGGTTCCACCAGGAGCTGGAAGGCTCATTAAACGGGGCTAACCATTGAAAATTGACACCAGTTGATTTCTGTACCCCGCGTGCCGTACTCAAAAGCCAGGCAACGTAGGCCCCGACGCACTCTGGCTTCAGGTTGGGACTTCCGTTAGCGCCCCCACGGGTATTTCCGTTCTTGAGCATCCAGCTAGGCGGTGAGTTTACAAAGATCTCAAAGGTATCTGCGCCAAATCTCTTAGCAAGGGATAGGCAGTTCAGTTGGCCGCGATCTCGACGAGCATCGAAGCTGCCCGATTCATTAATCAGCGATCGAACCGCTCCGCCGGGACGAAATGCACGAATATCGGCGGTAGTAGACGTGCCTCCCGCGTTATATCGGCAGATGTTCAGGCCCAGTGAGTCTGAACCGGCGCTAAAAATACGCCTGCAGATTTCAGTGGTCCGAGTATCTGGCCATTTTTCTGAAGCTACTGCCCACCAGCAGAGGCTAGCTCCCCACCCTTCCCACTTCGACACCTCAACGGCAGCAGGATCTACTGTAACTTGTCGCGACGCGATATCCTGCTGTGCATTGGCTGAGATCAGCCCAGACGATAGCGCGAAGGTTGCCGCGACGAATACAACAATAATTGAACTCAGAATGTGCGCAGAAATATTAGGTTTCATAACCTGCCGACTGCTTTCCCTATAACCGCGTTCCGCTTCTAAGCTGAGTTTATCCGCACACCTGCAATATCCCTTTTAGACACTCTATACACAGCGAACTCGCATCCTGAAGATATCGCCTTACATCCGGCAGGCGCGCATTTAGCCCCCTCTCCTCCCGCTCGGGCACAACATTGGCTTTCGCATCTGAACGCCTTTCGGGTGCCCAGCAGGGTGGTCGCCCTATTCACTGTTCCGCTCATTCTTCGCGCGCGAACAGTGAATCCGGGTAAGCGTGAGGGGCTATACCGAAGTGCCTCCATCGTAAACCGAGATTCAATACTTTGTTAGCTCGTGCGAGCTTGCGAGCGAATCGGGGGAGGGCAAGGAAGGAGAGCGAATATCCGAACCAAATAGTGGCTCTCCCCTAATAACGCCAGGACGGTTACCCAGGGCGAACGCATCTTAATTGAGTAAGAGGTGTTCGAGGTAGGGTTCATTCCATCCAGCTTTGAGCCTTCTCGTTTTGATGCCTGCCTTTGTTGTTGTATCTCGCCCCAATAAGTTCAGCGCTAGGTGCCTAATGACGG
>CAIXIX010000294.1 GCA_903919615.1 uncultured Chthonomonas sp.
AGATTTCTATATCGAAGTGGGCCAGATCATTATGTCAAAACCATCCCTGTGCTTTTTCCACTACTCCGTGTTTTAGCACTGCAATCGAGACGCCAGGAATATGTTGTGCCTGCATCTCAGCACGAACATACGCGTCAATTGTATCAGCCTTCGCAATTGACTGGCAGAGCATGAAGCACAGGAACGAACCTAAAAGCAAACTGGGCGAGGACATAGTTCACTCCGACGTAATGGAATCCAATCAGTTAACCCACGTGTACAACAGTCAACCGGGCCTAATCGCGCCACACTTCGACCAGCGCTTGCCGTTTGGGGTGTCGCATACGCCAGCTTATTCGGCCTGGGAGAAGTGATACGCTTCGCGCCAACCATGCCTGAATTCTTGAGAGTTCAGCTGACTATGGCCGGTGTCTTTGGCATTCCGTTAATCGCTGGGGCAACCATTGGATTATTGGCACGTCAACAACCCGTTGTCAGTAACATTATCGGTTCGATTAGCGTTCTACCGATCTACCTCGTAATTATGATGTTTCAATTGAAAGCGATTGAGCCAGGCGGTTGGCGTTCATCACTCTGGTTTGCTGTCAATCCGTTCTTGCTCTGGCTGCCAATTAGCAGTGCGACTGCAGCAGTAGCTGCACAGATTCGGAAACTCTCGCAGCTACGATACATTGCTCGGCAAGAGTAACGCCGCACCTGTTGCTGTGTAGAGCGATTATCGTGGCAACTTAAAATCAACTTCTGACGACATTGGATGGTACGGATTGACAACATACGCCGTCGATCTGCGAACGACACTAACCTTTCCAGCATCGGTGCGAACGAACTCCTTGAGCCCCAGAACCAATGGCGGGTTGAGAGGTTTCGTAAGGCCCGTTGCAGAGAAGCCAAGCATGTAGGGATTAAGATCCGAGCATGCCTGAAATCCCCGATCGTCGATAAAGCCAGCGCGCGTATCCAGAGCAGTTTGCGCCATCTCTCTCAGGCCAAGATGCCCGTAGAGAGCGAATGGCAGCGCTCCCGCAAAATCCTCCTCCTGCTGGGCACTGCCTTTCCAGTAAAGTTTGTTATCGCGATACTCGATCGTCTTCAGTGCCTTATCGAAAGCATCACGATAGCGATGATCTCCCGTAATCTCATAGGCTTTCAGAAGCGCTGCCATGCATCGGAACTGATAGTTCAACCACGCAAAAGTACCATCCGGCTGCTGCATCTCCAGAATGCGATCCGCCCAGATCTTTACCCAGGGCAAGTATTCCGGATGACCTAACTCTGCTAGATTTCTGCACGCGTTGATAAGATAGTAGAGCTGTTCTGTATGGGTGCCAGCGAGGTCTAACGTAGTACAGGCCTTCATACATTGCAGCGCAAAGGCCTCCGCTTCGGCCGCCTCCGGCGCGCCGTGCTTTCGGAACATCCAGGCAGCCGCGCTCATCGCCTCAGGGCCGAGGCCGTTGGAGGTTGAAGTCGCGACCGGATCGAAAACTCCCATTCCGAACTTGCCCGTTCTTAAGATATTTTCGGCCAATATCTGCGGCACGTTAAGGGATTCGGGGAAACCATCGTACGGGAAGATGGTTAATCGAACTTTGCCGGGTCGATCGTTCTGATACTCGAGGCTAATGCTGGAATAGAGTTTATAGTATCGGCCCCCTGCAATTGACGTGGACGACACTTTGTCAGGAGCAGTATCCCACATCACCATCATCGCACGACAGAATGTGTAGTTGCCGGAGTTGCCACCACGGATGAGTAGGTACTTCTCAGCGGGGTGGGTGAGTTGAAGCGGCGTGTCCCTTGCCATGAGCGTCTTGCCACCCTGCAGCAAAACTGCTTCCGGACCCCATGATCCGGGCACAAACCACATATCCTTTTCCGCTAACTTGCCGATCTCGATCCTAACAGGGCCTTTGCCATCCAGGTCAAAGTCGAAACAGGGTGGCGTATCGGCATCACCGGGTGCGTACGCGGCACGAGCTTTGATGCGTCGATCGCCTGAGGTCCACGTTCGAGTGAATGAGGTGGTGTTTCCGAATGTTGCTGTTGCTGTTGCTGTATCCGAGAATGTCACAGGCGCCTCGCGTCCAGAGAAAATAGCTGAGATCGCCGCAACCGCTCGCGCATTGTCGAGCTTGTGATTGAGAGTGAGGGCCGGCGTGTCCCCGAGAGGGCGAATATCGACCGGCCGTTTGTCGTGTTTGAAGGCAAACAGCATCTCTCCGCCCGGCAGCAAGGCTCGTTTGCATCCTGCATACAACTTGCGGGCTAGCTCCAGTCGTGCAACACCTGTGTAACGGTCTTCCTCCTCGAGCGCGGCCAGGCTTCTAAGCGTGTCGTGCACAAAATGGATGGGCATTCGTTCATCGGGGACGAAAGTCAACAGATCGTATCTTGAATCATACAGTGACTGCATAAAGTTGCTCGCAAGATAGTTCATCTTGTCGGGAGTATACGGGGCACTCTGGTGAGTTGGCAGACAAACACTCTTGCCAGATCGCTTCTCCGCCGGTACAGCACAGGCTGGCAACCGTAAACCAACCCTGACTGGCGCCCACAGGCTCGCCACTCCATGCACCGGCCTAACGTTTACAGAAAGAAGATTTGCTGCGCCGGCCTTGAGGATATCGCAGGGAATACTGGCCCAGTAGCCCATATCGGGCGTGCGGCGAAGCTTGAGCGGATAATTATTGCAGGACAGGCTGTCGATTGCGCCTGTAACATCCGATAGGTAAAGCGCCAGGTCTTTATTTGTTGGCCATCCAACCGGACAGCGGAATGTCTTGGTCAGAGTTACTGGCTGTGGAGAGGACAATTCGGTTCCGGGAGAGTAAACTCGTCCGGCGGCCTTCCAGCCGTCATTGAGAGAAATGCGCGCAATATCTGAGGCCGCCTCATGGAAGTAGAGCACGTCCGACAGGATCGCGCCCCAGCCTTCGTTCTTATATCGGGATTCAAACTTCACACGAACGGCGTCAGTGTCGTGCAGAAATGGCGTGAGGTCGACAAAGACTCTCCATCCAGTGCGCTCACAGGTGTTCACATCAGAAACCTGTTTGTACTCCGAACCTGAGTCATCCGAGATCGATATTACGAATCGTGAGCCGACACTGATAAGCAGATAGGCAACAGAGCTTCGGCCGGGTGCAAACCGATAGGAGAAGGACATCCTCTCGCCATCCGCAACCCGTACAAACGGACGCAACGGATCGTATCCAATCTCCCGAAGAACGGAACGGTCATCGATGAGATACTCCTTCTCTCCCAGTGTGCCCGGTAGGATCGTTGTATATCCATCCGCAGCCCGCGCTGCGTGCACCGAAATTGACAACGCTGTCATCAAAAGAACGGTGGATAATAACTGCCTTAATCGGCGACACGCACATCGGGTCATTTCGGTAACTCTCTCAGTGGATCAATTCATTACAATCAGGTTACCTCGACTTGAGTCTCGATAACATCCGAAGGCGCGCAACTATTCCCTCGTTCTCTACTGCGCCCGACGGTGGTCTCCGCGCGTTGCGCAGCAACTACGGCGTGGAGGAGCGACCCAAGCTGGATAGGGTAGGCCCTATGCGCTTCTCCCCAGGGCTCCTATGCCGCCATTAGTATCACCCAACACCTAAAACCCAACGCCTGCATTTTCGATATCCGTCACCGCAGGTCCCTTGGCCGTCGCGAACAGAACAATCGCGACAGCGAGGTAGATTATCGCCGATGAGGAGATGGCAGCGCTCATCGTGGCGCCATGGTCGACTGCGATGCCGATGACAAGTGCGCCGATACCCGCGCCAGTCCATCCTATGAGGTTCATAATTCCAGTAGCGCTGCTTCTGCGAGACGCTGGAATGACGTCGTAAAACGCCGACGTAAGGCTAGCGTCATACACTCCCTTAAAGAAGCCAAAGACGCTCATCGCTGCAATTAGCGCTATGCCGCTTGTTGTCCAGCCACAGAAGAACACTGCAGGCGCCCCGAATAAGATCGCAGCCGACTGAACCTCAATGCGACCCTGCAGCCTTGCTTTTACACGGTGGTCAGCAGCTATACCGCCAGCAATCGCCCCAATCATGCTTGCAATTTGAATAAAGAAGGTCCCTCCAAGGCTAGCCATCGCCAGGTTAACATGGAACTTCTCTTTCAGAAAGGTTGGCATCCACGTCAGGAAGATGAAGCCAACCAGATTTGCCCCGAAGTAGGCGATGAGCAGCATGACAGCGGTGGGTGTGCGCTTAAGAGACGAAAGAAACTCTCGTGTTGAGAGTGCCTCAGCTTCGTTGTGCGGGACATTCTTCTCAGCAATCTCCGCGGCATTTCTTGGTGGTTCGACAATAAACGCCGATAGAATTAGCCCCAGAACAATCCCAGCAATACCGAAAGCCCAGAAGGGAGTTTGCCAGCCATGTCTCTCAGCCAAGAGTCCTGCAATTGAACCACCAAAGATGGTGCCTGCGTAGATGCTAGTCTGATGCAGACCTATGGCTCGGGATCGAGTTTTGCCAGAATGGTAGTCGCTAATCAGCGCCATCGATGCAGGGAAGTAGAAGGTTTCCCCAAGGCCTTCCGCGCCGCGGACCAGAACAAACTGCCACAGCTTTGTACATAATCCGGTAAAGCCTGTGATTGCGCTCCAGATGTAGAGGCCAGCAATGATCACGTGTTTTCGCTGTAGTTTATCGCCAGTATGGCCCGCGATCGGTGCAAACGCTGCATAGACCCACGTAAAGGCTGCGCCTATAAGCCCTAACTCTGATTTTGTAAAGTGATACTGGCGTTGAAGGACGGGAAACACAGAGGCGATTGCGACCCGGTCTGCGTAGTTGAAGAAGCAGATGAACCAGAGCATGCCCACAAGCGCCCAACGGTACCTGCTAGATTTTATCGCTGGCTCAGGCATGCTTGACGCCTCGCAAAATCAGCGCG
Organism: uncultured Chthonomonas sp.; assembly: GCA_903919615.1. GTDB lineage: Bacteria > Armatimonadota > Chthonomonadetes > Chthonomonadales > Chthonomonadaceae > CAIXIX01. Next base: position 4,921 of record CAIXIX010000294.1, read on the forward strand.
TCAACATCCGAAGGCGCGAATGGCCCCTCTCCCGTGGTCTCCACCGTGTTCTCTACCGCGCACCAGCTTGCCTGGTGAGGCAAGCGGAAAGAGGCCCGAGGAACGAGGGTCCGAGCGGGAAGGAGCGAGCTTGTGAGCGGAGAAGAGGGTTCCCTGCCGCGCCTGACGAAGGAGGGACCCAAGCGGAAAGGGTAGGCGGGGTGAGGGTCCGGCAAACACTCAGTGATCAATTTGTGCATATAACCTACTGTTTGCTGGCTCGTCATACACAATCTGAAGCGATGAAACAAGATAATGCCAAGGGTGAGGGGGGCTATTCCGGAGTCCCTCCGTCGTTGGTCGAGACATGAATCACTAATCATGCTCTAGTTAGTTCACGAGGAGTGGTCTCATCACCCAATTCTTCGCAAAGCCTCGCGATGTTCATAAACTCCTGCAGTGTTTGAACACGTTTCAGGCTCTCGAAATAGGGATACGACCCAAATCGGCTCGCCATAGAGAGCCATTGCTTTAGGCGGCAAAGTACATAGCTATCGCCTAATCCGAAACAGCTTGAATAGTGATGCAGTTGACGAATCAGTTCGATCCAGTCCGGCGCATCGGCGGCGGATGCTCTGTCTGTTCCAAGCTCTCGTGCTATCTCATTCGCAAGATTAGGGTTGGCAATCGCGCATCGGCCAAGCATGAAATGCTCGCAGCCTGTAACTTCGCGGCAGCGGCGAAATTCATCGAGATTCCAGATATCGCCATTCGCCACCACCGGAATGGTAAGGCGCTCACGCACAAGCCCTATCGGCTCCCAGTGAGCCGGCGGTGCATAGCGCTGAATCTTAGTTCGACCGTGTATGGTGATCCAGGAGGCACCGGCACTTTCAGCCATCTGTGCATTTTCGAAGATGGGATCAATGCTATCCCAACCCAATCTCATTTTTGCTGATACAGGTATGGAGAGGGGAAGGGCCTCTCGTACCGCTTTAACGACACAATAGATACGGTCTGGATATTTCAAGAGGGTTGCACCGCCGTCATGTCGGTTCACAGTCGGCGCAGGGCATCCAAAGTTGATGTCAATTGCGGTCGCGCCAGCATCAACGGCCGTTATCGCGGCAATCGCCATACGTTCCGGGTCGCCGCCAAGGATCTGCACCTGTACGGGCAGGCCGGTTGCCGTCCGGCAGCCAGTCAATAACTCCGGCACATCTCTACGAAAGACCTTAACCGGAGGGATCTCCTGAGCAACTCGAATGAACTCGGACACTGCATAATCAAACGCGCCGATGCTGCCCTGAACGGCGCGCATCGGCGCATCGGTCAGGCCATCCATCGGCGCAAGAACGAGAGCAGGTTTTCCGTGAGTAATGGAGATCACTTCTTGTTAAGTGCTGCCTCTATCGCAGGAGCAAGCAGATCGCCGCGGGCGTTAATTGCTGCGATCTTACCGCTTTTGCCTATCAGCATCATGAATGGAATGCCGTGCAAGCCATAGGCTTGGGCGTTATCCGAGTCCCAGTATTTACCCTGATAAATCTGCCTCCACGGCATATGATTATCGCGAATAAAGTCCTGCACCTGGTTCTTGTAGTTTGCCTTGTCCAGCGTCACACCAACGATTTCAAATCCTCGCGAGTGGTATTTATTGTATGCCGATATCACATTCGGCATCTCAGCGAGGCAGGGGCCGCACCATGTAGCCCAGAAGTCGACCAGCAATACTTTCCCTCGATACTGAGTTAGCGATACGGGTTTTCCGGCAAGATCCTGACCTGTTATTGGCAAAGGAGAGGCGCCAACCTTAATTTTGGGATCGTAAGGTGTCTGCTGCGCATTGGGATCGACTGCCACATAGCCTGTGGGAGCAGAAAACCGGAACTCCGCTGACGGGAGTGACGGATTGGCTTTGACGGCCGAGTACGTTTCCACAACAATAGGTTTGGAGCCTGGTTTTGCGTCGGCGACAACTAGCTTGCGTAGGAGGTAATCGTGTTTTGAAATAAAAATGATATAAGACTGCTTCCCTTTCTGGCCTATCGTAATCGCTGAGATCTGGATGCAGGCTTCGCCGCCAACCGTTGCGTCTGCAGCCTTCTTGATCGATTCAGGTTTACCAGGAACCAGATGTAATTCAGCGTCTGGAGCGGTAAGTGCGATGGGCAGCAAACCTACGCCGCCCCCGCCAACCTCACGCAGCATGCCCATACAGTTTCCAAAACTCGATGCTGGCTCTTTCAGGTACTTGCCCTTTAACCGGGAAGAGGTTGTAAAGGTGTTCGTTCCATCAGAAACAATTGAGGCTTTGCCGCCAGGCGCGATAATTAACGCCTTAAACTGATTGGGCTTGGAAAACTGGAGAACGGTTCGAATTTGATGCGCTGCATCCCCGTCAGTCGTATCTATCGTTCCGCTGAATGATTTTAGACCCCGATAGGAAGCTGCGACCTTCGCAAAGAGCGATTTAAGGGCAGGATCCGTCGCCTGCGCGGTAGCCGTTTGACCGCAGAAACAGATCATGCCAAGCGCAGCCATCGAGGCGAATTTACGGATTTTTTTCGTGTTAAACATGAAGCGTATTCTACCACAGGGCGATTCTTGGGTGTTGACTTAGCGCTTGTTTTACTGACCGTTCGCCGATCAAAGAGATGGGCAGATTGAACCGATAACACGGAGAAGACGGATAAAAACCAGTACGCCTACTCGCCATGGCCCCTATTAAATGATGCACGCCACCATCCGCCAGGCGACATGTCCATCCTAACACCGAAAACAGGATACCGAAAACCCGAAACCTGCATTTACCGTACCGGTCATCACACGCAATATTTAAAAGGTGGGCTCTAAGGCATGGGATGGCGCGTACCTGAAAGACGTATCGGTCGGGCTGGCTCGCTGAAACAGCGAAGAGCGCGGCAACAGATTTGGGGCAGCAAATAGGTCGGTTGCGCCTGTCCTAGTGCCAGTCGTGATCTCCGTAAGCTGTCTGGATATACTCGATTTGCGCCACATGCGATGCGACATGCATCCCATTAAACGTAACCGCAACGGCAAGCGGGAATGATGCGAAGCGCAGATCCACTATCGTTCCATGCGCCTCCGGCGATATTCCGTCCAGAAACCCCAAATAATCCGCTGATGACGTATCGAGCAGATCCAGCACCTGCTTTCGAGTCGTATAGGGTTCTTCAAGCGCTCGCATCGCCGCATAAATTGACGGATAACCACCCTCAGCAACTTTCTCAGCAATGCTCTCAAATGGGGTATGGTAGATGCAGTGAGAGAGAAGTGCCTGCATCCGGCTAACCCAAATCGCCGCGTGAGCCGCAACTTGCAATGGCGACCGACAGGTATCGGTAGGCGACCAGTTAAGCTTGTCGTCCGGAGTCGCGGCAAGAACCTCTTTGAGACTATCGGTACTACGTCTGAACTCTGCTTTTGCCTGGTCGATAACATCGCTCATCGTGACGGCTCCTTTGTCCTAATGTTGCCCGCAATCCGTAATGGGCCAACGGCACGAGCCCAATTGCCATAATTCTACCAGACGGCTGTATTGTTTCCGACAAAGACACCAAACTGGAACCCGCCTGTCCCCACGCGGTAATTGCACGGCTGGTGTGTCCTAATGAATATCGTGCAGAGCACAGAGGCGCGGAGAAGTGCCTGCCGACAAGATAGTACCCGCGAGTATCTTCGCGGGTTCTTGCCAGATGTTGAAGTCTTTCAGTTCCTTGCCCGAATTGCATTTGTGCCTAGACGCGGCATTCATGCCGTGGTGGATGCGTTACGTAGTCAAACACCCTCTTACCCTATACCGGGCTTCGCCCGGTATAGGGGGAAGAGGGGAGGGATCGAACTGCGGATACCGGACCGTAAACGGCCCGTCACGGCGCAAACGCCCTTCGGGCGGGACGTGTTGTGCTCGATCAGGGGTTTATGCGCGATACCACAGCTTCCTGACGAATCTATCTTTCTTTTGAGAGCGATCCTTGTAAACTGCTTGGATTCGTTTGAACACGTCCATGGTGTTATCGAGTGGTGTGGACCTCGTAATGGGCGAGTTGGCCGTTGAGAACGGCTTCTGTATTATCGTGACATGAAGAAGCCCAGAACATGAACGGTCATGTGTTGGAAGGCTCCAATTTCAGGTTCCAAGCGGATGGCCATTTATGGGTAATATCACAGGTAGCCCAGACACGTCATTTCGCTCTTGCTTCACGCACTGCTAGCGCGGATGAGATGGAATAGTACGAGCGGTACCGTAAGTAATCGACGGCGGCCCGCGCTGGCAAGTGGGGGATCTCAACAGTCGCTTAAGCTCCTTCGAGATGACGATTTGGTTGCGCCGGCCGAAGGACGCCATCGGTATACCCACACAATATTGGCGTCCTTGGCGGACGTTGGCGTTCTTAACGACGCAGCGAGTTACAGGGCAACCTGTGCAAGGGCCTGGTGTTATCGTTGTTGTGCTACGCGCTGGCCGAAGGACGCCATCGGTATACCCACACAACATTGGCGTCCTTAGCGGACGTTGGCGTTCTTAACGGAAGTTGGCGTTCATAACGACCCAGCGAGCTGCAAGGCAAGCTATGCAAGCGCCTGATGTTATCGTTGTTGTGCTACGTGCTGGCCAAAGGACGCCATCGGTTTACCCACACAATATTGGCGTCCTTAGCGGACGTTGGCGTTCTTAACGACGCAGCGAGTTACAGGCCAACCTATGCAAAAGTGCGTCATCATTTTTGTTGTGCTACACGGAACGTGGCGATTCGGCCTGGCATCAATTCCGTCGCGCAACGTGCAATCTTAGCATTACGCACAGTTAGTTACAAACAATATCATTCAATAGCTGTTAATTGTCTATTTTAACGTAATCATGTGTGTACATAGATGCAATGTTAGTATCTTAGCCGCGCGCTGGGGAGAGGGATTAATGCGCGCCTTCGGATGCCGCCAATCAAGAATTGATGTCCATTTCCGCTTGAGGACAAGCGGGCTCCAGTTTGGGCGTTATCTCATCCTGTATATCATATGCGTCCCGTCAAATTGAACGTGTCGCATCTGTGATGCTCACCACAGGCCAATCGGTATTAGCTTGATTGCGTTTAGCTCACGAAGGTGCTTGATTGTCTTTGCGGCGGGAGGGTTGCCAGCTTTGCCGTCGATGAACACGGTTACGGCAGCATCTTCAGCGGTGGCTCGAACCGTCTCACCCGGTTTCAAATCTCGCTTGATGTCTCGCCAAACATCGGGATGTTCGCCTTTTCCATCTGGCGTGTCCTTCCAATAGCTCATCTTAAACAGCTCGGAAGGTGCCACCACGCCGTACGCAACATCCTGCTTGCTATTCCACCAGAAGCTGGCATCGTGGTTGTTTCTTGGCTGATCGCTGCCTGCGTCTCCTGCTACTGCTGACGTGGCATAGTGGTAGTACGAATCAAAGTTAAGCGGTGAAAAATCGCTATTCGTTAGCGAGACAAACTGCGACGTGAAGTAAGATTGCTTGCTATTTACAACGAGCCGATAACGGCAATCAAACCGCCGCGCGTCAGTCTGCTGCTCAGCATATTTGCCATTGGGATCCACTGCTGTCTTTACACCAGATTGGCCGGCTCTGGTGGTGAACACGTAGATGCTGCGCACCGGGCCCTCGAAAGATTCAATCGCCAATATATTGTTAGGTGAAACCCAGAGGTTCTGCTTTCCGCCTTCATGCACAACGATCTGGTACCGCCCAACAGGTGTGCTGCCGACACTAATAATGTCGAACAGGTCGCCCTGTCCCTGGCTGTGATGCAGGTGCAGTGTCCCAGGCAGATCGATGTCTCGATCCGGAACAAGGCTGTGGTTAGACCGGAAAAGAAATCCATCTTTCGTAACTGGGAGCACAATGACACTCTTCGCCTCAATCGAAGGGAGCATGATTGTAAGTTCCGAATGGTCTGGCAGGACATCGACTTGCTGCTGAATGCCTGCACCTTTAACTGCTATCGCGTCGGTATTGCTAGGTACCGTTAGGGTAGATACCGGGTTCTCCATCTTAGTATCAGCAGGGTTCACAAACAGCAAACTGGGCTTTGCCGCTCGATCTACATTAATTATCTTTTCAGCATAGTTTCCGGATCTGTCCCACTGCATCACGGTCTCAGCAGCATCGACGCGTGCGGAAACAAACGCCGGAGAATTGCTCTGGATTGGCAGAGACACTTGCGCGTGCGCAGCTACAGTAACATCATGGAATGTTCGCTTGCCCTGAACCCAAATCTCAACTTGAGCAGAGGCTGATTTCGTGCCAGTGTTCGCAACCGTGACCGAGTTTGTGCCCAATTTGCTCGCGATACTGACCTTCAGGAGCGCTGTTTCGTGTGCGTGCATTGCTAAGGCAGATGGATTTAGCTTTGCTGCCGCCACGGTAATCTCCGGCCAAGCATTGTCCCGCACATCTACAAGCCCGTAGTTTGAATCCTCCGGAAAGGTAGAAGAAATTCCAAGCGCAGGCTCATCAGCCCACATAAACCAGGAGGAGCCGACCATGTACGGAAGCGTAAAGAGACTGCGCTGATAGATTGTGAAGCATCTTGCTTTGTCGGCCTGGGTAGCGACGCGCTGTCCCGCGCCATGAACACTTGGCAAACCGGCATCTAGCGCAGGAAAGCTCCACTCAGTAACCATAATGGGGCGTTTAGCTTCTGCATACCAGGCATCCATCTTGCCGGGCATATCCGTGGAGATGCTGCGCTCCTGGTCTACCTGACCGTAGTAGTTGATGGATACGACGTCGCAGTATCTCCCCGCCGCAGCGATCACTCCGGGAGGGGCGGTGCCTGCAAATCTGCAGCCAAGAACCATGTGGTTGGGATCTGCTGCGCGGATTGCGGCCGACGTGTATTTGAAATAGCGATCTGCGATGATCTGTACAAAGGCTAACTTATCGGAATTTGCTTTCTCTGATGCTGCTCCGCGGAAAGTAACCTTACCAGTCTCCAGGTCATCCCAGGAGTCTAATGCAGTTTTCCATTCAATATTAAACGCCCGAAAATCGGAGTAGCGCTGTTTCACGAACGAGATCAACGCTGCTCTGGCGGGGGCGCCAGGAAGGAGTTTAAGCGCTTCATCGGCCAATCCGCCATCGGTGTAATTCTTACCGAGCCATTCCAGCTCGTTGTCGAGGAAGTAGCCAAGCAGCCAGGGATCGGATTTATTCGCGATGCAATGCAGCTCCGCTGCCTTGCGGCACCATCGTTCGAAATCTGGATGGAACACATCTGGAAAGCCAGTCCAGGTTGTCCTCTCTGCAATATAACCAACTGACGTGAAGTTTGCACCCAGACCAAGGAACTCCGTGTGAGGCAGACCACGATGATACGTTGACTCGCCGCAGCCGGTACCAAGTGTGTTGAACCCCCATAGCTTAAGTCGCGCGACCTCATTCTCGGCCCATTTCGCTTCAGTGCCGAACTTTGTTTCTACGTTTCTGTGATACTCGGCATAACCAAGCTTCTCGGTGAAATGAACATTGTAGTTAACATGATCTGTTGCCACCGCATAAAACGGTCGACCCGTGGGATCGACGAGCCACCATTTGTCGTTGATATTTGCTGTTTTGAAGTAGCCAGAAGCAGACGCAACTGGATCGTGATTCGAGAGTGAGGTGAATTTTGGAGCTGAAAGGGCAGCCGGTAGAACGACTGCGCTGCGAATATCTGCTTTGAAGTCGGCAAAATCTGCCTCCAGGCTATCGCTTGTTAGCCCGGGCCGACCATACCCTACTGCTGCTCCAATAAAAGCAAAATCTCGGCTAAAAATTCGCTCACCGGTTGCAGCATCTGTAACGTCTCCGGCGATACCATCGTGCGAGAGAATGATCTTGAGCTTGTAGCTCCGTCCATATTCCCACGCCTTCTGAACAGTGGGATGATCCGACTGCTTCAGATTCGACTGCGACAGCCACTTGTTTTCAAGCATCTCGGTAAGTTCGATGAAGTGAGACTTGCCAGCCACATCTGGACCTTCTGCAAGAGCCAGGTGCCAGAAGTTGCCTTCGTCAGCTTTGAGAAGGATACCAGCGAGCTTCCAGGACGAGGCAATTGAACGCCTTGGAGTGATCGTCGACTCTATCGTAAGATCGTTACCAGCGCCAACGCCCCGCTTCACTGCAAGGGAGCGCCCCTTGCCCCCTACATGAAGTGCAGAGCTTGTTCCAGTCCAATCGATTGAGCTGGTGTCCCACACCTTGTCGATATCGTCCTGGGCCAGCAAAGGAACGCCAGAAAGGGAGAGCACGGCGGCGCCAATCAGTATGGCCGCGAGAGCGAATTTGCATCTAGGAATTCGAATAGATTTCAACTTACACGCACCAATCTTAAAGCGCGGGCTTTAGCGTAACGCAGTCCAATCCAAAGTAGTACCGTTTGCCCTTCGATTCCGGGTTTGTGCCTACAACCTCGACCTTTAGGAGAATCTTGCCGTCACGGGGCGTCACGGTTCCGATGACATAAGGGCCGACGGAGTGCGCTGAGGGAGCATAGCCATCAAAGTCTGTACTGTTAGCCTTGCCGTTCAGGCTGAACCGCAATATTCCGTAGTCATGACTTTTTGTCGCGTAGAGCGACAGCTCCACAGGCTGTTGTGATTTTGAAGGAATCACGAGCTCTACAAAATCGCCGATGTGCTGAGCCTGAACAAAGAGCTGTTTGCCACCGCTCCATCCGCCTTCGATGAGACCGCTGGTCTGCTGTTCGAGGACCAGGCCAGGTGTTGAAGCGGCAGCATCGGCTGTTTCACATTCGATGGCTCCATCAATGTGGATAACGCCTGGAGTTGGTGGTACAGGTCGAAGCATTGTTGCGGCCTCGGTGGGCTGCTTCGGACGATTGTCTCTTGAGCCAGGAAGCGCGTACCAGTAGGTTGCGGCAGCGTAGTCGACCTTTGTATCGGCCCAGTTCCAAATCTCCATATCGAACTTGAAGCCATTTGTGACTGGAATGGTATCTAGCAGGCGCAATCGCGACGTCGTCGTGTAACCGCGCCAGTTCCCGCGATCCTGAATGTCTCTTGCCGGAGTGGAGATGAAAGGAGAGCTGAAGTAGTCCGCCATACCCCAGGCATAGCCGTAATAATCTTCCGTGCCCGTGCCGATATGTGCCGGGAAGGTATCGCCATTCAGGTAGATGCGCTCATCACCCTCGCCGTACCATTCGCCAACCGGCGACCAGACAGAGAGCGTATCGCCAATGTACCGGCCGATGCCCTCAAATTGAAGGTAGTTCCAATCCGACATGGGTCTTGTCTTCAGGTCGTGTTCCGCACGCCACGAGGCATGAAAGTGCATGGATGTCGGAGACCATTTCCACTTTTCTGTTTCGGTTGTGATGCTTGCGCTGACCGGTACGCTCGCAAGGTTATGCAGCGAGATCGTAGCAGTGGAACGATAGGGCATGACAAACCTTAGCTCAATATCGCCGTTTGCAGTTACAGTTCGATACCAGTCGTGGTTTGCATGCATCCGTGGACCGCAGCCGCTAAGCTCGCTTACCGGACAGAACACGGTCTCTTCACCATCGAACTCCGCTTCAAGCACGGTTGAGCGGATTTTGTCGGCATTGCGCTTATCCAGATTGATCCGTATCTTGCAAACTGCTGCAGGCCCGGCCGGGAGTTTAACAGAGATTGAACCTTGAGAAGGTACGGTCGAAAGCGGATTTGATGATGTTAATTCCGGTCTAATCAGCAGGGTTTCGGACGTTTTATTCAGGATCGCCGACGCATTGTTGTATTCGTCCAGAGAGAAGCTCTTCACCTTTGTGCCCGCCACATATTCCCGATAGTTGATGATGTAGTAGAACGGGATCTCGTCGAGAGTGACTTTGATCGACTTGGAGAAGGGAATCGGAAGATAAAGGTCGCCGGCGACACCGCGCTGTGTTCGCGGAACGGAGGTGAGCTCATGGCGCAAATCCAATTCATCCCAGGCAACAAAGGCAAAGGGTGGGTGAACAAATGCGCGTCCCGCAAGGAGATCGTTATACTTCGCAGCGATCACCGGCTGAGGTGAACCATCCAGATAGAAACGAATTATCTGCTTGTCGTGCGATGGGTCCAACGGTAACCAGAACCGCGTAATTGCCCCCGGTCCGGCCGCATCCATGATTACCCACTCACGCCGGCCTTTGTGGATCTCGGTCCGGATAAACTGTTCGGAATCGTGGTTAGAGTGCCAGGTGACGGGATCTCCGGGATCGCGCTTGGTGATGTCATGGCTGCTGACCTGGTTTAGCGTAAAGGCGGGTGATGCAGTGCGAGCGACGGAGTCACGATCCGTCATCTCGGACAGCAGCGAGGACATGGAGACGGATTGCGCGGAAGTGGAAATAGCAGAGACAGCGAGTACGCCTAAGGCAGCGACGCCTAAAGCCAAACGGCTGAAAAACTTCATTGTACTTAACCCCGACAATACTAATTACATTATACGTAGTTCATTCCATACCAGAGTGTTGGTATCGGTAGAATTGCACGAAGTGATTCACCCAGAGTACCCTGGCAATTTAGAATCTCAACAGGGAGGCCGTCTGGTGTTCCAAACACGGCTTTCGTCGCAGTATCTCGGTCGAGTATTAGCGTATTTGATCCAGAGCCGAACGTGTAGACGTCGCCATCGTCATCAAAGCGAAGTGCACACGCACTATCTTCGCCCAGTATTTCAGCAAATCTCACGTGAAGTTTGTGCATCAACTGAGTGAAGTTGATGAATTTGAATGTGCCCGAAGTTGTAGTTCTCGTATGCTCTAAACCGGCGGCAAAACATAGTTGCTGCATTAAATCGTCACCCGTTTGCACATGAAAATTGATACTGCTAAGCCCATACTTCTCGAAAAGGTGCGGAAGCGACGCGATAATAGCATGCCTATCGCCACCGAATTCGACCAAAGAGGCAGCTTTGCCTTCTTGTGGATCCCGAACAAAAACGTATCCAAGAAACGCGTTGGTGCCAGCAGCCCGAACAACGTGGAACACCGATGGTGCATTCATCGCCCAACCGCTCTTGAAATAGAAATTATAGTCGGCTGGGGTCCGAACGAAGCGAACTGGCTCTTTGCGATAACATTCAGTAATGAGATCGAGATCACCGGTCTGCAGATCGGTGACGATTACATTGCGCTCAGCGATCTGTTCGGCCACAACACTTACACGGAGATCAGAGCCGACGTTCATACAACCATTGCGCGTGTATAGGCCACGTCCACCAGAAACGATCATCAGGTCGACGCCATCGTGTCTTGCCTTGTCAACAGCGTCGAAAAAGCACGCAGATGCGAGGCCCTGGTTACGATAGTCCGGATCTGTCGCGACGCTTCCGACCATGCAGACCTTGATCTGGCAGCCCATAATGAGCGCACTGCGCTGTACCATACCAACATGGCTCGCGCAGACGCCGTCGTCCATGCAAACACGCAGGTTGCTCAGGTTATCGCTGTCAAACAGCTGCGGGTACTGTTCCGGCATGCCGGGCCTGAAGACCACATCCGTTAGCCGTCGAAGCGCCTCCATCTCATCCGGGCGTACTGCCCTGGGTCCTTCCATTAATTTGCCTTTCTGTCGGGCTCTACTAGCGTTTTGTTCCAGTTTGGGGCTTTTCCCGGTCCAGTTCCAGAACATCAATACTGGAAGGAGCCGCTCCCAACAGGTGTTTGCTAAAGTAGTCGCACCGCATCCAGAAGCAGTATTCCCCCATATCTCCGTACCCATGGCGCTGGCCAGGGAACATGAAGAAATCGAACCGCTTGTTTGCGCGAATGAGCGCGTTCATCAAGCGGAGAGTGTTCGCTGGGTGAACGTTGTTATCTATGTCGCCGGTGGTCAGCATCAGGTGACCCTTCAGGTTCTTCGCGAGCTCCGAGTTCTTATCGATGTTATACTCGAAATGAACCTGACCATCTTTGTCGGCAACCTCTTTAACGCCATGATGCGATTCGCTCCACCAGCGATTGTATACGTTGTTCTCGTGATTGCCTGATTCGGACCAGGCGACCTTGAAGAAGTCCGGGTATACCAGCATTGCTGCGGCAGACATAAATCCTCCGCCAGAATGTCCCCATATTCCAACACGGTCGATATCAATGTAAGGGTAGAGCAGGGCTAGCTCCTCTGCGGCACGCTTCTTATCCGCCAAACCGTAGTCGCGCAGGTTACCATAGCCGAAGTTGTGATACCACTTGGAACGCTGCGGATTTCCGCCACGGTTTCCAACCTCAATAACAATAAAACCGATCTGTGCTAGCGTTGCGCTGCCGCCTCGAGGCGAGAATGTCTTCGAAACCGCTTCTGTTTGGGGGCCAGGATACACGTACTCGATGATTGGGTAACGCTTGTGTGGATCAAAGTCATACGGTTTGTACATTACACCGTATATATCGGTGATTCCATCATCTGCCTTAATCTTGAACGGTTCAGGAAACTTGTAGCCTGCGGCAACGAGAGCTGAAACATCAGTAGTTTCGAGATCTATGAGCTTATTCCCGTTTGAGTCTCTCAGTACGGAGATAGGAGCTGCATCAATCCTGCTCGAGTTATCGACAAAATACTTCGCAGCGTCGTCCATACTTGGTGCGTGCAGTGCATCCCCCGGAGAGAGCATACGAAGGTTCTTGCCATCTAACTGAACACGATAGAGGTGAGTATAGTACGGGTCCTCGCCTGGTTCGCGGCCGCATGCGTTGAAGTAAAGAGTGTGCGACTTTGGGTCGACTCCTTCAATCTGCTGCGCCATAAATTCTCCCTGTGTTACCTGATTGAGGAGTTTCCCTGTGTCATCGAAGAGATACCAGTGTCCCCATCCATCACGCTCTGACCAGAAGAGCATCTGCTTTCCATTATCGATGAGTTTAAGGGGCTGGGTATCGATATAGGTGTTAAGCCGCTCCTCGATGAGTACTGTAACATCGCCATTGTCAGGGTTGGCAACGCAAACATCTAGTTTGTGGCGATCTCGACTGGTTCGTGTGAAGTAGAGTTTGTCCGAAGCCTCGCTCAGCCACGTAGGAACTCGCTTTTCCGGCTCACGCTCCCGCTCAAGCGCAGTTTCGCGAGATATTTCAATTCCAAGACTCTGATCTTTAAATTTGTCAGCCTTGATCTTTGTCCGTGTGTGGGTAGCCACATCGAAGGTGAATATCTCGCTCTGAGTGACATTGACTTCACCGGGCATATCGTACCGGTAGGTCTCCAGTGTTGGGCGAGGTTCTGCCAGAGAATTAATAACCCAGAGGTCCGAGACCTTGCGCTCATCGGCTCGCTCAACCGCAAATTTCTTGCTGTCTTTAGACCAGATTATAGAGCCGGGAGGCTGACGAAAGTCCTTTCGATCCTTCTCCGCGTCCTGATACTCTTTTTTGTCTTCGTCTCTGAGCCGATTGCTGAAACCGTAGTGTTCTTCGCCGTCTGTTGTGAGTTGAGTCTCTTTTATCGTCTTGTCGTCTGCCTTCTTTTGGGCAAGCGCATAGTTCGCGGCATCCATCATGAAAAGGTTGTAGCCACGGGCAAAAACTACTGTCTTCTCGTCGGGCGAAATGTTTGCCCACTTCGCCTTCTTTGTGGGAGGTTTGTATGCAGCGTCGAGCGACAGCTCTTCCTTTACAAGGTCGTAGACAAAGTGAAGGGTCTTATTAGCTCTATCGGAAACTTTGGCAGTAGGTGTTTGCGTGTCTTTCTTTTCTTGCCCTTTGCCCTGGTCCTGTATGGCTTTGTCGATCTCACTTACAGTTTTCAGTTTATCGCCGTCACGCACCGTAGCATCGCCAGGATAATCGATTTGAAACTGGATCGCGGAATCCTTGTTTACAAACTTGACCGTACGGATTGGCAGGTGCTGAGCATCATAGGGGAACAGGGCAATTTTCGTGAGCTGAGCTGCCATTTTCGCATTGTCAAAAAGTGGCTTGCGGCTTTTGGCACGTGGATCGACAACGTAAAAGTGCCTGCCCGATGCCGTCTCGAATGCATACCAGAATCTATCGTTATGCTCGAGCCAGTGAGGTGTTACTGCCGAATCAAACACGAGCTTGCCGACCTTTGCAGATGTCCATTTCTCCGCAAGCTCGTAGTTTGGCTTCGTCAACGGCAGGCTAGATCCATCGGCACAGCGTGCACGGTGAGATGCAGTTATTAACGTCAATCCGGCCCAGATACAAGCCAGAGGAAATTTTCGGTTCGGAACTGATATGGTAAAGGGTGACTTCAGTAATGGCATATTGACCAGAACTCCGAGAGAATTTGAAATAGCTGGACCCCATTATCCCGCAATTGCCGTAATTATAGCCTGCAAACTACGCATTCCCGGGCGTTTAGCACACCTCCTGCAGGCACAACAAAGCAAATGGTGATAAACGATTGCACAATCCGTCGTTTTGAGGAGTTAATCTGGGCAGGGCATCCGGAGTAGTTTGCTGTATTTGAGTGAGTGTTTTATTCCGTCTGAAGGGAGGGCATTCCGTGCTAATTGGAGTACCAACGGAGACATTTCCTGGCGAAAAGCGGGTTGCACTTGTACCTACCAGCATTGCTCATCTCAAGAAGGCCAAACTCGAGGTCCTTATTGAGCCAGGCGCGGGCGAAAAAGCGGGCTTTCCCGACAGTGCATACATAGCTGCCGGCGCAACTCTTGCTCAGTCAAGATCAGAGCTGTTTCAAAAGAGCGATGTAATTGTTCAGGTACGTGGGCTAGGAGCCAATCTGGAGCAGTACCGAGCAGATCTAGCATATTCAAAGGCAGGACAGGTTCAAATTGCAGTTATGGACGCCCTGTCCAATCCTGCACCTGTTTTCGAAGTTGCATCGACAGGAGCGGTCACCTTTGCCCTCGATCTCGTGCCTCGCATCACTCGTGCCCAAGCGATGGACGTACTTTCTTCCCAGGCAAACCTTGCTGGCTACAAAGCGGTGATTATGGCCGCAGACACCATTCCGAAGATCTTTCCAATGTTAATGACTGCGGCAGGCACGATAACTCCTGCTCGCGTGTTCATTGTCGGCGCAGGCGTCGCCGGGCTGCAAGCCATCGCCACTGCCCGCCGCCTGGGCGCGGTGGTTAGCGCTTATGATGTTCGGCCCGTTGCGAAGGAGCAGGTTGAAAGCCTCGGGGCACGTTTCGTTCAGCTTCAAGTTGCAACGGACACCGCTCAGGATGCGGGGGGCTATGCGAAGGCCCTCGGCGCAGACTTCTATGCAAAACAGGCGGAACTGATGACTGGAGTCGTTGCGGAAAGTGATGTGGTCATCACAACCGCAGCCATTCCTGGGCAGAAGGCGCCAATTCTAATCACAGCAGCTATGGTTGAGCAGATGCAGCCGGGCTCCGTGGTGGTAGACATAGCGGCTGAAAGAGGCGGGAACTGCGAATTGACAGTACCCGGTGAAACGAAGATCATAAACGGCGTCTCCATTATCGGTCCACTAAACATTCCATCAGAACTGGCCCACCACTCAAGCCAGCTGTATGCAAAAAACATATCAACTTTTCTTCTGAACATAGTAAAAGATGGTGCCCTTAACATCGACACAGCAGACGAGATCGTAGCTGGAACGCTGCTAACAACGGGCGGGAACGTAGTTCACCCCAAGATCATTGAGACCAAAACATCGTAGTGCACTTTCAACGGTGCAGCGAGTACTACAATCTACTTTTGCCTTCG